>NZ_DASYGY010000001.1 GCF_035999195.1 Pseudoxanthomonas sp.
ACCCACGCATAACACCAGAATTAAGCCGACCCGCGAAGCGGGTTCGGCTTGAATGAATTGTTATGCGCGCCAAGGTAAACCCGAAGCCCGCGACTCGCAACGGGTCCGGAAAGCCAGGGAGCACGGACAAAGCATCCGCCAGCACGTAGCGGGTCGAGGCCAGCAAAGACCGAAGCCGACAGTGCCGCAAGTCCGAAGGTCATGAAGCCATCCTTTGCCGAGCGGCACGAACGCGATGCGCCCGAAGCTGAGTGAAGCGAAGTGCGGAACTGCCAGTGGTCCGGATGAGTCAGCGAGCGACCAGCGCCGAAGCCGGTGACGCAGCCGAGGTCAGTGCAACACCGAGGCCGACAACATCAATACGCCAACCCACGCATAACACCAGAATTAAGCCGACCCGCGAAGCGGGTTCGGCTTGAATGAATTGTTAGGCCTTGAGTGCACCATAAGTCAGCCCGGAAAGCACGAAGACCAAGAAGATTGTGGCCGCAACGTAGAGTAGCCGAAAGCAGCTATCTCCTAGCGCATTGAGTTGAGCGTCGTCGATCTCTCGATAGGCACGCTGTGTGACGAATCTGGTCGCCGGAGCGGAAAGGGAGGGCTCGGAGAGTGAGTCTGGCGCGATCTCGGCCCAGGTGCTCGGGTGCCTTTGCCGCAGGTAGCTGTTTAAGCGGCTAGAGCAATGGATGGATGCCGCGAATGCAGGCAGCACCGCGAGCGCGGAAAGCAGGAATACGATGCCCACGAACGTTTCCATCAAGGCCTAACACCTAGTAGACCCCAAGCATGGGGTGATAACACCGAGTATTGAACCTTGGCGGAGGGGCGTCAATCAGGGATTTCCTATGTGACGTCAATGCCTTGCCTGATGGCGTGGCGCAGTGCGTGGCGCGAGGGTGGACGCGTTATTCGCAGGGATGTGTGTTCATGGATTATCAGCCGTGGGTTGGGGTGATATCGGGGGATGAGGGCGGCGACCGGGTGGAGGCGCTGCTGGAGGCGTCGATGCGTCGGATGCGGGTGGCGCACTACAGCCTGCGTACGGAACGCGCGTACCTGGGGTGGATCAGGCGATTCCTGTTGGCGCATCCGGGGCGGGATCCGCGCGAGCTGGGCGCCGTACACGTGGAGGCGTTCCTGACCGGGCTGGCGGTCGAGGGCCGGGTGGCGGCCAGCACGCAGAACCAGGCGCTCGCGGCGATCCTGTTCCTCTATCGCGATGTGCTGGGCGTCAAGCTGGCGTGGATGGACGATGTCGTCAGGGCGAAGCGCCCCCTGCGGCTGCCCACCGTGCTGTCGCAGTCGGAGGTGCGGGCGCTGCTGGTCCACATGGAGGGGCGCATGGCGGTGCTGGCGCAACTGCTTTACGGAACCGGCATGCGCTTGATGGAAGGCGTGCGCCTGCGCGTGAAGGACGTGGACTTCGAGCGACGCGAACTGACCGTGCGCGAAGGCAAGGGCGGAAAGGACAGGCGGACGGTGTTGCCGGGATCGTTGGTGCCGGTGCTGAAAGCGGAGATCGAGCGGGTGCGGGTGCTGCACGCGCAGGATCTGCAGCGCGGCGTCGGCGAGGTCTGGCTGCCGCATGCGCTCTCGCGCAAGTATCCTTCGGCGGCGCGCGAATTCGGATGGCAGTACGTGTTCCCTGCGCGCAACATCAGTCTGGATCCCCGCGACGGACGCTGGCGGCGTCACCACGTGGACGAGGCGATGCTGTCTCGCGCCCTGAAGCGCGCCCGGATCGCGGCTGGCCTTGCCAAGCCGGTGACCGCGCATACGCTGCGGCATTCGTTCGCCACCCATCTGATCGAAAGCGGTTACGACATCCGCACGGTGCAGGAACTGCTCGGGCACAAGGATGTCGCCACGACGCAGATCTATACACATGTCCTGAACCGCGGCGCGGGCGCCGTGCTCAGTCCGCTGGATCGCTGACGTGGAGCCGCGTCGGAGGGACGGGCCGGCTCCATTGGGGCTGGCCTGCGTGGCCGCGCTGTTGTCCGGCATGGTGGCGATGCTGTGGCAACCGGCGTTGCCGGCGGCGCTCGTGCTGTGGCTGTTGCTGGCCGCCGGGCTGGCACTGTGGTGGACCGCGTGCCGCTGGCGCTGGATAGGTGCGGTGCTTGCGGGGGCGGCGTGGGCGGGACTGCATGCCACCTGGAGCATGGGCGTGCAGTTGCCGGTGTCGTGGGAAGGTCGCGAGGTGGTGGTCAGGGGGCAGGTGGTGGGCTTGCCCGAGCCGCAGGCGCGTCGGACGCGGTTCCTGTTCCGTGTCGACGATGCGACGGAACAGCCGGCGCCGCTGCGGGGACGCGTGCTGCGGCTGGCGTGGTACGACGAGTTCGGTGCCACCGAGCCCGGGCCGCGCGTGCAGGTGGGCGCGGGCGAGCGGTGGCAGTTCCGGATCCGCGTGCGTGCGCCGCGTGGTCTGGCCAATCCCGGCGGCGTGCCCACCGAGCGTTACGCGGCGGCGCAGCGGATCAGCGCGACCGGTTATGTGCGCGACGCGACGCGCGCGCGCCGGCTGTCGTCGGGGCGGGGCATCGATGCGTGGCGAAGCCGCATGGCGGCGCGGATCGCCCAGGGAGTGCCCGATCGGCATGCGCGCTTCGTGCAGGCGCTGGCCCTGGGCGACACGCGCGGCCTCGACGACGCGGACTGGCAGGTGCTGCGGGCCACCGGCCTGACGCATCTGATCGCGATTTCCGGGTTCCACGTCGGCATGGTGGCCGGTGCGTGCGCACTGCTGGTCGGGGCGGTGTGGTGGCTGTGCCCGACAATCGCGCGCCGCGTGCCGCGTCCGCAGGCGGCGGGCGCGGCGGCCTTGCTGGGCGCGGTGGCGTATGCGGCGGTGGCCGGATTCGCCCTGCCGACGGTGCGCACCGTACTGATGATCGCGGTGGTCGTGGTGGCGCGGGTGTCGAGACGCCATGTCAGGGTGGTGGACACGCTGGCGCTGGCCATGCTGGCCGTGCTGGTGGTCGATCCGCTGTCGCTGCTGGCCGCCGGCTTCTGGCTGAGCTTCGGCGGCGTGGCCTGGCTGGCTTGGTGCCTGCCGGCATCGATGCACTGGGCGAAGGCGTTCCTGCCGGCGCAGGCCGTCGCGACCGTCGGGCTGTTGCCGTTCACGGCGGTGCTGTTCGGGCAGGCATCGCTGGCCGGTCCGGTGGCGAATCTGCTGGCGATCCCGTGGTGGAGTCTGGTCATCGTGCCACTGTCGCTGCTGGGCACGGGACTCGAGGCGGTCCATTCGGGCGCCGGCGCGTGGGCCTGGCGGGCGGCGTCGGCCTACTTCGCGCCGAGCTGGCAGGTGTTCGAGCGCGTCGCGGCGCATCCGTATTCGCTGTGGTGGTTGCCCGAGAGTCCGGCGTGGGCGTTGTGGCTGGCGCTGGCGGGTGGCTTCTGGCTGCTGCTGCCGCGCGGTGTTCCGGGGAAACCGTTGGCGTTGCTGCTGTGGCTGCCGCTGCTGTGGCCAGACCGCGAACGGCCCCGCGCCGGCGAAGTGGAACTGGTGGTGATCGACGTGGGGCAGGGGCTGTCCACGCTGGTGCGCACGGCGAACCACGCGTTGCTGTTCGATGCGGGGCCGGCGGTGGAGGAGGGCTTCGATGCCGGCGAGCGTGCCGTGGTGCCGGCGCTGCGCGCACTCGGCGTGCCCCGCCTCGACGCGCTGGTGGTCAGCCATGGCGACAACGACCACGCCGGCGGCGTCGATGCGGTGCGCGACAGCCTGCCGGTACGCACCGTGCTGGCACCACCCGGCAGTCCGGTGGACGCCCGCGCGGCCTGCATCGCGGGTGCGTCATGGACCTGGGATGGCGTGCGTTTCCGTTTCCTGCACCCCGGCCTGTACTTCCCCTACCTGGGCAACGAGGCCAGCTGCGTGTTGAAGGTGGACAGTCCCCATGGCGACCTGCTGCTGCCGGGAGACATCGGCGCCATCGTCGAGCGGGGACTGGTCCACCGCGATGCGGCGGCCCTGCGCTCGGAGGTGGTCGTGCTGCCGCACCACGGCAGTGCCGGGTCTTCCGATCCCGCCTTCGTGGCCGCGACCTCGCCGCGCCTGGTGCTGAACGCCAGCGGCGCGGGCAATCGCTTCGGCCATCCGCGCGCCGAGGTGGTGGCGCGCTGGCGTCGGCAGGGTGCGGAGGTGCTGGATACCCAGAGCGGCGGTGCCCTGCACGCGTGGCTGGGCGCCGAGGGCCTGCAGGTGCGTGAGCGGCGTCACGACCGTGCGCACTGGTGGGACGCCGTACGGCGCCAGCGGGCCGGTGGGCTATCCTATCGGCTGGAAGACGAACGGCCCGATGCGCCGGAGGACTGAACGTGCTGGAACTGGTGAAGGCCGGCGGTTGGCCGATGATCCCGCTGCTGCTGCTCGGCGTGCTGGCCCTGGCCATCGTGGTGGAACGGTTCTGGTCCCTGCGGCGCAAGGAGATCCTGCCGCCCGGCCTGGGCGAGGAAGTCCGCGCCTGGGCCGGACGTGGCCAGCTGGAACCGGCCCACATCGAGTCCCTGCGGCGCAACTCGCCGCTGGGTGAAGTGCTGGCGGCGGCGCTGGACGTCCGCAACAAGCCGCGCGACCAGATCCGCGAGCGCATCGAGGACACCGGGCGCCACGTGGTGCACCGCATGGAGAAGTTCCTCAATGCGCTGGGCAGCATCGCCTCGGCCGGTCCGCTGCTGGGCCTGCTGGGCACCGTGGTCGGCATGATCCAGATGTTCCTGGGCATCCAGGACAGCGGCCTCGGCGATGTCAATGCGCTGGCCGGCGGCATCGGCAAGGCGCTGGTGTGCGCGGCGGCCGGCATGATCGTGGCCATCCCGGCGTTGCTGTTCCACCGCTACTTCCGCGGCAAGGTCACCGGTTACGTGATGGAGATGGAGAAGGAGGCCACGGCGCTGGTCGATGCGCTGGAAGCCCGTCATCCGCGTCCCGCCGCACGCCCGGCCGGCACGGTCGCGCCGGTCGCGGCGCCGACCAGCGCCTGAGGCCGGCGCATGCGTATCCGCGACGACCGCTCGCAGGAAGAACCCGAGATCAACCTGGTGCCGTTGATCGACGTGATCCTGGTGCTGATCATCTTCTTCGTCATCACCACCACCTTCGACACCCGCTCGATGCTGCAACTGCAGCTGCCCAGCGCCACCGGCGAACCGGTGGCCGCGCAGGTCAAGGCGCTCAGCGTGCTGGTCAATGCCGACGGGCGCTACTTCGTCGACGAACAGGAAGTGCTGCGCCCGGATATCGATGCGCTCAAGCAGACCCTGCAGCAGGTGGCCGGCACGGACCGCACCCGCCCGGTCCTGCTGCGCGCCGACGCCCGCACCCCGCACCAGTCGGTGGTGACCGCGCTGGATGCGCTGGGCCAGCTCGGCTTCCGCAGGATCAACATCGCCACCGCGCCGGAGGCGCCGCGGTGAGCGGAACGGAATCGCCGTGGCAGGTCTACAGGCGGCTGATGGGGTTCGCGCGTCCGTATCGCATGCTGCTGGTGCTGGCCGGCCTGGGCATGCTGATCGAAGCAGCGGCGGGCGGCGCCTTCAGCAAGCTGATGGAGCCGGTGGTCAACGAGACCTTCATCGACCGCGACAGGGCCAAGAGCCTGCTGTTGCCGCTGGCGATCGTCGGGCTGTTCGTGATCCGCGGCATCGCCGGCTACGTGACCGACATGGGCATGGGCAAGGCGGCACGCAGCATCGCGCGCGATGTCCGGGTCAACGTGCTGGGCAAGTACCTGCGGCTGCCCGGGCTGCGCTTCGACACCGAGCCGGTGCCGGCGATGCTGGTGCGGCTGGGCTCCGACGCCGACCAGATGGCGCAGGCCGCCGTCGATGCGATGAAGGTGATGCTGCAGCAGGTGCTGCAGATCATCGCCGCACTGGTGGTGATGTTCTGGACCAGCTGGCAGGTCACGCTGGCGATCCTGATCATGGCGCCGCCGCTGGCGTGGATCATGGACAAGGTGGCCAAGCGCTACCGGCGCATCAGCCACCGCATCCAGGAAAGCGGCGCCGAGATGATGCAGGCCGCCGACCAGACCCTGTCCAACCAGCAGGAAGTGAAGGTCTACGGCGCGCAGGGCAGCGAACTGGCACGCTATGAAAGCCTGGCCAACGCCAACCTCAGGCTGGCGATGAAAGTGGAAGCCACGCGTAGCATCTCCTCGGCGATGGTGCAGCTGATGGGCTCCATCGGCCTGGCGCTGCTGCTGTTCTTCGCCGGCCGCGAGGCGATGGCGGGGCGGCTGACGGCGGGCGGTTTCGTCACGCTGATGATCTCGATGATGGCGATCATCCCGGCGCTCAAGCAGCTGACCAACGTGCAGAACATGCTGCAGCGGGGCGTCGCGTCGGCGCAGCGCCTGTTCTCCGTGCTGGATGCCGACGACGAGAAGGACACGGGCACGCGTCCGCTCGAACGCGCGCGGGGCCTGCTGGAGTTCCGCGACATCACCACCCGTTATCCCGGCCAGAGCCGGCCGGCGCTGGAGGGCATCAGCTTCACCGCCCGCCCGGGGACCGTCACCGCGATCGTCGGCCGTTCCGGCAGCGGCAAGTCGACCCTGATCAAGCTGATCCCGCGCTTCTACGAATACGAGTCGGGCCAGATCCTGCTGGACGGGCATCCGTTGCAGGACTACCGGCTGGCCGACCTACGCCGGCAGGTCGCCCTGGTGGGGCAGCAGGTAATGCTGTTCGACGGCACGGTGGCCGCCAACGTCGCCTACGGCGAACTGCAGGGCGCGGAAGCGGTGGCGATGGAAGAGGCCGTACGCGGCGCCAATGCCATGGAGTTCGTCAGCGAGATGCCGGAAGGGCTGCAGGCGCCGATCGGCAACAAGGGCGGCCGCCTGTCCGGCGGCCAGCGCCAGCGCCTGGCGATCGCGCGCGCGATGCTGAAGGACGCGCCGATCCTGATCCTCGACGAGGCGACCGCGGCGCTCGACAACGAATCCGAACGCCTGGTGCAGAACGCCCTGCAGAAGCTGATGCCCGACCGCACCACGCTGGTCATCGCGCATCGCCTGTCCACCATCGAGCATGCCGACCAGGTGCTGGTGCTGGACCAGGGGCGGCTGGTCGAGCAGGGCACGCATGCCGAACTGCTCGCACGCGGCGGACTGTACGCCCACCTGTACCAGATGCAGTTCCGCGAGGGCGAGGCCGGGTGAGCAAACGTGCGATGCCGCAGCCTCCCGGGTACTGGTTCGGCGAGGGGCCCGTGCCTTGGTGGACGCGCATGCTGGCCGGGGTGTACGGCACGCTGGTCGCGCTGCGCCGGCTCCTGTATGGCGTCGGCCTGCTGCGTGCGCATCGCCTTGGCGTGCCGGTCATCGTGGTGGGCAACATCACCGCCGGCGGCACCGGCAAGACGCCGCTGACCATCGCGCTGGTGGAGCGCCTGCGTGCGGCCGGCTTCAAGCCGGGCGTGGCCAGCCGGGGCTATGGTCGCCGCGACGGGGGGCAGGCGCGCTGGGTGGATGCGGCCACGCCGCCCGCCGACGGCGGCGACGAACCGGTGCTGATCGCGCGCCAGACCGGTACCCGCGTGCGCGTGGATCGCGACCGCGTGGCGGCGGCGAAAGCCCTGGTTGCGGCGGGTTGCGACGTGGTCATCTGCGACGACGGTCTGCAGCACTACCGCCTGCGGCGCGATGTGGAGATCGAAGTGATCGACGGTGCGCGCCGCTACGGCAACGGCCGACTGATGCCGGCCGGCCCGCTGCGCGAGCCCGCGGCGCGCGCGGCGATATGCGACTTCCGCGTGGTCAACCTGCCTGACGCCGGCGATGCCGCGCAGTTCGGCGAATGGCCGATGCACCTGCAGGCCGACGATGCGCTGCCGTTGCGCGGCGGCCGGCCGAAGCCGCTGTCGGCGTTCGCGGGCCAGCGCGTGCATGCGGTCGCCGGCATCGGCAACCCGGGCCGTTTCTTCGCCATGCTGCGCGCCAGGGGTCTCGGCGTGGTGCCGCACGCGTTCGCCGACCACCACGATTACCAGGCCGGGGATTTCGCGTTCGGCAGCGAGCTGCCCGTGTTGATGACCGAGAAGGACGCGGTGAAGTGCGTCGCCTTCGCCAATGCCTGGTTCTACAGCGTGCCGGTCGCGGCGAAGCTGCCGGAGGCGTTCTGGATCGCCTTGCTGGAGAAGCTGGGGTCGTCCACGAGTGCCGCCTCGACGTAGTGCTCCCCCGTCACTCAGGATCCGGACACCGATGACCGATTTCATCGTCGCCATTCCCGCCCGCTACGCCGCCTCCCGCCTGCCCGGCAAGCCGTTGCGGCTGCTGGGCGGCACGCCGCTGGTGGTGCACGTGGCGCGCCGGGCCCTCGCCGCCGGTGCGCGCGAGGTGTGGGTGGCCACCGACGACGCACGGATCCGCGAGGTCCTGCAGGGCACCGGCGTGCAGGTGGCGATGACCTCCGAACGGCATGCGTCCGGCAGCGACCGCCTGGCCGAGTGCGCGGACATCGCCGGCTGGCCCGACGATACGCTGGTGGTGAACCTGCAGGGCGACGAACCGTTCGCGCCCCCGGCCGGCATCCGCGCCGTCGCCGAGACGCTGGCGGCCAGTGGCGCGGCCATGGCGACGCTGGCCGTGCCCGTGGAGGACGCGGCCACGCTGTTCGATCCCAACGCCGTCAAGCTGGTGCGTGCCGCGAACGGCGACGCGCTGTACTTCAGCCGCGCGCCGATCCCGTGGCACCGCGACGCGTTCGCGCAGTCGCGCGACGTGCTGCCACCGGGACAGTGGCTGCGGCATATCGGCATCTATGCGTACCGGGCCGGGTTCCTGCGCCGGTTCTCCGCCTTGCCGCCGGGACGACTGGAGCAGGTGGAATCGCTGGAACAGTTGCGGGTGCTGGAAGCCGGCCACCGCATCGCCGTGGCGTTGACGCCGGAACCGTTCCCGCCGGGCGTCGACACGCCCGAGGACCTGGCCCGCGCCGAGGCGATCCTGCAGGCGCAGGCATGAAGCTGCTGGTGGTCTGCCTGGGCAACATCTGCCGCTCGCCGATGGCCGAAGGCGCGCTGCGGGCGCGGCTGGCGTCTTCGCCGCTGGCCGGGCGCGTGCACGTGGACTCGGCGGGCACCGGGGGCTGGCATGCCGGCGAACCGCCGGACCGGCGTGCCATCGCATGTGCGCGGGGGCAGGGCGTCGATATCGGTGGGCAGCGGGCGCGCCAGTTGACGAGGGAGGATTTCGACGCGTTCGACTGGATCCTGTGCGCCGACCGCGCCAATATCCGCGATGTCCTGCGCATCGCGCCGTCGGCGCGACGCGACCGGGTGGCGCTGCTGCTGGACTGGGCGGGCGTGCAGGCCGACGGCGAGATTCCCGACCCTTACACGGGCGGACCGGAGGACTTCGCGCGGGTCTGGCGACTGGTCGATTCGGCCGCACAGGCGGTCGTGGCGCGGCTCGTCGCCGGTTGAGATTGGGGCATAATCAGGGAGGATGACGCACATGACTCTGGCACCCGAACTGCCGCGCGGCCTGCAATGGCTCAACGCGCCCGCGACCACGCTGCACGAGCAGCGGGGACGCATCGTCGCGCTGGCCTTCGTCAACAGCGCGTCCGCGTGGTGCGCGCAGCGGCTCAACGACCTGGCGATGCTGCAGGCCCGCTACGTCGGTCGGCTGCAGGCGCTGGTCATCCACGTGCCGCGTTTCGACAGCGAACGCGATCCGCGGGCTGCGTTGAAGCGCCTGCGCCGGCACGGGCTGGCGCTGCCGCTGGCGCACGATGCCGACTGGGTGGCGTGGCAGCGCTTCGGGGTGGACTGCTGGCCGACGGTGCTGCTGATCGACGGTGAAGGCAACGTGCAGCACCGCGCGCCCGGTGCCGAGGGACTGGCGGACTTGGAGCGGCAGGTGGCGCGCCTGTGCGACGGCCTGCACGAGCCGCCGGACGACGACCTGGGCGCGTTCCGCGAGATGCATCCGGAACCCCGCATGCCGCTGTGCTTCCCGACCGGGCTGGTCGCCACACCCGACCGCCTGTTCGTCGCCGACAGCGGCCACCATCGCGTGCTGGAGTGCAATCATCATGGCCGGGTGATCCGGCAGTTCGGCATGGGCACGCCGGATTTCGCCGACGGCGAGCTGAACCATGCGGCCTTCCGCCGCCCGCAGGGCCTGGCGCTGGTGCGCGAATCCCTTTACGTGGCGGACACCGGAAACCACGCCCTGCGCCGTGTCAACCTGCCGACCAGCACGGTGGACACGCTGTGCGGCAACGGCCGTGCGGGCGAACCGACCGAGGGTGTGGTCGGCGCCCCGCGTGACGTGGCGCTCAACCAGCCGCAGGCGCTGGTGGTCAACAACAACCAGATCTTCCTGGCGATGGCCGGCGACAACCGGGTCTGGAGCTACGACCTGGGCACACGCGAGATCCGCGCACGGGCCGGCGCCGGGCATCTCGACGTCCGCGACGGTGCCGGTCCGATGGCGGCGTTCGCGCAGCCGGCCAGCCTGGCCACCACGCTGCAGACGCTCTACGTGTGCGATGCGGTCGGTTCGGCGGTGCGTTCGCTGCAACTGCGTGGCGACGTGGTGCAGACCCTGCTCGGACAGGGCGCCTGGAGTTTCGGCGATGCCGACGGTCCGCGCGACCGTGCCCGCTTGCAGCATCCGCAGGCGGTGGCGCTGAGCCCCGATTCCCCGGTCATGTGGATCGCCGACACCGGCAACGGCACGCTGCGCACGCTGCGTCTGGGTGGCGGAGAGCTGACCACCGTCGCGTTGTCGCGCACGCTGCACGGTCCGGCCGGCCTGTCGGTGGCCGCGGGTGCGGTGTGGATCGCCGAGACCGATGCCCACGCGGTGCTGCGCTACGATATCGCGACCGGCGAACTGAGCCACGTTCCGATCGACGAATGAGCGGCAGTCCCCAGGCGGCATTCGACGGCAAGGCCTTCGCGGCCGGGCTGAGCACCGCGCCAGGCGTGTACCGCATGTACGCCGCCGACGACGCGCTGCTGTACGTCGGCAAGGCTGGCGCCCTGCGCAAGCGCGTGGGAAGTTATTTCACCAGCTCGCCGAAATCGCCACGCATCCTGTCGATGCTGTCGCAGGTGGCGCGGATGGACGTGACGGTCACCCGCACCGAGGCCGAGGCGCTGCTGCTGGAGAACCAGCTGATCAAGTCGCTGACGCCGCGCTACAACGTGCTGCTGCGCGACGACAAGAGCTACCCCTACGTGCTGCTCACCCGCGAGGAATGGCCGCGGATCGCCTTCCATCGCGGTGCGCGCGCCGTGCCGGGCCGGTACTTCGGCCCGTATCCCGGGGCCGGCGCCGTGCGCGAGACGCTGAACCTGATGCAGAAGCTCTTCCGCATCCGCAACTGCGAGGACAGCGTGTTCCGCAACCGGTCGCGGCCGTGCCTGCAGTACCAGATCGGGCGCTGCAGCGCGCCGTGCGTGGGGCTGGTGTCGGAGGCGGATTACACGGAGGCGGTACGGCGTGCCTCGCTGTTCCTGGACGGGCGCAGCGACGAGCTGACGCGCGAACTCGGCAGCGCGATGGAACAGGCCGCCGCGAACCTGGAGTTTGAGCAGGCCGCGCGGCTGCGCGACCTGGTGGCGTCGATCCGCACGCTGCAGGCGCGCCAGTACGTGGACGGCCACGCCGCCGACCTCGACGTGCTGGCCTGCGCGATGCAGGGCAGCCAGGCCTGCGTGCTGCTGCTCGCGTTCCGCGACGGCCGCAACCTGGGCACGCGCACCTTCTTCCCCAAGACCAACGGCGAGGATTCGGCCGAAGAAGTCCTGGGCGCCTTCGTGTCGCAGTACTACGCCGAACAGCCGGCGCCGCAGGAAATCGTGCTGGACCGCGAGATTCCCGAAGCCGAACTGATCGAACATGCCCTGACCGCAGCCGCAGGGCGGAAGGTCCAGCTGAAGTGGAGCGTCCGCAGCGAGCGTGCCGGCTATCTTGACCTGGCGAAGCGCAACGCCGAGATCGCCCTGGTCACCGAACTGGGCAGCCGCAATGCACAGACGGCGCGCAGCCAGGCGTTGAAGGAACTGCTGGGCCTGCCCGAGGTGGCCAGGCGCATCGAGTGCTTCGACATCAGCCATACCATGGGCGAGGCGACCGTGGCATCGTGCGTGGTGTTCGACGCCAACGGTGCCGTGCGCTCGCAGTACCGCCGCTACAACATCACCGGCATCACGCCGGGCGACGACTTCGCCGCCATGCACCAGGCGATCGAACGGCGTTTCCGGCGCGCGGTGGAGGAGGGCGGCGTGTTGCCCGACGTGCTGCTGATCGACGGTGGCGCGGGGCAACTCGCGCAGGCACAGGCCGCGCTGGCGGACCTGGGCGTGGATGGCGTGACCCTGGTCGGCGTGGCCAAGGGCGTCGAGCGCCGGGCCGGCCACGAAACGCTGGTCCTGCCCGATGGCCGTGAACTGCGGCCGGGCGCGGCGTCGCCGGCGCTGCAGCTGATCCAGCAGGTGCGCGACGAAGCGCACCGGTTCGCCATCACCGGCCATCGCGGCAAGCGGCAGAAGGCACGCATGACCAGCAAGCTGGAGGACATCCCCGGCATCGGCCCGCGCCGACGCGCGAGCCTGCTCAAGCACTTCGGCGGACTGGCGGGCCTGAAGGCGGCTGGTGCCGACGAGATCGCCCGCGTCGATGGTGTGAACGCCGCACTGGCCGAGCGAATCTACGCTAACCTGCACGGGCTGCCGTCCCCCGAGGCAGGAAACGAGTAAGCCTGCGATGACGTTGACCGTTCCCACCTGGCTCACGCTGCTGCGGATCGTGCTGATCCCGGTGCTGGTGCTGGTGTTTTACCTGCCGTATTCGTGGACCAATTTCGCGGCGGCCTTCATCTTCGTGCTGGCGGCGGTCACCGACTGGCTGGACGGCTGGATCGCGCGTCGCTACCACCTGTATTCCGCGTTCGGCGCGTTCCTCGACCCGGTGGCCGACAAGCTGATGGTGGCGGTGTCGCTGTTCCTGATCGTGCAGGACAACCCCACCATGTGGATGGCGATCTGGGCCGCGGTCATCGTGGGACGCGAGATCGCGGTGTCCGCGTTGCGCGAATGGATGGCGGAACTGGGCCAGCGCGCCACGGTGAAGGTTGCCGCGCTGGGCAAGATCAAGACCATCGTGCAGATGGTGGCGCTGTCCTGCCTGCTCTACGCCTCCACGCCCGGCAAGCAGACGCTGGCCGACATCTGGATGGGGCGCTGGGTGTTCGTGCTGGGCGACTGGTTGCTCGCCATCGCGGCGTTGCTGACGCTGTGGTCCGGCATCCAGTACCTGCTCGCGGCGTGGCCGATCCTGCGCGACGGCGACAAGAAGCCTGTTGACATGCCCAAACAAGACGCTACAATTTCGTCTCTCTCGACGCGGGAATAGCTCAGTTGGTAGAGCACGACCTTGCCAAGGTCGGGGTCGAGGGTTCGAGTCCCTTTTCCCGCTCCAGTTTTTCGTCCTGAGAGGGACGGTCCACCAAACCCCGTTCGCGGGGTTTTGTGTTGTAGGGCGTCTTGAAAACGCGTCCTGATTGCGCCAGTCTGGCGCGGTGGCAGATGTCGGTACAGGTTGGGCCTCGTGGCAGAGTGGTGATGCACCGGATTGCAAATCCGTTTACAGCGGTTCGATTCCGCTCGAGGCCTCCACAGCAAGACCGGTGATGCGCGCATCGCCAATGCGGGAATAGCTCAGTTGGTAGAGCACGACCTTGCCAAGGTCGGGGTCGAGGGTTCGAGTCCCTTTTCCCGCTCCATACACGCTCCTCGCGAGCACGCACGAAGTCCCGCTCGCGGGGCTTCGCCGTTTCCGCATGGAGGACGGCGCCGCTTTCCAAGGGCGCACGACTGAGGCAGGCTATCCCCGGGCCCGGATGGCGAAACTGGTAGACGCATCGGACTTAAAATCCGCCGGCCGCAAGGCCATGCCGGTTCGATTCCGGCTCCGGGCACCACCCCCGCGTTGCCGCTTCAGCGCTTCGGCTTTCCCTCTTCCTCGCGCACCTTGCGGCGCACGAACAGCGCCACGAAGACGCCGACCCCCACCATGACGATGCTGCCGCCGATGGCCAGCCAGCCGACGGGTTCCATGAGGATCTCGCGCAGGATCGGATGCATGTGGTGTTCTCTCCGGTGGTGGTGGCGCCACCGTCGCACCGTGCCGCATCGCGGGCATTGATCCGGATCAACCCTGCCGTCGCGCGCCTTGGCGCCTGCGGCATGCCGCCGCAGCGCATCGCTTAGAATCGACGCTGGCCCACGGGAGACTGCCGCCGATGCAGCGTTACCTTGCCTATGCCAGCAGCATCGCGCTGGCCCTTGCCTCGATGTGGTTGGCGCTGGCGTGGCCGGCGGCGTGGTGGGGTGTCGCGGTGTTCGGCGCGCTGGCATTGCTCGGAACGTGGGACATGCTCCAGACCCGCAGCACGCTGCGCCGCAACTATCCGGTGCTGGCGCACTTCCGCTACGGGCTGGAATCGGTCGGGCCGGAGATCCGCCAGTACTTCATCGAAGGCGATACGGCGGAGGTGCCGTTCTCGCGGCAGCAGCGTGCGCTGGTGTACCAGCGCGCGAAGGGCGTCAGCGACGTGGTGCCGTTCGGCAGCCAGCAGAATGTGTATGGCGTGGACTACGAGTGGATCAACCACTCGATGGCGCCGACGCACGTGGATTCGCACGACTTTCGCGTGGTGATCGGTGCGAACACCGCACAGCCGTACTCGGCCAGCGTGTTCAACATCTCGGCGATGAGCTTCGGCTCGCTTTCGGCCAACGCGGTGCGCGCACTCAACGAAGGTGCGCGGCGCGGCAACTTCTACCACGACACCGGCGAGGGCTCGATCTCGGCCTACCACCGCGAGAAGGGCGGCGACCTGGTCTGGGAAATCGGCTCCGGCTACTTCGGTTGCCGCGACGAGCAGGGTCGCTTCAGCGAAGCGCGCTTCGTCGAGAACGCGCAGTCGCCGCAGGTGAAGATGATCGAACTGAAGCTGTCCCAGGGCGCCAAGCCGGGGCACGGCGGTGTACTGCCGGCGGCGAAGGTCAGCGCCGAGATCGCCGCCACCCGTGGCGTGCCGATGGGGCACGACTGCGTGTCGCCGGCGAAGCACTCCGCATTTTCCACGCCAGTGGAACTGCTGCAGTTCATCGCACGGCTGCGGGAACTGTCGGGCGGCAAGCCGACCGGCTTCAAGCTGGCGATCGGGCACCCGTGGGAATGGTTCGGCATCGCCAAGGCCATGCACGAGACCGGGCTGCTGCCGGATTTCATCGTGGTGGACGGTGCGGAGGGCGGCACGGGTGCCGCGCCGGCCGAGTTCATCGACCACGTGGGCGTGCCGATGCACGAAGCGCTGCTGCTGGTCCACAACACGCTGGTCGGGCTGAACCTGCGCATCCGCATCCGCATCGGCGCGGCCGGCCGGATCATCAGCGGCTTCGACATCGCCCGCACCATGGCGATGGGTGCCGACTGGTGCAATGCGGGCCGCGGTTTCATGTTCGCCCTGGGCTGCATCCAGGCGCAGAGCTGCCACAACGACCGCTGCCCGACCGGCGTCGCCACGCAGGATCCCAGGCGCTGGAAACACCTGGACGTGGCCGACAAGTCGGTGCGCGTGCAGCAGTTCCACGACAACACGCTCAAGGCGCTGCGCGACATGCTGTGCGCGGCGGGGCTGGAGCATCCGCAGCAGTTGGGGCCGGAGCACATCCTGCGGCGGGTGTCGCCGATCGAGGTGCGTTCGCTGGCGGCGCTGTACAAGTTCCTGGCACCGGGCGAGCTGCTGCACGGCACGCCGACGCATGCGGTGTTCCGCGACTTCTGGCCGGATGCGCGCAGCGACTGCTTCGCGCCGCCGCGCCGGGTCAGTTCGCTGTGCGATACCAAGGACCGGTGACCGGGCGGTGCGTTGACCGCTGCCCCGGTCCGCGGCTATGATTCGCGCCCCGACGATTTCGGGCGGTTAGCTCAGCGGTAGAGCACTGCTTTCACACGGCAGGGGTCACAAGTTCGAACCTTGTACCGCCCACCAGTTCCAGCGAAAAGCCCGGCCTTGGCCGGGCTTTTTCGCGTCCGGAGGCCGGGGGCCCGTAGAGCGGCCGGCGGTGATGCGCACCGTCATCGGTCGCGGGTTCCGATCGATGGCATAAGTGCTTGTTTCTCGGGCCGAAACGGCCCGGTCACCGGGTCCGCTGTGGTACACTCGGCGCGCTGCAGAACCCGCCGGAATCCCCGCCTGTCGCTGCCTCGCCGGCCCACGCCGGCTAGGTCCGTTTTGGCCGCGATTCCGGCCCGAGACAACCTGAGAAACACGGAACCCGAATGGCCGATACCGCCAAGGAAATCATCCCCGTCAACCTCGAAGACGAGATGCGCCGCAGCTATCTCGATTACGCGATGAGCGTGATCGTGGGGCGCGCGCTTCCGGATGTCCGCGACGGCCTGAAGCCTGTCCACCGGCGCGTCCTGTTCGCGATGAACGAACTGGGCAACCACGCCAACAAGCCGCACGTGAAGTCCGCCCGCATCGTCGGTGACGTGATCGGTAAGTACCACCCGCACGGCGACCAGTCGGTCTACGACACGCTGGTGCGCATGGCGCAGCCGTTCTCGCTGCGCTACATGCTGGTCGACGGCCAGGGCAACTTCGGTTCGGTCGATGGCGACTCCGCCGCCGCCATGCGTTACACCGAAGCGCGCATGGCCCGGCTCACCCACGAGCTGCTGGCCGACATCGACAAGGAAACCGTCGATTTCCAGCCCAACTACGACGAGAAGGAACAGGAGCCGACGGTCCTGCCGACGCGCTTTCCGAACCTGCTGGTCAACGGGTCGGCCGGCATCGCGGTGGGCATGGCCACCAACATCCCGCCGCACAACCTGTCGGAGGTGGTCAACGGCCTGATCGCGCTGATCGACAATCCGGAACTGGATGTCGATGGCCTGATGCAGTACATCCCCGGCCCGGATTTCCCCACCGGCGGCATCATCAACGGTACTGCCGGCATCATCGCCGGCTACCGCACGGGCCGCGGCCGCGTGCGCATGCGCGCCAAGGCCGACATCGAGGTCAACGACGACAACGGCCGCGAATCGATCATCGTCACCGAGATCCCGTACCAGGTGAACAAGGCGCGGCTGATCGAGAAGATCGCCGAGCTGGTGAAGGAGAAGAAGCTCGAGGGAATCAGCGAGCTGCGCGACGAGTCCGACAAGGACGGCATGCGCATCTACATCGAGGTCAAGCGCGGCGAATCGGCCGAGGTCGTCCTCAACAACCTGTACCTGCAGACGCCGATGGAATCGGTATTCGGCATCAACATGGTGGCGCTGGTCGACGGCCGTCCGCAGCTGCTCAACCTGAAGCAGATGCTGGAAGCGTTCGTGCGCCACCGCCGCGAAGTGGTGACCCGCCGGACCATCTTCGAACTGCGCAAGGCGCGCAACCGCGCCCACATCCTGGAAGGCCTGACGGTCGCGCTCGCCAACATCGACGAGATGATCGAGCTGATCAAGACCTCGGCCAACCCGCAGGAAGCGCGCGAGCGCATGCTGGCCAAGACCTGGGAGCCGGGCCTGGTCGGCTCGCTGCTCGCCGCTGCCGGCGCCGAAGCGTCGCGCCCGGAAGACCTGCCGGCCGCGATCGGTTTCGTCGACGGCCGCTACCAGCTCAGCGAGGCGCAGGCCACGCAGATCCTGGAAATGCGCCTGCACCGCCTGACCGGCCTGGAGCAGGAAAAGCTGACCGAGGAATACCGCCAGCTGCTGGAGACCATCGCCGGCCTGATCCGCATCCTCGAGAACCCGGACGTGCTGCTGCAGGTGATCCGCGACGAACTGCTGAACGTCAAGGCCGAGTTCGGCGACGAGCGTCGCAGCGAGATCCGCCACAGCGAAGAAGACCTGGACATCCTGGACCTGATCGCGCCGGAAGACATGGTGGTCACGCTGTCGCACGCCGGTTACGCCAAGCGCCAGCCGGCCAGCGCCTACCGCGCGCAGAAGCGCGGCGGCCGCGGCCGCAGCGCGGCGGCGACCAAGGAAGAGGATTTCATCGACCAGCTGTGGCTGGTCAACACGCACGACACGCTGCTCACCTTCACCAGCAGCGGCAAAGTGTTCTGGCTGCCGGTGTACCAGCTGCCCGAGGCCGGCTCCAATGCGCGCGGCCGTCCGATCATCAACTGGATCCCGCTGGAACCGGGCGAGAAGGTCCAGGCCGTGGTGCCCGTGCGCGATTACGAGGAGGGCAAGTTCGTCTTCTTCGCCACGAAGAACGGCACCGTCAAGAAGACGCCGCTCACCGAATTCGCGTTCAAGCTGGCGCGCGGCAAGATCGCGATCAACCTGGACGAAGGCGACGCGCTGGTCGGCGTGGCCCTGACCGACGGCGAGCGCGACATCATGCTGTTCGCGTCCAACGGCCGCGCCGTGCGCTTCTCCGAGTCGCTGGTGCGCGCGATGGGCCGTACCGCCACCGGCGTGCGCGGCATGCGCCTGGCCGAAGGCGCGGACGCGGACGTCGAGGGCGAGCAGGACGAGGGCGAGGCGGGCGACGGCGAGGGCGCGGCGGTCATCGCCGACACCGGCTCCGAAGTGGTCAGCCTGGTGGTGGTCGATGGCGAAGGCGACATCCTGACCGCGAGCGAGCGCGGCTACGGCAAGCGCACGCCGGTGGCCGACTATCCGCGCAAGGGCCGCGGCACCCGCGGCGTCATCGCGTTGAAGACCACCGAACGTAACGGCCGCCTGGTCGGTGCCATCCAGCTCTCCGACCACCACGAGGTGCTGCTGATCTCCGACGGCGGCACGCTGGTGCGCACGCGCGCGGCGGAAATCTCGCAGGTGGGCCGCAACACCCAGGGCGTCACCCTGATCCGCCTGGCCGATGGCGAGACCCTGCAGGCGGTGGAGCGTCTGGACGCGTCGCTGGACGACGACGAAGGCGCGGAGGGCGTACCCGGCGTGGTCGCCACGACACCCGAGGCGACGGACTCGCCGCCCGAGGCCTGATGCCCAATCATCGAAGGCGTGCGGGAATGACCCCGCCGCTTTCGTTGTCGCGTTCTATACTGCCGGTACGACCACGGCAGGGAATGGCAGATGGGATCGGTAGACGGGAACGGCAACAACGCGCGCAGCCGCTGGATGCGCGCGTTTTTTATTGGCCTGCTGGCAGCGACGGCCCTGGCCGGCTGCAAGCGCAACGAGTCCGGGCAATTGCCCGAAGCGAGCGGCGAGCCCATCAAGGCACAGGCCGCCAAGGTGGAAGGCTTCGCCCTGGTCGGCGCCTATCCCGACCAGCATGACGGCGATCTCGCCATCGCGCTGGAGTTCAGCCGTCCGCTGGTGAGTTCGCAGGATTTCGACACGCTGCTGGTGGTGAAGGACGCCAACGGCGCGGCGGTGAAAGGCAGCTGGGTGCTGGACGACAAGGGTCTGGTGCTGCGCTTCCCGTCGGTTGAAGCGGCCAAGGATTACGAGGTCACCCTGAAGGCCGGCCTGTCCGCCGCCGATGGCACGCGCCTGGGCAAGGACGACACGCGCAAGGTCCACACCGGCGAGCTGGAACCCGCGGTCGGCTTCGCCTCGCAGGGCAGCGTGCTGCCGGCGCGCGAGAGCCGGGGCCTGCCGGTGGTGTCGATCAACGTGCCGGAAGTGGACGTGGAGTTCCTGCGCGTCACCGAGAAGCAGCTGCCCAAGTTCTTCGCCGAGTACCAGCGCGGCGGTCGTCGCGGCAGCTGGGACCTGGACAGCGACTACGGCGACAGCACGCCGCTGGGCAAGCTGGCCGAGCCGGTCTACCTCAACCGCTTCGTGCTGGGCGGCAAGCCCAACGAACGCGTGCTGACCTACCTGCCCATCCAGGACATCCGCGAGCTGCAGGACCCCGGTTTGTACTTCGCCGTGATGAAGCGAACGGGCAAGTTCGCCGGCGAGTTCGAGACCGCCTTCTTCACCGTCAGCGACATCGGTCTGCACACGCGCGCGTACAAGGACACGCTGTTCGTCCACACCGCCTCGCTGCAGGACGGCTCGGCCACCGGCGGCGTCGAACTGAAGGTGCTCGATGCCCGTGGCGAAGCCATCCTGGCCGGCAAGACCGACGGCAACGGCAATGCGCTGCTGAACTACACGCTGGACGCCGGTCACGTGCTGGTGGCCACGCGCGGCAAGGACGTGTCGATGCTGCCGTTCAACCAGCCGGCGCTGGATCTGTCGGAGTTCGCTGTCGCCGGCCGCGAGCAGGCGTGGTTCGACGTCTTCGCCTGGTCGGGACGCGACCTGTACCGGCCTGGCGAGACCGTCCGCATCTCCGCCCTGCTGCGCGACAACGACGGCAAGCCGGTGCCGGCGCCCAAGCAGGGCGGCGGCCAGCCCGTGTTCCTGCGCCTGAAGCAGCCCGACGGCAAGGTGTTCCGCGAGACGCGCCTGCAGCCGGGCGCGCAGGGCTATTTCAGCTTCGAGCAGGCGATCCCGGCGGAAGCGCCGACGGGTCGCTGGCAGGTGGAGTTCCGCACCGACCCGGCCAGCAAGGAGGCGGTGCAGGGCATGACGCTGCGCATCGAGGAATTCCTGCCCGAGCGCATGAAGCTGGACCTGGACGCCGCGCCGGTGCTCAAGCCGGGCCAGCCGCTCAAGCTCAAGGCGACGGCCGCCTACCTGTACGGCGCGCCGGCCAGCGGCAACCGCTTCACCGCCAAGCTGGCGGTGGCGGTGGAACAGCATCCGCTGGAGCAGTTGCCCGGTTACTTCTTCGGCGACCCGACGATGGAACTGCCGAAGGAGGCCAAGGATGTCATCGACACCACGCTCGGCGAGACCGGGGTGCTGGAAGAGGACATCGCGCTGCCGGCGGAAGCCAAGCCGCGCAGTCCCATCGCCGCCATCGTCTCCGGCAGCGTCTACGAGACCGGCGGACGCACGGTCAACCGCACGCTCAAGCGCGTGCTGTGGCCGGCCGACGCGCTGGTCGGCGTCCGTCCGCTCTTCGACGACAAGGACGGCGCGGATGCCAACGCGAATGCCGGCTTCGAGGTCGTGCGCATGGACGCCGCCGGCAAGCCGAAGCCCGGCAAGGGACTGAAGGCGACGCTGGTGCGTGAACTGCGCGACTACCACTGGAACCATTCCGACGACGGCGGCTGGGACTACGACTTCACCCGCCGCTTCGAGAACAAGGAGACGCGCACGCTGGATGTCGGTACGGGCGCGTCGAAGATCGACTTCCCGGTGGAGTGGGGCGAGTACCGGTTGGACGTGTTCGATCCCGCGACCGGCCTGACCACGCGCTATCCGTTCCGCGCCGGCTGGAGCTGGGACGACCAGAACCGCGGGCTGGATGCGCGCCCCGACAAGGTCAAGCTGGCGCTGGACAGGACCGGCTACAAGGCCGGCGACACGCTGAACGTCACGGTCACCCCGCCGCATGCCGGCAAGGGCCTGCTGATGGTCGAGAGCGACCGCATGCTGTACGTGCAGGCGATCGACGCCAAGCCCGGCAGCACGTTCTCCATTCCGGTGACCAAGGACTGGGAGCGCCACGACGTCTACGTCACCGCACTGGTGTTCCGTGGCGGCTCGGCGCCCAGCAAGATCACGCCGGCACGCGCCGTGGGCGTGGCGCACGTGCCGATGGACCGTCGCGACCGCCGCGTTGCCGTCGGTCTGTCCGTGCCGAAGCAGATGCGGCCGGAGCAGAACCTGCCGGTCACCGTCAGCGTTCCCGAACTCGCCGGCAAGATGGCGCACGTCACCGTGTCCGCCGTGGACGTGGGCATCCTCAACATCACCCGCTTCCCGGTGCCGGATGCCAACGCGCAGTTCTTCGCGCAGCGCAGGCTGGGCGTGGACGCGTACGACATCTATGGACGCGTGATCGAGAGCTTCGAGGGCGGCAGCGCGAAGATGCGCTTCGGCGGCGACATGGCGCTGTCGGCCCTGCCGCAGGCGAAGCGGCCGACCTCGCGCGTGCAGACGGTCGACCTGTTCTCCGGTCCGGTAAGACTGGACGGCAAGGGCAATGCACGCGTCGCGCTCAAGGTGCCGGACTTCAACGGCACGCTGCGCGTGTCGGCGCTGGTCTATTCCGACACGCGCTACGGCAACCGTGATCGCGAGACCGTCGTGCGCGCGCCCATCGTGGCCGAAGCCAGCCTGCCGCGCGTGCTGGCGCCGGGCGACAGGAGCACGGTGACGCTGGACGTGCAGAACTTCACCGGCAAGGCGGGCGCCTTCAAGGTACTGGTGAACGGCGAAGGCCCGCTCAGTATCGGCGAAGGCAGCAGGACCGCCGACCTGTCGGTGGACGCCAAGCGCACGCTGACGTTCCCGATCACCGCGGGCGAGGGCTACACCACCGCGCAGGTGCGCGTGCGCGTGGAGGGCAACGGCTTCAGGGTCGACCGTCGCTACGACGTGCCGGTGCGCGCGGGCTGGCCGGCGGTGCTGCGCTCGCGCACGCAGGTGCTGGACAGCCTGGTGCCCGTGGAGATGGGGGCGGGCTTCGCCGACGGACTGATGCCGGGTTCGGTGACCGCGCGCATGACCGTCAGTGCGTTGCCGCCGATTCCGTTCGCCAGTGCGCTGAAGGGCGCGCTGGAGTATCCGTACGGGTGCGCCGAGCAGACCACCAGCAAGGGTTACGCGGCGCTGGAACTCGACGACGCCACCGCCAAGCTGCTGGGCATCGACGGACTGGAAGTGAAGAAGCGTCGCGAGCGCATGGAAGGCGCGTTCGGACGGCTGGCATCGATGCAGGTGGCGAACGGCCACTTCTCGATGTGGGGCAACGACGACTACATCAACCCGGGCCTGACGCCGTACATCGCCGAGTTCCTGCTGGACGCGCGCGAAGGCGGCTTCGCCGTGCCGGACGCGGTGCTGCAGAAGGCACTGACCCGCCTGAGCGAGGACCTGCTGGCCGGCGGCGCGCAGTTCTACGGTTACGACCGGCGCGACCACCTCAAGTTCGCCAACCAGGCCTACGCCGGTTACGTGCTCGCGCGCGTCAACCGTGCCCCGCTGGGCACGCTGCGCGCGCTGTACGACAACGAGCGCGGCAAGACCCTCACCGGCCTGCCGCTGGTGCATCTGGGCATCGCGCTGTCGCTGCAGGGCGACAAGACGCGCGGCGCGAAGGCGATCGCCGAAGGCTTCGCCAAGACCGGCGACCGTCCGGAGTACCTGGGCGATTACGGCACCAAGCTGCGCGATGATGCGCTGATGATCGCTCTGGTGCACGAGCGCAAGCTGGCCAAGCCGGAGTACGACCGCCGTGCGATCTCGCTGGGCCGCGAGCTGGATGCCCGCCGCAACAGCGGCTGGATGTGGCTGAGTACGCAGGAGCAGGTCGCGCTGGCCCGTCTGGGCAAGGCGTTGATGGTGGACCAGAAGAAGCTGGTGTCCGGCCAGTGGAGCATCGGTGGAGACGCCGAGGCGATTGCGCCGGTCCGCCTGTTCGGCCGCAGCGTCGATCACGCAACGCTCGCACGTGGCCTGCGATTCACGCCGGAAGGTTCGCCGCCGCTGTACGCCTCGCTGGACGTGGCCGGCATTCCGCGCAGCGCACCGGCGCCGGACGACCGCCAGATCGGCATCGAGCGCCGCTACTACACGACCGATGGCCAGGAGTGGAAGGGCGGCACGCTGAAGGAGGGCGAGGCGCTGATCGTGCGGGTCGGCATCACCGCCAACGTCGCGATCCCCGATGCGCTGTTCACCGACCTGCTGCCGGCGGGCCTGGAAATCGAGAACTTCAATCTCGGCGACGCCAAGCAATGGGCCGAGGTCGTGGTCGACGGCATCGCGATCAGCGACCGCGGCAGCGCGGCGGACGTCAAGCACGAGGAGTTCCGCGACGACCGCTACGTGGCCGCGCTGAAGCTGGAGCGCCGCGGTACCGCCAAGCTGTTCTACCTGGTCCGCGCGGTGACCCCGGGCACATACACCGTGCCGCCGTCGCTGGTGGAGGACATGTACCGTCCGGACATCCGCGGTGTCGGCAGGGCGTCGCCGGCGACGATCACGGTGGTGCAGCCGTAGTCCATTCCTTCTCCCCGCGCGCGGGGAGGAGGGCAACATCCCAGGGTGCCGTGGGAGCGACATGAGTCGCGACGGATTGCCGGTAACGCCTCATCGCGACTCGCGTCGCTCCCACCGCCACATGCAGTGCCGCAATCCTTCATGCAAACGCGACGTTTCTCCGCACTGTTGACCTGGCTGCGCTGGGCCACCGTCGTCGTGCTCGTGGCGTTGCTGATCCTGGACTTCGTATGTCCGCCCCCGCTGCCGAAGACCCGCGACACCAGCACGCTGGTCGTCGCGCGCGACGGCACGCCGCTGCGCGCCTTCGCCGACCGCGATGGCGTGTGGCGCTATCCCGCCACGCCGGACACCGTATCGCCGCTCTACCTCCAGGCGCTGCTGAACTACGAAGACCGCTGGTTCTGGAAACATCCCGGCGTCAATCCGTGGGCACTGGTGCGTGCGGCCGGCCAGTTCGCGCAGCATGGGCGCGTAGTCTCGGGTGGCTCCACGTTGACCATGCAGGTCGCGCGCATGCTGGACCGCCACTCGCGCACGCCGTGGGGCAAGGCCAAGCAGATGCTGCGGGCGGTGCAACTGGAAGCGCACCTGTCCAAGCGCGAGATCCTCACGCTCTACCTGGAGCGCGCGCCGTTCGGCGGCACCATCGAAGGCGTGGACGCGGCCAGTTGGGCGTATCTCGGCAAGCCGGCGTCGCGGTTGTCGCATGCCGAGGCCGCGCTGCTCGCCGTCTTGCCGCAATCGCCCAGCCGGTTGCGCCCGGATCGCCACCCCGACGCCGCCCGTGTCGCACGCGACAAGGTGCTGCAGCGCATGGCCGATCTCGGTGTCTGGTCGAAGGCCGAGGTCGAGGATGCGCGCATCGAACCCGTGGTCGCCCGCAGCCTGCAGGCGCCGATGAGCGCGGCGCTGTTGGCCGAACGCCTGCGCCAGAAGCAGCCGCGCGCCTCGCGCATCACGTCCACGATCGACGCCGGCCTGCAGCGCACGCTGGAAGAACGCGTGCAGGGCTACTTCTCCGCACTGCCTGCGCGTACGTCCGCCGCGCTGCTGGTGGTCGACAACGCCACGATGGAAGCGCGCGCCTATGTCGGGTCGGTGGCGTTCGGCGATCGCGAGCGGCTCGGTCACGTCGACATGGTGCAGGCCTGGCGGTCGCCGGGATCGACGCTGAAGCCGTTCCTGTACGGGCTGGCGCTGGACGACGGACTGATCCATTCCGAGAGCCTGCTGGTGGACGCGCCGCAGTCGTTCGGCGGTTACCGTCCCGGCAACTTCGACGCCGCCTTCAATGGCCCGGTCAGCGCCGCCGACGCGCTGCGCCTGTCGCTCAACGTGCCGGCGGTGGACCTGCTGGATCGCGTCGGCCCGTCGCGTTTTTCCGCACGCCTGGCGAACAACGGCCTGGTGCTGCGCTACCCGCGCGGCGCGCAACCGAACCTGTCGCTGATCCTCGGCGGCACCGGCGCGCGCCTGGAGGATCTGGTGGGTGCGTACGCGGGTCTGAACCGCGGCGGATTGTCGGGCCGCGTGCGCTACACCACGCAGGATCCGGCTTCGGACCGTCGCCTGTTGTCGCCCGGTGCGGCATGGATCATCCGCGAGGTGCTGGAGGCGCACCCGCGGCCCGGCTACGGCAGCGGTGTGCTGGATACCGGCAACCGTCCGCGCGTGGCCTGGAAGACCGGCACCAGCTACGGCTTCCGCGACGCGTGGGCGCTCGGCAGCACGCGCCGTTACACGGTCGGCGTATGGGTGGGTCGTCCGGACGGCACACCGCTGCCCGGCCAGTACGGTGCGGTCACCGCGCTGCCGCTGATGTTCGAGGTGATCGACAGCCTGCCGCGTTCACCCGGTGACGCCGGTCCGGTGCCGCCGCCGGCCGGCGTGCTCGAACAGGCGATCTGTTGGCCGCTGGGCACGCTGGCCGAAGCGGAGTCGCCCGCACTGTGCCAGCGAAAGCGCGATGCCTGGATCCTGGGCGGCAACGTGCCGCCGACGTTCGCCGAACGCGATGCGCGCCTGTGGAGCGCCGGACGCGAGCGGTTCGAGGTCGATGCAGGCACCGGTCTTCGACTCTCCGGCGATTGCACCCGTCCGCACGAGGCCCGCAGTACCGAGATCGCGCGCTGGCCGGCGTTGGCGTCTCCATGGTTGCCTGCGCGCGAACGCGCGGCATCGCGCCTGCCGCCCCTCTCCCCGGACTGCCAGCCCGATGGTCGCGATGCGGCCGAGGAATTGCGCATCGACGGGCTCAACGATCTCGCCACCCTGGCCCGCGCGCCCGGTAGCGAACACGGCGTTCGCCTGCAGTTGCGCGCACTCGGCACCGACATGCGCGTTCAATGGTTGCTGGACGGTCGCTGGATCGCCGAGACGCGCGGCCCGCAGACGTTCCAGCAGGACTTCATGGAGATCGGCGAACACCAGCTCACCGCGCTCGCCGACAGCGGCGCGTGGGCGCGGGTGAGGTTCAAGGTATTGCGCTGACGATCAGCGGTAGTGGGCGAGGAATGCGCTCAGCGACGTGGCGCCCGGCACCAGCAGGTTCATCAGTGCGCCGGCCAACAGCAGGGACAACGTCGCGACGAGGAACGGCTTGACCGTGTGCCGCAGCGTGGTCGAGAGCCAGTCGGCGTCGCCAGCCGGACGTTTCAGGCGCCGGTAGAGACCGGCCGACAGGGCCGCGTCCAGCGCGAGTTCCGCCAGCAGCGCGGGGGCGATCCAGATCACCCAGCACACCGCGACCAATGCGCCGCCCAGCACCACCATCACCAGGATGACGGGCAGGGACTCGGCGGCCTCGAAAGTGTCGCCCAGCGACGGCAGTTCGACCGACGGCGGCGTCGGATCGAGTGCGGCGAAGGACGCGGGCGTTGCCGGGGCATCGAAGGACGCGCTGGCGCCACTGCCGCCGGAACCGCCGCCCATACCCTGCCAATCGCCCTTCGCGGGGGTGGGTGTCGACGACGCATCGTCGCCATCGGGCACGCCCAGATCCCATTCGCGATGGCGGCGCCAGATCCAGACCAGGCCGAGGAATGCGCCGTAGGCGATCAGGACACACACCGGATAACGCAGCCAGAGTGCTTCCATGCCGACCGCCGACAGCACCACCGAGGCGAGGAAGCCGGTAGCGGCGGTCAGCAGCACCAGCAGGCTCATCTGCAGCCGCGGCACGCTGACCCGTGCCGCGACCAGGGATCTCGACGCGTCGTGCGATCCGTCACGACGCCGCATGCGTCAGCCCAACTGTTCCAGCATGTGCTCCGCGCCGGATACCTTGTACTCGCCCGGGGCTTCCACGAACACGTGCTTCACCACGCCGTCCTCGGCGTACAGGGCGAAACGCTTGGCGCGGATGCCCATGCCGTAGGCGCTGGCGTCCATCTCCAGGCCCAGCGCCTTGGCCAGGTCGGCATTGCCGTCGGCCAGCATCTGCAGGCCGTCCGGCACGTGCTGGGTCTTGCCCCAGGCCTGCATCACGAACGGGTCGTTGACCGAGACACAGAAGACCTCGATGCCGCGGCTGCGGAAGTCGTCGAAATGCTGCACGTAGCTGGGCAGGTGCTTCTCCGAGCAGGTCGGAGTGAATGCGCCCGGTACCGCGAACAGCACCGCCTTGCGGCCGTCGAACAGGGTGGTGGTGTCCACCGTTTCCACGCCTTCGCGGATGCGCTTGAGGGTCACTTCGGGGATGCGCTCGCCAACCTGGATGCTCATGGGATTGCCTTGTGTGGATGGAAACTGAATGCAGTGTAGCGCGCACGGGTCATGCCGCCGTGACGGGCTTGAAAGGCCGGGGCGCGCGCCTATTTTCCCGGGCATCGGCGACCGGCTGCCCGGCGCCACTTCCCGAGGAGACACCGACATGAGCATCGTGCAGTACAACCCCTGGGGCAACGCCCGCGGCCTGCAGGACGAGATCAAGCAGGTCTTCGACCGCTTCCTGGGCGAAGCCGACGCCGACCAGTCCAACGTGGTGACCAGCCAGTGGGCCCCGCGCGTGGACATCCGCGAAGACGCGGACCGTTTCGTGATCCTGGCCGACATCCCCGGCGTGGATCCCAAGGACATCGAGATCCACATGGACAAGGGCATCCTGACCCTTCGCGGCGAGCGCGTCGCGGAGAAGAAGGAGGACGGCACGCGCTTCTCCCGCGTCGAGCGCGTCTACGGCACGTTCTACCGCCGTTTCTCGCTGCCGGACAGCGCCAACCCCGACGGCATCACCGCCAGCGGCCGGCACGGCGTGCTGCAGATCGACATTCCGAAGAAGCCGGAAACCACGCCGCGCCGCATCCAGGTGCAGTGACCCGCGCGTCCCCGCCGTGGCTCCACGGCGGGGCCACGGGCGTAGCGATAGAATCGGCCCGTGGCGCCCGCGTCGCGGGCCGTTCTTTTTCCGGATGTCGTGCGTCTGCGCGCATCCGCGTGATCCTGCGGAGATTCCATGCAGTTCAAGGACTATTACGCGGTGCTGGGCGTGGAGCCCTCCGCCGGCGATGCCGAGATCAAGACGGCCTACCGCCGGCTGGCCCGCAAGTACCATCCCGATGTCAGCAAGGAGGCCGGCGCCGAGGACCAGTTCAAGGCGGTCAACGAGGCCTACGAGGCGCTGCGCGACCCGCAGAGGCGCGCGGCCTACGACCAGTTGCGTGCACGCGGCTACCGGCCGGGCGAGGAGTTCCGGCCGCCGCCGGATTTTGGGCGCGGCGGCGCCGGCGCGCAGGAGTTCGACTTCGAGGAGATCTTCGGTGGTGCCGGTGGCGGAGGCGGCGGCTTCAGCGACTTCTTCGAAGGGCTGTTCGGCCGGCGCGCGCGCGCGGATCAGGGCGGGCCGCGGGGTCCGCAGCCGACGCGCGACTCGCGCGCCAAGCTCGCCGTACCGCTGCAGGCGGTGCATGACGGCGGCAGCGTGCGCGTGAACGTCAACGACAGGCAGTTGGACGTGAAGGTGCCGAAAGGCGTCAAACCCGGGCAGGTGATCCGGTTGACCGGCCAGGGCACCCAGGGTGGCAACCTGTTGCTGGAAGTCGAGTACGCACCGCATCCGCAGTTCGAGGTCGACGGCCGCAACATCATCCATGTGCTCGCGCTGACGCCGTGGCAGGCTGCGCTGGGCGCGACCGTCAGCGTGCCGACGTTGGGGGGCGAGGTCGAGCTGAAGATTCCGGCCGATTCCGACACCGGCCGCAAACTGCGGCTGCGGGGGCGCGGCCTTCCCGGCACGCCGCCGGGCGACCAGATCGTGGAACTGGAAATCAGCGCGCCGCGCGCGGAGACCGACGAGCAGCGCAAGGCCTACGCCAGGCTTGCCAAGGCCTTCGGCCAGGCGTGAGGCGCCTGCCGGCCTGAGGGGCGGATCCTGGCGAAAATTTCGCCACCGATCTTGACAGGTCCGTGGCCCAAGGCGGGCACGCGGTTATCCACAGATTGATGCACGCGTCATCCACATGCCCTGTGGAAAACCGGCGCTCCACCACCGCTTTCCGGTTTCCGGAAACCATCACGCCACCCGAAGGTGGCGTGACGGGAACGGCCCGGATGCGTCCGGCGCTTACTTGACCGGCTTGCTCGCCGCCGTGTTTTCCGGCGCGGTCAGGCCACGCTTCTCCAGCAGCGGCTCGATCTTCGGATCGTGCCCGGCGAAGTCGCGGAACAGCTTCATCGCATCCTGGCTGCCGCCCTGCGACAGCAGCGTCTTGCGGAAGTGGTCGCCGTTGGCGCGGGTCAGGCCGCCGTTGCTCTTGAACCATTCCACGCTGTTGGCATCCAGCACTTCGGACCAGATGTAGGCGTAGTAACCGGCCGAATAGCCGCCCATGATGTGGCTGAAGTAAGGCGTCTTGTAGCGCGGCGGCACCGGCGCGTAGTCGATGCCGTCGGCGGCCAGCGCGGCGGCCTCGAACTTCATCACGCCGTCGGCGTCGGGCACCTGGTCGGCGGTGATCTGGTGCCAGCGCTGGTCGAGCATCGCGGCGCCCAGGTACTCGGTCGTCGCGAAGCCCTGGTTGAACTTGGACGCGGCGATCACCTTGTCCAGCAGCGCCTGCGGCATCGCTTCGCCGGTCTTGTAGTGCTTGGCGTAGTTGGCCAGGATCGACGGCCAGTCGGCCCACATCTCGTTGACCTGCGACGGATACTCCACGAAGTCGCGCGGCACGCTGGTGCCGCTGAAGTACGGATACTTCACGTCGGAGAACATGCCGTGCAGCGCATGGCCGAACTCGTGGAACGTGGTGGTCACTTCGTCCCAGGTCATCAGCGTGGGCTCGCCGGCCGGCGGCTTCGGCACGTTCAGGTGGTTGGCGACCACCGGCTTGTCGCCGCTCAGGCCGGACTGCGAGACGTACGAGTTCATCCACGCACCGCCGCGCTTGGAGTCGCGCGCATACGGGTCGAAGATGAAGATCGCCAGCTGCGACCCGTCGGCGTTGAACACGTCGTAGGTCCAGGTGTCGGCGTGGTACTTCGGCAGGTCGGTGCGTTCCTTGAACGTCAGGCCGTACAGCTGGGTGGCGGCGAAGAACACGCCGTTCTCCAGCACGTTCTTCATCTCGAAGTACGGCTTGAGCTGCGACTCGTCGAAGTCGTACTTCGCGGCGCGGACCTTCTCCGTGTAGAACGCCCAGTCCCACGGCTCCAGCTTGAACGTGGGTTCGCCCTTGGCCTTCTGCTCCTGGTCGATCATCGCCTGCAGGTCGGCCGCTTCGCGCTTGGCGTTGGCCACGGCTGCCGGGGCCAGCTTGCCCAGCATCGCGTTGACGGCTTCCGGCGTGCGCGCGGTCTGGTCTTCCAGGCCGTAGGCGGCGTGGTTCGGGTAGCCCAGCAGCTTCGCGCGGTCGGCGCGCAGCTTCATGATGCGCGAGACCAGCGCGGTGGTGTCGAACTCGCCGCCACGGCTGCCGCGCTTGACCGATGCCTCGTGCAGGCGCTGGCGCAGGGCGCGGTTGGTCAGCTGGGACTCGGGCGGCTGGCCGGTGGTGTTGAGCAGGGTCAGCACGTACTTGCCTTCCAGGCCGCGCTTCTTGGCCGCTTCGGCGGCGGTGGCGATCTGGCCTTCGGTCAGGCCGTCGAGCTGCTTGACGTCGTCGACCACGATGGCCGAGGCGTTGACTTCCTTCAGCACGAAATCGCTGAACTGCGTGCCCAGCGAGGCGAGCTCGGCGTTCATCGCCTTCAGCCTGGCCTTGTCCGCGTCGTTGAGGTTGGCGCCGGAGCGGACGAAGCTGGTGTGGTAGCGCTCGATCAGGCGCACGCCCTGCGCGTCCAGGCCCAGCGCGTTGCGCTGGTCGTAGAGCGCCTTGATGCGGGCGAACATCTTGGGATTCAGGCTGATCGCATCGCCGTGCGCGGCGAACTTGGCGGAGTAGTCTGCACGCAGCTTGTTGCGCGCGTCGTTGGTGTCGGTGCCCACCAGGTTGAAGAACACCGTGGTGGCGCGGTCCAGCACCTGGCCAGACTTCTCCAGCGCGATGATGGTGTTGTCGAAGGTCGGCGCGGCCGGATTGTTGGCGATCGCGTCGATTTCCTTCAGCTGCTCGGCCATGCCGGCATCGAAGGCGGGGGCGAAATCGCTGTCCTTGATCTTGTCGAACTGCGGATAGTGCAGCGGCAGCGGGCTCTCGGCGAAGAAGGGGTTGGCCGCCTGGGCGGTCTGGGTGGCCGGCGTGGCGGCCTGGCTGTAGGCGGGCATGGCGAGTCCGAGGGTCGCGGCAAGCGCGATGGCGAGGCGGGTGGTCATGGAGCGCTACGTCCTTACAAAGGTGGATTCCCAAGGGTAACCCAAGGGGGAAAGGCCGGACCCATGACGAAAGGCATGGGCGGCCGCCCGTCGCAGTGGAATGGCCTATGCGGCCCTGCCGGAGAAACTAGTGAAGCCGGTGGTCGCCTTCGGTCCTGCGCTGCGGCAGTTCGGCGCGCTGGCACGGGTCATCAAGGGCGGCAGCGCGCACCCGCCGGCATCGATCCACGGCGCGCTGGGGATTGGATGTGAGGGCGACGTCAGTCGCGATGAGAGATCAGGACGCCTTTATCGCGACTGACGTCGCTCCCACGGGCGCCTGAGTCGCGCAGTCGCTTGCCCCATCCGCGCCGGAGGTGTCTGATAGCGCCTTTCCCGGAGCCCGCCATGACCACCGCCTACGATTTCTCCGCCCAGGACCTCGATGGTCGCGAGCGTTCGTTGTCCGAGTACCAGGGCAAGGTCCTGCTGATCGTCAACGTCGCGTCCAAGTGCGGGTTCACGCCGCAGTACACCGGGCTGGAGGCGCTGTGGCGCGAGTATGGTCCGCAGGGATTGGTGGTGCTGGGCTTCCCGTGCGACCAGTTCGGCCACCAGGAGCCGGGCGACGAGGCGGAGATCCGCAATTTTTGTTCGCTCAATTACGACGTGACCTTCCCGATGTTCGCCAAGGTCGACGTCAACGGCAGCGATGCGCATCCGCTGTGGGCGTGGCTGAAGCAGGAGAAAAGCGGGCTGCTCGGCATCGGCGCGATCAAATGGAATTTCAGCAAGTTCCTCGTCGGCCGCGACGGCAAGGTGATCAAGCGCTACGCACCCACCGACACGCCCGAGTCGCTGGCGGGCGACATCCGCGCCGCGCTGGGCTGAGCACGCCATGAGCGGGGCCGATGCACGCGCGTTCCACATCGAGTTCGGCAGCACCGACTACGGGCTGCGCGCGTGGGTGACCGGCACCAACGGTACGCTGGAAACGACGCTCGCTTATTGGCGCGCCATCGCCGACGCGGTGCGGCAGCACGCACCGCGCGCCCTGCTGGTGGTGGACGACATGGACGGCCTGCCACCGCCGCCGGAGCAGTTGCTGCAGTTCGTGCAGGCCATGCGGGGGCAGGGCATGGAGGCCGTGCGCATCGCCTACGTCGAGCGCGACGCCGACCAGATTCCGCAAGTGGAGTGGGCCGGCCTGCTGGCGAACGAGCATGGCTTCGATGCGCGGGTGTTCGCGACCGAGGCCGACGCGGTGCGCTGGCTGCGCTACGGCGAGCGCGGCGGCTGAGCGGACTGGCGCTTCTGCAGCGCCTCTTCCGGCAGCAGCGCCATCAGCTCGCGGGCGAAGGATTCCAGTACTTCCTCGGAATACCCGCGGTGCGTCCGCACGATGCGGCCGTCCTGGCCGATGATGAACATGTTGGGCAGCGCGGTGACGCCGTAGCGGTCGGTGACCACACCCCGCACGTCGTGGACGAAGGTCAGGTCCAGGTCCTTGTTGGCCCGCAGCACGCTCAGGTAATCGCTGCGCGGCTCCTTCATGTTGATGGCGATGACTTCCAGATAGTCGCGTCCGACCAGCTTCTGCACATGGCCGAGCATCGGCAGCTCGCGCCGGCAGGGTCCGCACCATGAAGCCCAGAACGTCACCACGACCACCTTGCCCTTGAGGGCATCGAGGTCGACCGGATCGCCCTTGCGGTCCTTCATGGCGATGGGCGGAGGCACGTCGCCGATGCCGGGTTGCTCGACGGCGTCGCCCGCATACGCGCATGGGCTCAGGGCCAGCAGTGCGGCCAGCAGCAGATTCCGGATCACGGCGTGTCCTCCCCAGGACGTCGTGGGCGCAGCCTAGCACCCGTCGCGGCCCTGGGGCGAGCGCGCATTACTTCTCGACGAAGGCGCGCTCGAACACGTACTGGCCGGCCGTGCCGATGCGCGGGGCGGCGGTGAAGCCGCGGCCGTCGAGCAGGGCGCGGAAGTCGGCCAGCATTTGCGGGCTGCCGCAGATCATCGCGCGGTCGTGCGCCGCATCCAGCGGTTCGATGCCCAGGCTGTCCATCATGACGCCGCTGGCCATCAGGTCGGTCAGGCGGCCCTGGTGGACGAAGTCCTCGCGGGTGACGGCCGGGTAGTACAGCAGCTTCTCGCGGATGGTCTCGCCGAGGAACTCGTGCTGCGGCAGTTCCTTCTCGAAGTAGTCGCGGTAGGCCAGGTCTTCGGCATGGCGCACGCCGTGGGTCAGGACGACCTTGTCGAAGCGCTCGTACGTGTCCGGGTCCTTGATGATCGACAGCCACGGCGCCAGGCCGGTGCCGGTGCCCAGCAGGTACAGGTTGCGGCCGGGATGCAGGTCGCTGATCAGCAGCGTGCCGGTGGGCTTGCGCCCGATCAGCACGGTATCGCCGGGCTTGATGTGCTGCAGGCGCGAGGTCAGCGGCCCGTTCTGAACCTTGATGCTGAAGAACTCGAGCTGCTCTTCCCAGTTGGCGCTGGCGATCGAATAGGCGCGCAGCAGCGGCTTGCCGTCGACCTCCAGCCCGATCATCACGAACTGGCCGTTCTCGAAGCGGAAACCGTCGTCGCGGGTGGTGGTGAAGCTGAAATAGGCGTCCGTCCAGTGACGGACGTCGAGCACCGTCTCGGTGCCGAACGCAGAGGACATGGGGGAGTGTGGGCGATTGAATCGACGCGCCATTGTAGCCGACGGGCCGGGCGCGGCCTTGATCGTGCTCAATCGGCAGTGGCCGGATCGGGGACCTGTTCGCCCCGCTGGTGGAAGCACAGTTGCTCGACCATGCGCCGCATGGGGGGTGCCGTCAGCAGGAGATCGATCGGAAGGTCCCACTGAGCGTGGTCGAACGCCCAGCGCAGCAGGCGCTTGAAGGCGAAGCCCGGCACCGGTGGCGTGGGTGGCACGCTCGACGTCGCGCGGCCGGACAGATGGGCGGCCAGCATGCGGCCGACGGCGGCCCCATGGCGCAGGCCCGAATGGATGCCGCCCGCCGTCAGTGGAGAGACCATGCCAGCGGCGTCACCGACCAGGGTCACGCCATCGGCCCGCATCGGCGCCACGGGACCGCCGCACGGGATCAGGCCGGCGCGGATGCTGTCCGGCCGCCGCGCGGCATCCAGTCCCGTCATGGGAGCGACATGCGCGAGGAAGCCCGCCATGTCCGGCGCCGGCGTGCCGCCGGCCCGGTAGCGTCGCGCCAGGCCGGCCTGCACGCCGGTCGGGGTCTGCGCCACCCAGCCCAGGTAGCCGGGCGCGAAGCGCTTGCTGAGGAAGCAGTGCAGGGCGTCGGGTTCGCGCAGCGTCATGCCGTCGAACTCGTATTCCACGCCGTACAGGAATTGCGTGACCTGGCCCAGGCCGAGACGGCGTGCGACCCGCGATCGCGCACCGTCCGCTCCGACCAGCACGCGCGTAGGGCCCACGCCGTCGACCTGCCATCCGGTCGGCGTGCGCGTGGCGTCGCGGAAGGCCAGACCGCGCCGGACTTCGACGCCGCACGCTTCCGCCTGTTCGCCGAGCCAGCGCATCAGCGCGGGCGTGTCGGTGGTGTGGAAGCGGTAGCCGTGCGCACCCAGCCGCACGCTGCGCAGGTTCGGCGCATAGACGCGGACGTGGGGCACGGCGCGCAGCAATGAGGGCGGCAGCCCCGCCAGCAGCGGCGCATCGCAGGCTTCCTGCACCAGGATGCCGGTGGTGTGGATGCGCTCGCCGAGGTCCTGCTTGCGGTCGATCACGCAGACCCGCGGGCCACGGACGGCGAGTTCGCGCGCGCAGGCGAGGCCGGCGAAACCGGCGCCCACGACGATGACGTCATAACGGGGATCCTGCATCGTGGCGCACGCGCTCCGTCTTCAAGAGACGGGCAGCCTGCAGCCGCCACGGGGAGCGGCGATGAAGTCGGGATGAAGTCGTCGGGCGCGACCTCCGGAAACGAAGAAGGCGCCCATGGGCGCCTTCTTCGTGTTGCCTCAACCGTTGCCGCCGCCACGGGGGCCGCGTTGACCACCGCCGCCGGGACGACCGCCGGGACCGCGGCCGCCGGCCGGCCGGCCACCCGGACGCGGGCCCGCGTGCTGCGGACGGTTGCCGCCACCGCCGGGGCGTCCCTGCGGACGCGGACCGCGCGGTGGCTGGCCGTAGGGATTGAAGCCGGGGTTGGCATGGTCGGACGGGAAGCTGGGTGCGCTGGCGGGATGCCCGTACGGACGCGCCGCGCGCTGCGGCTTGCCGGCGCCCTGTGCGCCACGCGGCCCGCGCTCGGCACCGAAGCCGCCGGGACCCCGCTCGTTGCCGAAGCGGTCGCCGCCGAACCCGCCCGGACCGCCGCCCGGGCCACGCTTGCCCGCGCCGCCACCGGGCCTGCCGCCGGCGCCCGGACGCCCGCCCGGCTTGCCGCCGTAGGGCTTCTTCGGGCCGCCGGGACCGGCGTTGCGGTGGCCGGCCGGGCCGGTGTCCACGCCGTCCGGCACGTACCAGCTGCGGAACGCGGCCGGATTGCCTTCCGGCAACGGCTTCGGACCCTTCGGCGTGCGCTGCTTGAACGGGCGCTGCGACTGCTTCGCGGCCTGCTCGCCGCTGACGGTCAGGCCGCCGTGCGGCTTCTTGCCGCGGCCGCCACGGCCACGGTCTTCGCGCACGTGGTCGAAGCGGCGCAGCTCGCGGCCTTCGTCGGCCGCGTGGTGGCCGTTGACATAGGCGTTGCCGCTGCGGCCGCCGCCCACGTGGAGCGTGGACTTGGCGGCCTTGCGCTGGCCGATCACCGGCTGCAGCGTCAGCGCGGCGGGCGTGCCGACCTCCAGGCCCAGGTCCTTGCGCAGCGCTTCGACCTGTGCGTCCGGCAGTTCCTGCGTCTGGCCACGCAGCAGCGGCTGCGGCAGGCTGATCTTGCCGTAGCGCACGCGCTTGAGGCGGCTGACCTGGCAACCCTGCGATTCCCACAGGCGGCGCACTTCGCGGTTGCGGCCTTCCTTGACCACGACGCGGAACCAGTCGTGCGAATCGGTGCCGCCGATGCGTTCGATCTCGTCGAACTTGGCCGGGCCGTCGTCCAGCGCCACGCCGCGGCGCAGGCGGTCGACGACGTTGTCCGGCACGCTTTCCTGGCCTTCCGGCGCACGCACGCGCACGACGTACTCGCGCTCGACTTCGTACGAGGGATGCATCATCGCGTTGGCGAGTTCGCCGTCGGTGGTCAGCACCAGCAGGCCGGTGGTGTTGATGTCCAGGCGGCCGATGGCGATCCAGCGTGCGCCCTTCAGCGCCGGCAGCGCCTCGAAGATCGTCGGACGGCCTTCGGGATCTTCACGGGTGGTGACTTCGCCTTCCGGCTTGTTGTAGATCAGCACGCGCGAGGGCTCGGTCAGTGCGCTGGCGACGAAGGTCTTGCCGTCCAGCTCGACGCGGTCGCCGCCCTTGACCGACATGCCGGTCTGCGCGACTTCGCCGTTGACCTTGACCAGGCCGTCGGCGATGCGTTGTTCCAGCGCGCGGCGCGAGCCCAGGCCGGCCTGCGCCAGCACCTTGTGCAGGCGCTCTTCCAGGCGGTTCGTCTCCGGTGCGTCGGCGCTTTCGCCGCGCTTCAGCGACAGCTTGCCCAGGGAGGTCTTCTTCGGGGGGGTGTTGCTCATTGTTTCTGCTCCGACGGTGCCCGGTCTTCCTGGTCGGAAGCAGCGGCGTCGTCATCTTTGGGTTGAGGTTCATCGTGGTCGCCGGCGTCGTTGCCGGCGTCATCGGATGCGGTGTCTTCGTCGGCATCGTCCGATGCCGTGGTGTCGTGCTGTTCGTCGTCCGTGTCGCCGTCGTCGTCCGCGACGGGCGTGCTTTCGTCAGGCGTGCTTCTGTCGGACGCGTTCCCTTCCTGAGCCGCATCGGCGGCGTCGCCGCTGGCGATGCTGACCGGCAGCGGGGCGCCGTCCAGCGGCAGCTGCGGTTCCAGTTCGCCGATGTCCTTCAGTTCGGACAGCGGCGGCAGTTCGTCCAGGCGCTTCAGGCCGAAGTAGTCGAGGAAGGCCTTGGTCGTGCCGAACAGCGCCGGCTTGCCCGGCACATCGCGATGGCCGACCACGCGGATCCACTCGCGCTCTTCCAGCGCCTGGATGATGTTGCTGCTGACCGCCACGCCGCGGACCTGTTCGATCTCGCCGCGGGTGATCGGCTGGCGGTAGGCGATCAGCGCCAGCGTTTCCAGCGTGGCGCGCGTGTACTTGGTCTTGCGCTCGGTCCACAGGCGCGCGACCCAGGCGTGCACGTCCGCCTTGACCTGGTAGCGGTAGCCGGACGCCACTTCGACCAGTTCCACGCCACGGTCGGCGCAGGCGTCGGCCAGGTGCTGCAGGGCGGCCTCGACGCTGCCTTCCGGCGCCGGCTCGTCCTCGGGGAACAGGCCATGCAGCTGCGCCAGCGTCAGCGGCTGGGTGGCGGCCAGCAGGGCGGCCTCCACGATGCGGTTGATGAGCGATTGATCCATGCGGTCCTGTCGTTCGGAAAGGCGGCGGGCGTTCGGCCCGGCCGCGTCACGGGCTGTCGTTGGCGGCGTCGCTGTCGTCGAACTCGCTGGAGAACTGCAGCGGTTCGTTGGTGTTGTTCAGCGCCAGCGACTTGATGTAGATCGGGGCGAGCGGGGCTTCCTGCACGATGTCCAGCAACTGCTCCTTGGCCAGTTCCAGCATGGCCAGGAAGGTCACCAGCACGCCGAGCTTGCCTTCCTCGGGGGTGAACATGCTCTCGAAGCGGTGGAACCTGCCGTCCTCCAGCCGGGTGAGCACGTCGCCCATCCGCTGGCGAACGCTGAGCGCCTCGCGCTTGATCGCGTGGCCGGTGAACAGCTCGGCGCGCTTGAGCACGTCGTGCAGCGCCAGCAGCATCTCCTTCAGCTCCACCGGCGGCGGCAGCTTCACCGCGGCGCGGTCCGGCACGTCGGCGTGCGCCGGCGTGGTGTCGCGGTCCAGCCGGGGCAGGGCGTCCAGATCCTCGGCGGCCTGCTTGAAGCGTTCGTACTCCTGCAGGCGGCGTACCAGCTCGGCGCGCGGGTCGCCTTCCTCGCCTTCCTCCGTGACCGGGCGCGGCAGCAGCATGCGCGACTTGATCTCGGCCAGGATGGCGGCCATCAGCAGGTACTCGGCGGCCAGTTCGAACCGCAGCTCCTGCATCACGTTGATGTAGTCCACGTACTGCCGGGTGATCTCGGCGACGGGGATGTCCAGGATGTCCAGGTTCTGCCGGCGGATCAGGTACAGCAGCAGGTCCAGCGGACCCTCGAAGGCGTCGAGGATGACTTCCAGCGCGTCCGGCGGGATGTAGAGGTCCTGCGGGATCTGCAGCACCGGCTGGCCATGCACCACCGCCAGCGGCATTTCCTGCTGCTGCGGGTGGTTGGTCGGGGTTTGTGGGTTCGCGTCGGACGCGAGTTCTGGGCTCATCAAGAAACAGCCATCGTGCGGGTCACCCTGCGGACCTGCACGTGGCAGGACGGCGCGGCACCGGCAATGCACCAACCATCATCATCATGCGTCGCAGGGCGAACGCTTCCCTTACAGCAACCAGCAAAGCACACCGCAGGACTGCGGTGGCGGACAGCGAGAGGTCGTCGGGCGCGGGCGGGTGGGGGCAGCGAATCGAACGTCCCGGTGGACCCTCGATGGGGCAGGTAGGTCGGCGTGGCCGGATCTTCCCCTGGACGGGCCGCTGCTTCCGGCCGTGCAATGAGGCACAGGGTAAGCCCTGACTTCGACCGTGTCCAGCGCCGGCAAGGGGCCGCGCCCGTACAATTCAGGCTTCGACTTTGGAGTGAACACCATGTGGTATGCCATTGAAGGCCATGACGGCCCCGACGTGCTGGCCCGCCGTCTCGCCGCGCGCGCGGAGCATCTGGCGCGGCTGACCGCGCTGCGCGACGAAGGCCGGCTGCTGCTGGCCGGTCCGTGTCCGGCGATCGATGCCGAAGACCCGGGCCCGGCCGGATTCAGCGGCAGCATCGTGATCGCCGAATTCGATTCGCTGGACGATGCCCGCGCCTGGGCCGATGCCGATCCCTACATGTCGGCCAGGGTCTACACCCGCGTCGACGTGCGGCCCTTCCGCAAGGTCCTGCCGTGAGCCGGGTCGAACGCATCCGCGACGCGTTGCAGGCTGCCCTGCAGCCGGTGTTGTTGGAGGTACTCGACGACAGCCACAAGCATGCCGGCCACGAGGGCGCCCGCGACGGGCGCGGACATTTCACCGTCCGCATCACCAGCGACGCGTTCGCCGGCAAGGCCCCGCTGGCCCGTCACCGGGCCGTGTATGCCGCGCTGGGCGAGATGATGCAGACCGACATCCACGCCCTGGCCATCGAGGCCCGCACACCGGACGAAGCCGGCTGACGTCATTGTCTTTGGCAGCGCGACATGCGCCGGTCGATGAAAACGTTTACATTCGCCCCCTTCCATCACGCCGGGAGGGCGCCATGTCCACCAACCACCTTTCGTCGCGGCCGCTGCTGGCCGGCCTGATCGCCACCCTGCTGGCCGCGCCAGCCGCGGCCGCACCACCGGTGTATGCCACGCCGCAGGAGAAAGCCTTCGTCGACGCCCTGATGGCGAAGATGACGGTCGAGGAGAAGCTGGGCCAGCTGAACCAGCCGGCCGGCGTGGGCAACAACACCGGGCCGGCGGCCATGACGGGCAACGAGGACCAGATCCGCAAGGGCGAGATCGGCACTTACCTGGGGACCCAGGGCGCGGTGCTGACCTGCCGCCTGCAGAGGATCGCGGTGGAGGAGTCCCGGCTCGGCATCCCGCTGATGTTCGGCTTCGACGTGATCCACGGCCACCGCACGGTGTTCCCGGTGCCGCTGGGCGAGTCGTCGAGCTTCGATCCGGTGGAAGTGCAGCACGCCGCGCGCGTCGCCGCCGTCGAGGCGGCGGCGCACGGCATCCATTGGACCTACGCGCCAATGGTGGACATCTCCCGCGACCCGCGCTGGGGCCGCATCGTCGAGGGCGCCGGCGAGGACCCGTATCTCGGGTCGGTGCTGGCCGCCGCGCGCGTGCGTGGGTTCCAGGGCGACGACCTGCGTTCGCCGGACACCGTGCTGGCCACCGCCAAGCACTTCGTGGCGTACGGTGCGGCCGAGGGGGGGCGCGACTACAACGTCGCCGACATCTCCGAGCGCGCGCTGCACGAGGTGTACCTGCCGCCGTTCAAGGCGGCGGTCGACGCCGGTGCGCAGTCGATCATGGCCGCCTTCAACGAAGTGGCCGGTGTGCCGATGCACGCGCACCGGCCGCTGATCGAGGACGTGCTGCGCAAGCAGTGGGGCTGGGACGGCCTGTTGGTCAGCGACTACACCGGCGTGATGGAGCTGATGCCGCACGGCGTGGCCGCCAATCGCGAGGAGGCGGGCATCCTGGGCCTGCGTGCCGGCGTGGACGTGGACATGGTCAGCCAGATCTACGTGAAGGACCTGCCGGCGGCGGTGAAGGCCGGAAAGATCCCGATGGCGGAGCTCGACGCGTCCGTCCGTCGCGTACTGAACGCCAAATACCGCCTGGGCCTGTTCGATGATCCCTATCGCTACTGCACCGACGACGGCGCACGCGAGCGTGCGCTGACCCTCACGCCGGAACACCGCGCGGCCGCACGCCGCATGGCACAGAAGTCGCTGGTGCTGCTGGAGAACGACCGCAACGTGCTGCCGCTGTCCAAGTCCGTGCGTACGCTGGCGGTGATCGGCCCGCTGGCCGACCATCGCCGCGCCATGCTCGGCAACTGGGCGGTGGCCGGGCGCGAGGAGGACGCGGTGACCCCGGTGGTGGGCCTGAAGGCCGCGTTGGGCACGGGCACGCGGCTGATCGTCGCCAAGGGTGCCGAGATCGAAGGCCAGGACACCTCGGGCTTCGCCGAGGCGATCGCCGCGGCCAAGCAGGCCGATGCGGTGGTGATGTTCCTCGGTGAGCATCCCGACATGAGCGCCGAGGCGCACAACCGCACCACGCTGGACCTGCCCGGCGTGCAGGAACAGCTGGCCTTGCAGGTCGCGGCGACCGGCAAGCCGGTGGTCGTGGTGCTGCTGAACGGCCGACCGCTGTCGATCGGCGCGCTGAAAGGCAAGGTGCCGGCGATCCTGGAGGCGTGGTTCCCGGGCGTGGAGGGCGGACATGCCATCACCGACGTGCTGTTCGGCGACGTCAATCCGTCGGCCAAGCTGCCGGTGACGTTCCCGCACAATGTGGGGCAGATCCCGCTCTACTACGCGCATCGCAACACCGGCCGTCCGCCGAGCGACACCGACAAATACACCAGCAAGTACCTGGATGCGCCGTCCACGCCGCTGTACGCCTTCGGCCACGGACTGAGCTATACGACCTTCCGGTATGACACGCCGGTGGTGGCGAAGAAGACGCTGGCCCCGGATGCGCTGCAGCAGCAGGTCAGCGTGCGTGTCACCAATACCGGCACTCGCGCGGGCGAGGAAGTGGTGCAACTCTACCTGCGCGACGACGTGGCCAGCGTCACCCGACCGGTGAAGCAGCTGCGCGGCTTCCAGCGCGTCGCGTTGCAACCGGGCGAGTCGAAGACCGTCACCTTCGACCTCGGCTTCGAGGATCTGGCGATGTACGACGCCCGCATGCAGCAGGTGGTGGAGCCGGGCACGTTCACGGTGTTCGTGGGCGGAAGCTCGGACCGCACGCAGCAGGCCGCGTTCTCGGTGGCAGCACGCTGATGGGCGACGGCGACGGCGACGGCGACGCGGCATCGGCGATGCTGCGTCGCAATATCTTTTGTGAGCCGAGTGCTCACGCAAGCGACTGAATTCACGACATATTCCGGACCAACTAACGCGGGCTTTACACGTTTCCGTGAAAACGGTTACAGTCCGCGCCACTCAAGGCTGTCATCACCGCGGAGGGGCGGGGAATGGCGAGAACCTCGGTCACCATCAAGGATGTCGCACGCGAGGCGCGGGTTTCCGTCGCCACCGTGTCGCGTGCCTTGAACGGACACGAGAACGTCGCCGAATCCGTCCGCCAGCAGGTCCTGGCCACCGCCGACCGCCTGCGCTACCAGCCGCATGCCGCCGCGCGCAGTCTCAGCAGCCGTCGCACGCAGACCGTCGGCGTCGTGTTGCCCGACCTGTATGGCGAGTTCTTCTCCGAACTGATCCGCGGCATCGACCAGGTCGCCCGCGCGCGCCGCCAGCACCTGCTGGTGTCCAGCTACCACGGCCATCCCGAAGAGCAGAGCGAAGCGCTGCGCGCGATGCGTGGCCGCGTCGACGGGCTGCTGGTGCTGTCGCCGTATACCGACCGCCCGGGCTTCCTGGTCGACAACCTGCCGTCGTCGCTGCCGGTGGTGCTGATCAATACCGATGTGCAGGACTCGCCTTACCCCGCCTTGACCATCGACAACTACAGCGCAGCCGTGGCGATGGTCGAGCACCTCGCCCAGGCCGGCCACCGCCGCATCGCATTCATCGGTGGTCCGGAGGGCAACTTCGATGCGCGCGAGCGCTTGCGCGGCTATCGCGATGCGATGGCGCGTCTGTCGTCAGGCGCGCCGCTGCAGGAATTTTCCGGCGATTTCAGCGAGTCCGCAGGCTACGACGCGGGCAGGCACATCGCGCATGCGACGCACCGGCCGCAGGCGGTGTTCGCTGCCAATGACATGACCGCGCTGGGCTGTCTGTACGCCTTCAACGAGGCCGGCGTGCGCGTGCCGCAGGACGTGGCGCTGGCGGGTTTCGACGACATTCCGCTGGCGCGCTTCGTTCACCCGACCTTGACCACGATGCGCGTCAGTATTGCCGAGCTTGGGGGGCAGGCGATGAGCCGTCTGCTGGACACGATCGAATCCGATGGTGCGCGCGTGGCGCCTTCGGCCATGTTGACGCCGGAGTTGATCGTCAGGGCGTCAAGCGTGGGAGAAGGCCGCCACGCAGCGACATAGGGAACGCGGGGCCGCTTTTTTTTGGAGCGGGTTGTAATCGATTACAAGCGGCATCGAGCCGATTTGCAGTACATCAATCTTTGGAGGGAGAGCCAATGAAACAGCGCAACCGCACCACCGCATTCCGACCCAATCGCAGGTTGTTGTCCTGCGCGCTGGCCAGCTGCCTGGCCATGGCGGCGCCGCAGGTGATGGCGCAGTCCACGTCCGCCACGCTGCGTGGCGCGGTGACGGCGGATTCCACCATCACCGTCACCAACGTGGATACCGGCCTCACCCGTACCGCGAAAGCGACCAACGGCAGCTACAACATCGGCGGCCTGCCGCCGGGCACGTACCGGATCGACGTCAATGCCGGCGGCCAGACCAGCAGCCGTGCGGTGACCCTGGCCGTAGGCCAGACCGCCACGCTGAACCTGCAGGACGCACCGCCGGTGTCCGCCCCGGCGGCCGATGCGACTAATCTGGACACCGTGCGCGTGACCGCGCCGATGCTGGTGGAAACCAGGACGTCGGAAGTGGCCACGTACGTGTCGAACAAGCAGATCGAACTGCTGCCGCAGAACTCGCGCAACTTCCTCGCGTTCGCGGATACGGTGCCGGGCATGCGCTTCGTGACCAGCGGCAACGGCAACGAATCGCAGCTGCGCAGCGGTGCTCAGGGCGCCAGCCAGATCAACGTCTTCATTGATGGCGTCGGCCAGAAGAACTACGTCACGCCCGGCGGCATCACCGGCCAGGACGACAGTCGCGGCAACCCGTTCCCGCAGCTCGCGATCGGTGAATACAAGGTCATCACCTCGAACTACAAGGCCGAGTACGACCAGATCAGCAGCGCGGCGGTCACGGCGGTGACACGCTCCGGTACCAACGACTTCTCCGGCAGTTTCATCTGGGACCGCTACAGCGACAACTGGCGAGAGCCCACGCCAGGCGAGGAAGCGGCCGGCCGGAAAAGCGAAGAAACCACCGAGCAGTACGGCGTCGCCTTCGGTGGCCCGATCATCCGCGATCGCCTGCACTTCTTCGTGACGTATGAGGCGAAGGACTTCATCGTGCCAGAGATGGTGACCCGTCCGAACAATACGGGACACGTGAACATTCCGGCGAACATCCTGGCGCAGTACGGGCCGACCAGCCGTCCCTTCGATCAGGACGTCTATTTCGGCAAGTTGAGCTGGCAGGCGAGCGACGAGCACCTGGTCGAGTTCTCGGCGCGTGTCCGCGAGGAGGTCGGTATCCTCGACGTCGGTGGCGTGAACGCACAGAGCGCCGCGACCGCACTGAACAACGACGAGAAGCGCTACGACCTGCGTTCGTTGTACTCGGCCGAAACCTGGATGAACGACGCCCACCTGACCTTCGAGGAGTCGTCCTACAATCCCTCCCCGCTGGTGAACGCGCCGATAATCCGCTACACCGCCCGCAACCAGGCAAACGACGGCGACATCACGCTGCTCAACACGGGTGGTGGCGGCAGTTTCCAGGACAAGGGCCAGAAGGGTTGGGGCCTGCAGAACGACTTCACCTGGTACGGATGGCAGGACCACACCGTCAAGGCCGGTGTGAAGTACAAGGACGTGGAGCTCACCGCGTTCCAGCAGTTCCCGCCGAATCCGCGTTACATCTACGACGTGGCGGTCAACCCGGGTCAGCCCTATCGCATCGAATACACGACGGCCCGGGTCGGCCGGACGCCCTTCGTCGAGTCCGGCAACAAGCAGTTCGGCCTGTACATCCAGGACGACTGGCAGGTCAACGAGAAGCTGACGTTGAACATGGGTATCCGCTGGGATTACGAGGACATGGGCGCGTACAAGGACTATGTGCTCGATCCGGCGATCGCGACCGCCTTGCGTGGCTGGACGAACATCCAGAACACCGACTACGACATCGAGAACTACATCAGCGATGGCGGCAACCGCAAGAGCGACAAGGACAACTTCGCGCCTCGCCTGGGGTTCTCCTACGATCTCGCCGGTGACCAGCGTCACGTGATCTTCGGTGGTATCGGTCGGTCCTACGATCGCAATCTGTTCGATTACATGGCGCGTGAGTTCTACGGCGGTGCGTTCACGACGTACACCATCAATTTCCCCGACGTGAATCACCCGTGCAATCCCAGCCCGACCTGCATTCCGTTCAATCCGGCCCTGCTGACGCCCGAAGGTCTGGCCGCGTTCGCGGCGGCGAACCCCACGGCAGGTGGTGAAGTCAATCTGCTCTCCAATGATCTGGAGACGCCGTATTCGGACCAGTTCAGCATCGGCATGCGCAACACCTTCACGGTGTGGGGCCACGACTGGAACACGTCCGCGACGGTCGCGCACATCCGGGCGAAGGAAGGCATCTATTTCCGCCTCGGCAACCGCTATCCCGGCGGCAGTTTCCGCGATCCGGCGTTCCCGAACGCCACGTGGGGTCGCCAGCCGTGGGGCCAGGCCATTCCGGGCTACGGCAGCCTGATCCTTGGCCAGAACGGTATCGAGAGCAAGCTCAATTCGCTGCTGCTGTCCGTCGACAAGCCGTACACCGAGCAGTCGCCGTGGGGCGTGACGCTGGCATACACCTACAGCGATGCGAAGGAGAACCGCGTCAATGCGTCGAACGGCGAGACCTACGTCTTCGATTATCCCGACGCAGGCGACACCTTCTACCTGTCCAATGGCGTGCCGAAGCATCGTCTGGTTGCGACAGGCATCTACGGGCTTCCGTGGGATGTGACGCTCTCGGCGAAGCTGATCCTGGAAAGCCCGACGCCTCGCAGTGCCACCAACTGCTTCGATGCGCCGAGCAACGACAACTGCTTCTTCGATCCCTACGAGCGTTCGGAAACCATCGGCTTCAAGCAGTTCGACATTGCGTTGCAGAAGGTCTGGGATACCGGCACCGATCTGAAGTTCAAAGTCCGCGCCGATCTGATCAACGCCTTCAACTGGCGCAACTGGACGGACTTCGACGACTGGCGCGGCGCGCCGGGCGTGGCCAATCCGAACTTCGGCCAGCGCACCGGTAACGGCATCCTCTGGCCCACCCGCACGTTCAAGCTGTCGTTCGGCTTCGACTGGTAATACAAACCCGCCCTCGGGCGGCGCCTCCGGGCGCCGCCTGACCGGCGGGTTTGTTTTGCGCTCTTCTGTAATCGGTTACAACGGGATAATGTTTTGAACAAGATCACCCCAGCCCCGCGCGCGCCCTGGCTCATCGGCGTCGTGCTGACTCTGTTGATCGCCGGCTGCCAGAAGGCGCCGGAAGAGAGCGCCGCACCCGCCGCGAAACCCGCCACGCCCGCGGTGGCCGCCAAGCCGGAGCCACCGGCGAAGCCGGAACTGCCGCCGCTGTTCCGCGACATCGAGCGTCGCACGTTCCAGTTCTTCTGGGACACCACCAACGAAGTGAACGGCATGACGCCGGATCGCTATCCGTCGCGTCCGTTCGCCAGCATCGCGTCCATCGGCTACGCCCTGACCGCGTATCCCATCGGCATCGAGAACGGCTGGGTCAGCCGCACGCAGGCGGTCGACCGCACGCTGACCACGCTGAAGTTCCTGCGCGACATCCCGCAGGGACCGCAGAAGGAAGGGAAGGGCGGCTACAAGGGCTTCTACTACCACTTCCTCGACATGAACACCGGCCACCGCTTCAATACCTGGGTGGAGCTCTCCAGCGTCGATACCTCGCTGCTGCTGATGGGCGTGCTGTTCGCGCAGTCCTACTACGACCGCGACGACGCGCGCGAGAAGGAGATCCGCGCGCTCGCCGACACCATCTACAAGCGCGTCGACTGGACGTTCCTGCAGAACAACAAGCCGCTGATCTCGATGGGCTGGTTCCCCGAGAGCGGTGTCATCCCGCACGACTGGAAAGGCTACAACGAGGCCATGATGGTGTACGTGCTGGCGATGGCCTCGCCGACCCATCCGGTGGGCCCCGAGGCCTGGGAAGTGTGGACGCGCAGCTACAGCGAACTGTGGGGCGTGTTCCAGGGACAGGAATACCTGACGTTCGCGCCCCATTTCGGCCACCAGTACAGCCATGTCTGGATCGATTTCCGCGGCATCCAGGACGCGTACATGCGCGAGCGCGGGATGGACTACTTCGAGAACAGCCGCCGCGCCACGTATGCGCAGCGCGCCTACGCCATCGAGAACCCGATGAAGTGGAAGGACTACGGCGCGAACGTGTGGGGCCTGACCGCCTCCGACGGGCCGCAACAGACCATGCAGGAGTACCGCGGCGAGCAGCGTCCGTTCCGCCATTACTCCGCGCGCGGCGCCGGCTTCCGCGAGAACTTCGACGACGGCACCATCGCGCCGACGGCCGCCATCGCCTCGCTGCCCTTCGCGCCGGAGATCGTCATTCCCGCCACGGAGGAAATGCATCGTCGTTACGGCGACTATCTGTACTCCAGCTACGGCTTCCTGGATTCGTTCAATCCGAGCTTCGACTACGACATTCCGCTGAAGACCGGTCGCATCGTGCCGGGCAAGGGATGGGTGGCCAGCGACTACATCGGCATCGACCAGGGCCCGATCCTGGCGATGATCGCGAACTACCGCAGCGACTTCGTCTGGAGCGTGATGAAGAAGAATCCGTACATCCGCGACGGCCTGAAGAAGGCCGGTTTCCGGGGCGGCTGGCTGGATGCGACGGCCGAACAGGCGAGCGGCGGCAGCGCGGTGGTCGCGCCGACCGCGCCGCCGGACCTGGATGCCGCCGCGGCGCGCGCACTGGGTACGGCGGAATCGCGCGCCAACCAGGCCTCACAGCCCGAGGCGACGCGTCCGCAGCAGCCCGAGTAAGCTGTCCGCATGGATCGGCGTGCGCCAGCAAAGGTCTCTCCGGCACGCATCAGGGCCTTCTCCGGTGGAAGGAGGGCCCTGGTGCGCTGCTGTTTCCTCGCGATCCTGATCGTTGCGCTCGCGCTGGTGGCCGGTTGTGCGCGCATGCAGGACGACCGCACCACGGTGCGGTTCTGGGTGATGGGCTACGAAGGCGAGGTCGTCGCCAGGCTGCTGCCCGAATTCGAGCGCCTGCACCCCGATATCCAGGTCGACCTGCAGATCGTGCCCTGGCTGTCGGCGCACGAGAAACTGCTGACCGCCTTCGCCGGTGAATCGTTGCCGGACGTCAGCCCGATCGGCAATACGTGGATTCCGGAGTTTGCCGCGCTGGGTGCGCTGGAACCGCTGGATGACGAGATCGCGGCGACGCCCGGCTTCGACCAGGCGGATTTCTTTCCCGGCGTCTGGGACACCGGCGTGATCGAGGGGCGCGCGTATGCGGTCCCGTGGTATGTGGAAACGCGCCTGCCGTTCTACCGGCGCGACATGCTGGCCAAGGCGGGCGTGGAGACGCTGCCGGCGAGCTGGGACGAGTGGCGCGTGGCGATGCGCGAGGTCAAGCGGGTCGCGGGCCCGGGCAACTACGCCATCCTGCTACCGCTCAACGAGTTCGAGCCGCTGCTCAGCCTGGCGATCCAGCAGCCGGAACCGCTGCTGCGCGACGGAGGCCGCTACGGCAATTTCCGCAGCGAAGGTTTCCGGCAGTCGCTGGGGTTCTACAAGGAGATGTTCGAACAGGGATGGGCGCCGGTCGTCACCAACAACCAGATCTCCAATGTGTGGGACGAGTTCGGCAAGGGCTTCTATTCGTTCTACATCTCCGGCCCCTGGAACATCGCCAAGTTCAAGGAGCGGCTGCCGGCCACGCAGCAGAAGGACTGGGCGACGATGCCGCTGCCGGGTCCGGAGGGTCCCGGCGCATCGCTGGCCAACGGCACCAGCTTCGTCGTGTTCAAGGATTCGCCCAACAAGGCCGCGGCGTGGAAGCTCATCGCCTGGCTGTCCTCGCCGGACGTGCAGGCCGAGTTCCATGCCCTGACCGGGGACCTGCCGCCGCGTCGTTCGCCCTGGCAGACGCCTGCGCTGGCGAACGACCCGTACACCAAGGCCTTTCGCGAGCAGCTCGAACGCGCGGTCTCCACGCCGAAGGTGCCGGAGTGGGAACGCATCGCCACCGAGATGCGACTGGTCGGCGAACAGGTCGCCAACGGCCGCATGAGCGTGGACCAGGCGGCCGAGGAGCTGGATCGCCGCGCCGACCGCATCCTCGAGAAGCGGCGCTGGATGCTGGACCACGCCGGCAAGGCGGGAGCGGCGCCATGAGGTCCACACATTCGCTCGCCGGCTGGCTGTTCGCCGCGCCCGCGCTGACGGTCATCGTGGTGTTCTTCGGCCTGCCGGTGCTGGCCGCGCTGGCGCTCAGCCTGACCGACTTCGACATCTATGCGCTGGCCGACATCGGCAACCTGCGCTTCGTCGGTCTGGACAACTACATCGGCCTGCTGCAGAACCCGATGTTCTGGAAGTCGCTGGGCAACACCCTCTATTTCGTCGTCGTCGGCGTCCCGCTGTCGGTCGCGCTGTCGCTGGGCGCCGCGCTGCTGCTGCATTCGAAGCTCGGCCGACTCAAGGGCTTCTTCCGCACCGCGTTCTTCGCGCCGGTGGTGACCACCGTGGTCGCGGTCGCGGTGATCTGGCGTTACCTGTTCCACACCAAGTACGGTCTGGTGAACTGGGGGCTGTCGTGGGTCGGCATCGATCCGATCGACTGGCTCGGCGATCCCGCCTGGGCCATGCCGACCATCATCCTGTTCGCCGTGTGGAAGAACTTCGGCTACAACATGATCATCTTCCTGGCCGGCCTGCAGAGCATTCCGGAAGACCTGTACGAGGCCGCGCGCATCGATGGCGCCTCGCGCTGGGCGCAGTTCCGCCACGTGACGCTGCCGCAGCTGGGGCCGGTGCTGCTGCTGGTCGGCATCCTGACCATGGCCGGCTATTTCCAGCTGTTCGCCGAACCCTACGTGATGACGCAGGGCGGTCCGCTGGAGAGCACCAAGAGCGTGCTGTACCTGATGTACGAGGAAGGCTTCAAGTGGTGGAACCTCGGCAACGCGTCGGCGGTGGCGTTCCTGCTGTTCCTGCTGATGACCGTGGTGACCAGCGGCCTGCTGTGGTTCGCGCGCAAGCGGGGCGTGGAATGAACCGGCGCCTCGCCACCGTCGTCGTCAATGCACTGCTGGTCGCACTGGCGATCGTCAGCATCGGCCCGCTGCTGTGGATGCTGTCGGTGTCCTTCATGCAGACCGGCGAGGCCGGCCATTTCCCGCCGCCGCTGCTGCCGTCCGCGCCCACGCTGGACAACTACCGCGAGCTGTTCGTGCGCGCGGGCATGGGCCGCTACCTGCTCAACAGCGTCATCGTGTCGACCAGCGTCATGCTGCTGTCGCTGCTGTTCAACACCATGGCCGGCTATGCCTTCGCCAAGCTGCGCTTCAGGGGGCGCGACCGCACGTTCCGCGCGCTGCTGGCGGCGCTGGTGATCCCGGCCCAGGTGGCGATGATGCCGCTGTTCCTGCTGCTCAAGCAGATGGGCCTGGTCAACACCTATGCCGGCGCCATCGTGCCGGGCATGGCGGCGATCTTCGGCATCTTCCTGGTGCGCCAGTACGCGCGTTCGACTCCGGACGAACTGCTGGAAGCCGCGCGCATCGATGGCGCCAGCGAGGCGCGCATCTTCTTCCAGATCGTGTTGCCAGGATTGAAGCCGATCCTGGTGACGCTGGCGATCTTCAGTTTCCTCGGCGCATGGAACGATTTCATGTGGCCGCTGATCGTGCTGAGCGACGACAGCCTGCAGACCCTGCCGGTCGCGCTGGCGGGCCTGTCGCGCGAGCACGTCATGGACTACGAACTGATGATGGCCGGGTCGGTCGTCACCATCCTGCCGGTGCTGCTGCTGTTCCTCGTGCTGCAGCGCTATTACATTCAGGGCCTGTTGCTGGGCAGTGTCAAAGGCTGACCCCGGCCGGGTCGTCGCGGAGCTTGAATCACCATGAAGATCGAACCCTCGTTGACGCACGGGCCGGAACCGCGTGACGTCGTTTCCCGCAAGGCAGCGCTGGCGTGCGCCGTGCTGCTGTCGTGCGCCACGCCCGCCTTCGCCGCGCAAGAGGGCGTCCGTATCCTCGACGACTTCAGCGATGCGTCCGCATGGCGCGTGGTGACCTCCAACCAGGTCAGCGGCACGCTGCGTGCGGCCGACGGCGTGGACGGCAAGGCGCTGTGCCTGGATTACGATTTCAACGGCGTATCCGGTTACGCCGGTATCCAGCGCGACCTGCCGCTGGACTATCCGGCCAACTATCAGTTCGGTTTCCAGTTGCGCGGGGCGTCGCCCCGCAACGATCTGCAGTTCAAGGTGGTCGATGCCAGCGGCGACAACGTCTGGTGGGTCAATCGACCGAAGTACGAGTATCCGACCGTGTGGACGCCGGTGCGCTACAAGCAGCGCCATATCGACAAGGCGTGGGGTCCCGACCCGGACCGCGTGCTGCGCCGGAGCGAGAAGTTCGAGTTCACCGTCTACAACAACGCCGGTGGCAAGGGCTCGGTCTGCTTCGACCAGCTGACGTTCCAGGCGCTGCCGGTCGACGATGGTGCGCCGTTGACGGGCGCGGCGAGTGCCTCGGTGGCGTTTCCCGCCGGCGCGGCGCGCATGGCGGTGGACGGCAAGCCCGGCACCGCCTGGTCGGCGGACCTGCACGGCGATGCCGATCCGCAACTGACGCTGGACCTGGGCAAGGCGCGCGAATTCGGTGGCTTGGTGCTGCGCTGGAAGCCCGATCAGCACGCCTCCGACTATCTGGTGCAGCTCTCCGACGATGGCCTGCAGTGGCGTGATGTCCGCACCGTGGTCGACGGCAACGGCGGCAACGACTACCTGGCGCTGCCGGAATCGGAAGCGCGCTACGTGCGGCTCACCATCGGCGACGGACCGGGCCGCTCGTTCGCACTGGCCGAGCTGGAGGTGAAGCCACTGGCCTTCGCCGCGCATCCCAACGACCTGATCAAGGCGATGGCGTCCGAAGCGCCGAAGGGCTGGTTCCCGCGTGGTTTCAGCGGCGAGCAGCCGTACTGGACCATCGTGGGACTGGATGGCGGGCGCGAGCAGGGGCTGATCGGCGAAGACGGTGCCATCGAGATCGCCAAGGGCGGCGTCAGTGTCGAACCGTTCGTGCGGGTCGACGGACGCTGGATCGGCTGGTCGGACGTGCAGGCGACGCAGTCGCTGCAGGACGGTTACCTGCCCATCCCGACGGTGGCGTGGACGCACGCCGACTTCGCATTGACGACCACGGCGTTCGCGGCGGGCAGGCCCGGCGACTCGCGTGTCGTTGCGCGTCATCGCCTGACCAACACCGGCAGGACGCCACGAGAGTACGTGCTGGCGTTGGCCGTGCAGCCGTGGCAGGTCAATCCGCCCAGCCAGTTCCTCAACACCACGGGCGGCTTCAGCCCGATCAACGATCTGGCGATCCGCGCCGGCGTGGTCAGCGTGAACGGTCGCGACAGCCTGCGGTTCGCCAGGCCTGATGCGTCGTTGGCATCGCGCTTCGATGAGGGACTGGTGCGCGAACGGCTGGCATCGATGGAGGCGATGGGCGACGGTGCCGACGTGCGTGTGACAGGAGAGGCGAGCGGGCTCGCCTCCGCCGCCGTGTTGTACCGCATCACGCTGGCGCCCGGCGAAAGCCGCGATGTCGATTGGGTCGCGCCTCTCGAAGGCACGCTGCCGGCGACGGTCGACGCGGCACGGGACCAGCAGGCCACCGCGGCGATGTGGCGCGGCAAGCTCGGCGAGATGAAGCTGCAGGTGCCGGCCGAAGGCCAGGCCATCGCCGACACCCTGCGTACCGCGCTGGCGCACATGCTGATCTCGCGCATCGGTCCGCGCCTGCAACCGGGTACGCGTTCGTATTCGCGCAGCTGGATCCGCGATGGCGCGATGATTTCCGAGGGGCTGCTGCGCCTCGGTCGCCCGGAAGTGGTGAAGGAATACGTCGAGTGGTACGCGCCGTACCAGTTCCAGAACGGCAAGGTGCCGTGCTGCGTCGACGACCGCGGCAGCGATCCGGTGCCGGAGAACGACAGCCACGGCGAACTGATCTTCAACATCGCCGAGTATTACCGCTACACCGGCGACAAGGCCTTCCTGCGCAGGATGTGGCCGCACGTGCAGGGTGCGTTCGACTACATGGACGTCCTGCGCCTGAGCGAGCGGACCGAGGCGAACCGCGCGGTCAATGCCGCGTTCTACGGCATGATGCCGGCGTCGATCAGCCACGAGGGCTATTCGGCCAAGCCGATGCATTCGTACTGGGACAACTTCTGGGCGCTGCGCGGTTACAAGGATGCGGTCGAGATCGCCGACGCGCTGGGTGAGACCGCCGCGTCGAAGCGCATGGCCGCCTCGCGCGACCAGTTCCGCGACGATCTCTACGCGTCGCTGCAGGCGGCGACAAAGTTGCACGGGATCGGCTATCTGCCCGGCGCGGCGGAGATCGGCGATTTCGATCCCACGTCCACGACCATCGCGCTGGCGCCGGGCGGCGAGCAGGGCAAGCTGCCGGCGGACCTGCTGAACGGCACCTTCGAGCGCTACTGGACCGAGTTCGTGCAGCGTCGCGACGGCAAGCGCGAATGGAAGGACTACACGCCTTACGAATGGCGCAACGTGGCCGCGTTCGTCCGCCTCGGCTGGCGCGAGCGTGCGTGGGAGGTCGTGGACTTCTTCTTCAAGGACCGCGCGCCGCCGGCGTGGAACCAGTGGGCGGAAGTGGTGTCGCGCACGCCGCGCACGCCGTTCTTCGTCGGCGACCTGCCGCACGCCTGGGTGGGTTCGGATTTCGTGCGCTCGGCGCTGGACATGTTCGCCTACTCGCGCGAACTCGATGACAGCCTGGTGCTGGCGGCCGGCGTGCCGGCGACGTGGCTGGACGGCGAGGGCATCGCCATCGATGGCCTGCGTACGCCGAACGGCGTGCTGGGCTACTCGTTGCGCAGGCAGGGCGACGAGGTCGTGCTGGAAGCGAAGGCTGGCCTGAAGCTGCCGACCGGCGGCCTGGTATTGCCGTGGCCGTACCGGGACGCGCCCGGCGAGACGCGCGTCAACGGCAAGCCGGCGCAGTGGAAGGATGGCGAACTGCGCATCACCACGCTGCCGGCGAAGGTCAGCATCCGCACACGCTGACCGCTGCGTAGAGCGGAGCTTGCTCCGTTGCTTCCATGACAGGCATCGCGTCAGCGCTACTTCATGAGCCGAGCAAGCTCGGCTCTACGTCGCGTCGCGGGGCGGAGTACATTGCAGGGCACCGTTCCGCCCTGTCGTCGCCATGGTCGCTGATAGCCCGCGTCTGCCGCTCTGGCCGCTGCCTCTGCTGATCACGCTTCTGTTCGTGGTCGCCGCGCACGCCGCCTATCTGCTGTCGATCCAGGGCGGCCACGTGCCGGCCTGCGTGCCTTACCTGGATGGCTGCGTCTCGATCAGCCGTGCGGCGCGGCACGGATGGGGCAATCATCTGTTCCGGCTGGTGGTGATCCCGTGCGCGGTGCTGCATGCGCTGGTGTGGTTGCTGGCGCAGCGCTGGTTGCGCGGTGGAAGGGCGATGGGGGTGCTGGGCGTCGTATCGGCTGTCGCGCTGGCGGTGTATGCCACCTTCCTCGGCACCGATGGCGAGACGTATCGTTTCCTGCGCCGCTATGGCGTGGTGGTGTACTTCGGCTTCGGTTATCTGGCGCAGTTGGCATTGATGCGGCGTGCGTCGTTGTCGAGGGCGCTGCCACCGCGCCTCATCGTGGCGATGTCATGGATATCGATCGCGATGCTGATGCTGGGTGTGGCGAACGTCGCGGCTGGCCAATTCGCGACCGATCCGGCGGCGAAGGATCGTTGGGAAAACGTCTTCGAATGGTGGCTCGGCCTGCTGATGGTCGGCTGGTATGCCGTGCTGGCGGTGGGCTGGCGAGGGCAAGGCCTTGGCGTGGAACTGAAGAGCCGTGATCCGATGCAGGAGCGACGTGAGTCGCGACCGCCAGGATGAAATGCCATGGGCTCGGCAGGGGGGATCTGTCCCCAACAGGGAAGACCGGTTCCTCTGCCTACGGATGTTGCGAAAATCCGGTGAACGCGCGGTCGCGACTCACGTCGCTCCTACACGTCGGGAGACGCGTCAGCGGCGGACGCTTTTCACGATGCCCGCCGCCTTGGCCGAGCTCTCGGTGACCTTGTCCCACTCGCCGTTGTCGAGCCAGCCCTTCGGCACCATCCACGAGCCGCCGATGCACACGACGTTCGGCTGCGACAGGTAATCGGCGGCGGTGTCTTCGGTGATGCCGCCGGTGGGGCAGATCTTCAGATCCGACAGCGGGCCGGCCAGGCCCTTGAGCATCGCCAGTCCGCCGACGGCGGTGGCGGGGAACAGCTTGCAGACGCGGAAGCCGCGCGCCATGAGCGCCAGCAACTCGGTCGGCGTGGCCGCGCCGGGGACCACCGGGATATCGGCCGCGGCCAGCGCGTCGGCGAGCGCCGGCGGCGTGCCCGGCGTGACCAGGAAGTCGGCGCCGACATCGATGGACTGCTGCATCTGCTCGGTGGTCAGCACCGTGCCGGCGCCGATCACGATGTCGGGCAGTTCCTTCTTCAGCATCGCCAGCGCGTCCATGGCGACCGGCGTGCGCAGCGTCAGCTCGATCGCCGGCAGGCCGCCTTTCAGCAGCGCCTCGGACACCTTGCGCGCCTCGTCCAGCGTGTGGACGGTGACGACTGGCAGGATGCCGGCGGCGCGGAGGAGGGATTCGGCTTTCTGCTGGCGGGCTTCGATGGTCATGATGTGTCGATCAGTTGGAGTGAGCCCCTCTCCCACCGGGAGAGGGGTTGGGGAGAGGGCGACGAAGGTCAGGATAGTTCACCATCACCCTGACGCTCGCCCCTCATCCGCCCTTCGGGCACCTTCTCCCGAAGGGAGAAGGAAAAAGCTCAAGCATCCTTCGCCTCATGCGGCGCTTCTGCCGCATGCGCGGCGTCGCCCAGCTCGTACTCCGCATCGTATTCCCAGGTGCCGTCGTGGTACGGCAGGCCGCAGGAAATCGACATCGCGCCGCGGTCGGCGGGCGTGACCACGTCGCGGCTGACCGCGAACAGGTTGCGGCCCAGGTCGAGCGCGGCCGGCGACGTGTTGGGTGCGATCTCGCGCGCCGCCCATTCGTCGGCCCCGACCAGCACTTCCAGCGTGCCGGCTTCCGCATCGAGGCGGATGATGTCGCCCTCGCGCAGTTTCGCCAGCGGACCGCCACGCGCGGCTTCCGGGGTCAGGTGGATGGCGGCCGGAATCTTGCCCGAGGCGCCGGACAGACGGCCGTCGGTCACCAGCGCCACGCGACGTCCCTGGTTCTGCAGCAGGCCGAGCAGCGGGGCGAGCGAGTGCAGTTCCGGCATGCCGTTCGCACGCGGCCCCTGATAGCGCACCACCGCCACGAAGTCCTGCGGCAATACGCCTGCGGCATGCAGCTTGTTGAGCGCACGCGGGTCGTCGACGACGACGGCCGGCGCCTCGATGTAGCGGTACTCCGCCTTCACCGCCGAGGTCTTGATCAGCGAACGGCCCAGGTTGCCGCGCAGCAGGCGAAGACCGCCCTGGTCCTCGAACGCGCGCGCGACCGGGCGCACCACGTCCTCGTCGGCGCTCTGCGCGACACCCGGGGCATAGGCGAGCTTGCCGTCCTGCAGGCGCGGCTCCTGGCAGAAGGCGCGCAGGCCGCCGGGCACGATGGTGGTGATGTCGTGCATCAGGCCGGCGTCGAGCAGTTCGCGGAAGACGAACTGGGTGCCGCCCGCCGCGGCGAAGCGGTTCACGTCGGCGTCGCCGTTCGGATACACGCGCGCGAGCAGCGGCACGGTCTGTGCGATCAGGTCCATGTCGTCCCAGGTCAGCACGATGCCGGCCGAACGCGCCACCGCGATCCAGTGGATCGTGTGGTTGGTGGAACCGCCCGTGGCCATCAGCGCGGCCATCGCGTTGACGATGGCGCGCTCGTCGATCAGGCGGCCGATCGGACGGTAGTCGTCGCCCAGCGCGGTGATGGCGAGGGCGCGTTCGGCCGCGGCGCGGGTCAGCACGTCGCGCAGCGGCTGGTCGGGATTGACGAACGAGGTGCCCGGCAGCTGCAGGCCCATCGCCTCCAGCAACACCTGGTTGGAATTGGCGGTGCCGTAGAACGTGCAGGTGCCGGCGGCGTGGTAGCTGGCGGCTTCGGCTTCCAGCAGTTCCTCGCGGGTGGCCTCGCCGGCGGCGTAGCGCTCGCGCACCGCGGCCTTTTCCTTGTTCGGGATGCCCGGCGACATTGGGCCGGCCGGCACGAACACCGCCGGCAGATGGCCGAACGCGAGCGCACCGATCAGCAGGCCGGGCACGATCTTGTCGCAGACGCCCAGGTAGAGCGCGGCGTCGAACATGTCGTGGCTCAGCGAGATCGCCGTGGCCTGCGCGATGACGTCGCGCGAGAACAGCGACAGTTCCATGCCGGGACGGCCCTGGGTCACACCGTCGCACATCGCCGGTACGCCACCGGCGACCTGCGCCGTGGCGCCGAGGTCGCGCGCGACCTGGCGGATGATCTCGGGGTAGTGCTCGAACGGCTGGTGCGCCGACAGCATGTCGTTGTAGGCGTTGACGATGCCGAGGTTCGGCGTGACGTCGGCACGCAGCCGGCCCTTGTCGGTCGGCCCGCAGGCGGCGAACGCGTGCGCCAGGTTGCCGCAGCTCAGGCGCGCGCGTTGCGGCCCATCGCGGTGGGCGGCGTCGATGCCGTCGAGATAGGCGCGGCGCAACGGCGCGCTGCGCTGGCGGATGCGTTCGGTGACTTCCTGGATGCGGGGGTGCAGGCTCATGGGCGTAGGGCTAGGCTGCAGAGAAGTGCATTCTGCATGGCGTGGCGAGGAAGGGTCGTGGAGCACCGCCTTCCTGCAGCTCCCGTGCATGGAGGGGAAGGGCGGTGGACGACAGCGACAGCATGATGCTTTCTACCGCCTTTGCCGCAGCCGCGAAAGCGACCAAAGGCAGACCAGTCCGCGCATCGTCGCGCTGCCGGTGTTGCATTGCAGCGCGCATCTGCGCAAAACCTCAGGCGTGCGCGGGGGATGCCGGTGCGAACAACTCGACCGCATACGCCGCCGCGCCGAGCAGGCCGGGGCGCGGATGCATGTTCGCGAGCGTGGGCACGCGACCCATCGCCGGCGAGAAGCGGCCCTTGTGTTCGAAGCGCTGGCGGAAGCCGGAATGCTGCAGCGACGTCAGCAGTTTCGGCACCAGGCCGCCGGTCAGGAACACGCCGTCCCATGCGCCGGTGGTCAGCACCAGGTCGCCGGCGATGGCGCCGAAGACCGCACAGAAGACATCCAGCGTGCGCACGCAACGCGGATCGCCGGCGGCGGCGCGCGCGGTGACGTCCTTCGGCTCGATCGGACCGCCGGGATCTTCGCCGGCGATTTCGCTCAGCGCGCGATACAGATTGACCAGACCCGGGCCGCAGATCAGGCGTTCGTTCGACACGCGGCCGAACTGCGCCGACAGGATGTCGAGGATGCGGATCTCTTCCGGCGTGCCGGGCGGGAAGCTAACGTGGCCGCCCTCGGTTTCCAGCGCATACGCGCGGCCGTCGCGGATCACCAGCGCGGCCACGCCCAGGCCGGTGCCGGGGCCGATGACGGCGTAGGTGCGCGCCTCGCTTAACGGAGCGGGGCGCCACTGCGCGCCGCCGATCGCCACCACGTCCTTCGGCGTCAGCAGCGACACCGCCATCGCCTGCGCGGCGAAGTCGTTGACCAGCTTCAGGCCCTGGAAACCGAGCGCCTGCCGCGTCCGGTTCACCGAGATGACCCACGGGTGGTTGGTGATGCGGGCCTCATCGCCATCGACGCGGCCGGCGACGGCGAACACCCCGTTCTGCGCAGTCGCGCCGGTCTCGTCCAGGTAGTGCTGAGCGGCATCGGCGAGCGAGGGGAAGTCGGCGACGACGAACTCGCGCACGCTGTCGTCCAGCAGTGGCACGGACGCGGACGTATCGGCCAGCGCGAAGCGTGCATTGGTGCCGCCGATGTCGGCGAGGAGGACGCGATCGGTGCTGCTCATGCGGCCAACATCCTGTTCCCTGCGGGGTGGCTTCCAAAACGGGTCCGCTGCATTCGCCTGATCGATCCTGTGCTGCCGGGAAGGGGCCACATCGCGTGGGCGGCGCATGATAGCGCGCACCTGCGCCGACGGTGCGCGCGCCCATTGGCGAACGCGCCATCCGTATACGTATGCGTCGTGCCGGAGTCGGTCGGTGCGCGATCGCGCGCGCGGCGTGGCGGATAGGACATGGACGGTGGGCAGAGCGAAGGGCGACGGGCAAGGCAGGCGCGCGATGCGCTTGCGCCATGAAAACGGTTACATGGCAGAATAGCCCAACTTCCCCGACCAAGGAACGGGAAGCCGAGCGCATCGCCCGACAGGGCGTGCCTGCACCCGGGAGGGCCGGATGCAGCGAACAGTCACGGGCGTCGCCCGACCGGAGCAATGATGGCCAGCGTCCAACTCGACCGCGTGCGCAAGGTGTACGACAACGGCCAGGTGGCCGTGCACGGGGCCAGTTTCGAAATCGCCGACGGCGAGCTCATGGTGCTGGTCGGTCCGTCCGGCTGCGGCAAGTCCACGCTGCTGCGGATGATCGCCGGCTTGGAGGAAATCTCCGAAGGCAATCTGCTGATCGGCGAGCGGCGCGTCAACGACGTGGCGCCGAAGGACCGCGACATCGCGATGGTGTTCCAGAGTTACGCGCTGTACCCGCACATGACGGTGGCGGAGAACCTCGCCTTCGGGTTGAAGCTCCGCGGCGTGCCGCGCGCGGAGATCGACCGGCGCGTCCGCGATGCGGCGGAGACGCTGGGCATGACCGACATGCTGGGCAAGCTGCCGCGCGAGATGTCCGGCGGACAACGCCAGCGCGTGGCGCTGGGCCGGGCGCTGGTGCGCGAGCCGTCGGTGTTCCTGCTCGACGAGCCGCTGTCGAACCTGGACGCCAAGCTGCGCCACTCCGTGCGCACCGAGATCGGCCGCCTGCATCGCAAGCTCGGCGCGACGATGATCTACGTGACCCACGACCAGGTCGAAGCGATGACGCTGGGCCAGCGCATCGTGGTGCTGAAGGACGGCGAGATCCAGCAGATCGACACGCCGATGGCGCTGTACGAACGGCCGGCCAACCTGTTCGTGGCCGGATTCCTCGGCAGTCCGGCCATGAACGTGTTGCATGGCACGCTTCGGCAGGAGGAAGGCCTGCAGCTGGTCCTGGACGGTGGTGGCCAGATCCCACTGGGTCACGCCGCGGTCGCCGATGCCTGGCGCGGACGGCGCATCGCCCTGGGCATCCGTCCGGAACACCTGCAGCCTGCCGGTATCGGCAAACCCGCGTTCGAGGCGCATGTCGACCTCATCGAGCCCGTCGGCAACGAGGTCTTCGTCAACCTGCGCTTCGTCGGCCAGTCGCTGGTGGCGCGCATGCCCCCGCAGGCGCTGCCGGAACCGGGGCAGGGGCTGCGGATCACGGTCGAGAATGCGGTGCTGCACTGCTTCGACCCGGACAGCGGCCTGCGGCTGGGCTGAGGCGCACGCCGCCGCAACGAAAAAGGGAGGCCGTGGCCTCCCTTTTTCGTTTCTCCTGGCGACGCAGGTCAGCCGCGACTGACCGTGCGCACCGCCTCCGCCACATAGGCCAGGTTCTGCTGGTTCAGCGCGGCCACGCAGATGCGGCCCGTGCCGACGGCGTAGATGCCGAACTCGTCGCGCAAACGGTCCACCTGCGCCTTGCTCAGGCCGGAGTACGAGAACATGCCCGCCTGCTGCTGGATGAAGGCGAACTCCGGCGCACCGAGCGCAGCCAGCTTGTCCACCAGGCCGGCACGCAGCGCGTGGATGCGTTCGCGCATGCCTCCCAGCTCGCTTTCCCACAGTGCGCGCAGCTCGCGGCTGGCCAGCACGCCGGCGACGAGGGCGGCGCCGTGCGTCGACGGACTGGAATAGATGGTGCGGATGATGCGCTTGACCTGCGACTGCACGGCCTTGGTCGCGCTCGCATCCGGGCCGACCACCGACAGTGCGCCGACGCGTTCGCCGTACAGCGAGAACGACTTGGAATACGAGTTGGCGACGATGAAGCTGTCGATGCCGGCCCCGGCGACGATGCGCACGGCCGCGCCGTCCTCGGCGATGCCCTGGTCGAAGCCCTGGTAGGCCATGTCGATGAAGGGGAACAGGCCGCGGTCCTTCATCAGCGCGGCCACCTGCGTCCATTGCTCGACGGTCAGGTCGGCGCCGGTGGGGTTGTGGCAGCAGGCGTGCAGCAGGACGACGGTACCCGGCTGCAGCTGGCCCAGGTCGGCCAGCATGCCGGTGAAGTCCAGGCCATGCGTGGCGGCGTCGAAGTAGGTGTAGTCGACGATGTCGAAGCCGGCCGCGCCGAACACCGCGCGATGGTTCTCCCAGCTCGGGTTGCTGATCGCGATGGTGGCGTGCGGCAGCAGCTTCTTCAGCAGGTCCGCGCCCACGCGCAGCGCGCCGCTGCCGCCGACGGTCTGGGTGGTGGCCACGCGGCCGGCGGCGACCAGCTCCGAATCCTTGCCGAACACCAGCTCGCGGGTGGCGGCGTCGTAGGCGGCCAGGCCGTCGATCGGCAGGTAGCCGCGCGGTTTGCCTTCGGCGGCCAGCGCCTGTTCCACCTGGCGGACGCAGTCGAGCAGGGGAATGCGCCCCTGTTCGTCGTAATAAATGCCGACGCCCAGGTTGACCTTCTGGGTGCGGGGATCGGCGTTGTACGCCTCGGTCAGCCCCAGGATGGGGTCGCCGGGCACCAGTTCGACGGATGCAAAAAGAGACACGGAGTGGGGACCGTTGATGGGTGAGGGAGGGGGGTGAAGCCGCCGCGATGCTAACAGGCGCGCGGCGGGTCCGTACGCCCGTACCGCATCGGCGTACTGCGCCCGCAGGCCCGGGCATCGCGTGACAGGGGCGGCTATACTCATCCGTTGGCGTGCCGGATGGCAGGCCGGATTGCCCGATAATCAACCACTTGGCAGTCGAAGCTGATCCCATTTCACACTAGGGGCATTGCGTCGGACCGGTCCGGTCGCGGTGCCCGGAAGACACCGTCGCATGCGCCTTTCCACCATCAAGCTGTCCGGCTTCAAGTCGTTCGTCGATCCCACCGTGCTGCACCTGCCGACCAACATGACCGGCGTGGTCGGCCCGAACGGCTGCGGCAAGTCGAACATCATCGACGCCGTGCGCTGGGTGATGGGCGAGAGCTCGGCCAGCCGCCTGCGCGGCGACTCGCTGACCGACGTGATCTTTTCGGGCTCGGCCGCGCGCAAGCCGGTGTCGCAGGCCTCGGTCGAGCTGATCTTCGACAACAGCGACCACACCATCAGCGGCGAATTCGCCGCGTTCAACGAGATCTCGGTCCGCCGCCTGGTCAGCCGCGACGGGCAGAGCAACTACTACCTCAACGGCACCAAGTGCCGCCGCCGCGACATCACCGACCTGTTCCTCGGTACCGGGCTGGGGCCGCGCAGCTACTCGATCATCGAGCAGGGCATGATCAGCCAGATCATCGAGGCGCGGCCGGAAGACCTGCGCGTGTACCTGGAGGAGGCCGCCGGCATCTCCAAGTACAAGGAGCGCCGCAAGGAAACCGAAACCCGCATCCGCCACACCCGCGAGAACCTGGATCGCCTGAACGACCTGCGCGAGGAGATCGGCAAGCAGCTCGAGCACCTCAAGCGCCAGGCCAAGCAGGCGGAGCAGTACAAGGCCCTGCAGGAAGAGCGCCGGGTCAAGGATGCCGAGTGGAAGGCGCTGGAGTACCGCGGCCTGGATGGCAGGCTGCAGGGCCTGCGCGAGAAACTGGCGGAGGAAGAGACCAGGCTGCAGCAGCTGATCGCCGAACAGCGCGAAGCCGAACGCCTGCTGGAAACCGACCGCGTGCGCCGCGAGGAAGCCGCCGACGCGCTCAACAAGGCGCAGGGCGAGGTCTACCAGGTCGGCAGCACGCTGGCCCGCATCGAACAGCAGATCCAGCACCAGCGCGAGCTGGCCGACCGCCTGAAGCGCGCGCGCGACGAAGCCCACAACGCCCTGCAGGAACTCGGCCAGCACATCAGCGGGGACCAGACCCGCCTGAACGTGCTGCGCGAATCCGTCGCCGATGCCGAACCGCAGCTCGAACAGCTTCGCGAGGACGACGTGTTCCGCCAGGACGCGCTGCGCGAGGCCGAGGCCGCGCTGGCCGACTGGCAGCAGCGCTGGGAAACCCACAGCCGCGAATCGGCGGAAGCCTCGCGCGCCGGCGACGTCGAGCGCACCCGCGTGGACTACCTCGACCGGCAGTCGCTGGAAGCCGAGCGCCGCCGTGAAGCGCTGGCCAATGAACGCACCGGACTGGACCTGGACGCGCTGGCGTCCGCGTTCGAGCAGCTGCAGCTGCAGCACGATACCCAGAAGGAATCGCTGGAGACGCTGACCGAGCAGGTCGAGGCGCGCAAGCAGGCCGCCGCCGACGTGCAGGAACAGCAGCGCGCCACCCAGACCGAACTGTCCGACGTGCGCAAGCGCGCGCAGGAAGCCCGCGGCCGCCTGTCCTCGCTGGAAACCCTGCAGCACGCCGCGCTGGGCCAGGAGCAGGGCGCCGCGATGAGCTGGCTGAAGGCGCGCGGCCTGGACAATGCCTCGCGCGTCGGCGAGAAGCTGACCGTCGAGCCGGGCTGGGAGAATGCCGTCGAAGGCGCGCTCGGCCAGCTGATCGAAGGCGTGCTGGTCGATGCCCCCGAAGCGCTCGTCGATGCCCTCGGCGAACTCGGCGAGGGCCGCATCGCGCTGGTGTCGGATGACCGGGGCGACGTCGCGTTCGCGCCGACCTCGCTGGCGGCGAAGGTGCAGGGTCCGGCGGCGATCCGCCGCCTGCTGGCCCGCCTGCACACCGCGGAAGACCTCAACGAAGCCCGCTGCCTGCAGTCGCAGCTGGGCGAGGGCGACTCCGTCATCACCCGCAACGGCGAGCGCCTCGGCGCCGGCTGGGTGCGCGTGCTGCGCTCCGGCGCGGCCAAGCAGGGCGCGCTGCTGCGCGAGCGAGAGATCCAGGCGCTGCGCGGCGAGATCGAAACCCTGCAGGCGCGCGAAGCCGAACTGGAAGAACGCCTGGCCAGCCTGCGCGACCAGCTGCTCGCCGCCGAGCAGCAGCGCGAGGACGCCCAGCGCACGCTGTACATGGCACACCGCGGCGTGTCCGAACTGGCCGGCCAGCTGCAGAGCCAGCAGGGCAAGGTGGAGGCCACGCGCACCCGCCTGGAACGCATCGACGGCGAGATCGCGCAACTGGTCGAAACGCTCGACGCCAGCCGCGAGCAGGCCCGCGAAGCCCGCGCGAAGCTGGAAGACGCGATCGCCCGCATGGGCGACCTGGAGTCCGCCCGGCAGGCGCTGGAAAGCGAGCGCCGCCAGCTCGTCGACGCCCGCGACCAGGCCCGCGAGGCCGCCCGTGCCTCGCGCGACAGCGCCCACGCACTGGCGCTGACGCTGGAATCGCAGCGCACCCAGATCGCCTCGCTGAGCCAGGCGCTCGAACGCATGGGCGGCCAGCGCGGCCAGCTCGATTCGCGCCTGGAGGAACTCACCCTGCAGCTGAGCGAAGGCGATTCGCCGGTGCAGGAACTGGAAGCCCAGCGCCAGGCCGCGCTGGAGCACCGCGTCACCGCTGACCGCCAGCTGGCCGAGGCGCGTTCGCTGCTGGAAGGCATCGACAACGAACTGCGCCAGTACGAACAGACCCGCCAGCAGCGCGACGAGCAGGCCGTGGCCCAGCGCGAGCGCATCTCGCAGCGCAAGCTCGACCAGCAGGCGCTCGCGCTGAAGGCCGAGCAGCTGTCCGAGGCCGTCGTCGCCGGCGGTTTCGTGCTGGAGGACGTGATCAACACGCTGCCCGAGGTCGCCGACATCCGCGAGTGGGAGCAGAGCGTCACCCAGATCGACGGCCGCATGCGCCGGCTGGAGCCGGTCAACCTGGCCGCGATCCACGAATACGGCGAGGCCAGCCAGCGCTCGGAATACCTGGACGCGCAGCACGTCGACCTCACCACCGCGCTCGAAACCCTGGAAGAGGCCATCCGCAAGATCGACCGCGAGACCCGAGGCCGCTTCAAGGACACCTTCGACCGCGTCAACGCCGGCGTGCAGCAGCTGTATCCACGCCTGTTCGGCGGCGGCCACGCCTACCTGGAACTGACCGGCGAGGACCTGCTCGACACCGGCGTGGCCATCATGGCGCGCCCCCCGGGCAAGCGCGTGTCCAACATCTCGCTGCTGTCCGGCGGCGAGAAGGCGATGACCGCGGTGGCGCTGGTGTTCGCCATCTTCCAGCTCAATCCCGCGCCGTTCTGCCTGCTGGACGAAGTCGATGCGCCGCTCGACGAGGCCAACGTCGGCCGCTTCACCGCCATGGTGAAGGAGATGAGCGAGAAGGTGCAGTTCCTGTTCGTGTCGCACAACAAGGCCACGATGGAAGCCGCACACCAGCTCAGTGGCGTTACCATGCGCGAGCCCGGTGTCAGCCGGCTGGTGTCGGTGGACCTGGAAGAAGCCGCCCGCCTGGCCGGCGCCGCCTGACCCTGATCGATCCCAACCTGCCGGAGAAATCCCTGTGTCCGACATGGCCATGCTTCGTATCGGAATCCTCGTCGCCGGCGTCCTGTTGCTGGTGGCGATCTTCCTGTTCGGACGTCCCAAGAAGCCCAGCCAGGGCCGCCGCATCGAAACCACCGAACGCGACACCGCGCGCGTCGAGCCCAGCCTGTCCGGCGACGACACCAGCGAGCAGGTGCAGGACTACAGCGAAGAGCGCATCAGCCAGCCCGAACTGGGCCTGGCGGGCGGCACGCCGGTCGCCGGCGTGGAGAGCGACCTGGGCAAGCGTCCCAGCCAGGATTTCGACAAGATCGTCTCGCTCTACGTGGCGGCCAAGGCCGGCCAGGTGCTGCGCGGCGAGGACATCGTGGTGGCCGCCGAAAAGACCGGCCTGACCTTCGGTCACATGAATGTCTTCCACAGACTGGTGGAAGGGCACCCGGAACGCGGCCCGGTCTTCAGCATGGCCAACATCATGCAGCCGGGCAGTTTCGACATGGCCACCATCCGCACGCTGGAAACCCCGGCCATCGCCTTCTTCCTCACGCTGCCCGCGCCGATGACCGCACTGGAAGCCTGGGAGAAGCTGCTGCCCAACGTCGAGCGCATGGCCGAACTGCTGGGCGGCGTGGTCCTCGACGACAGCCGCAACACCCTCGGCCGCCAGCGCATCCAGCACATCCGCGAGGAACTGCGCGCGTACGACCGGCAGCATGAGGCGCCGCCGTTGACGAAGGCGCCGCGGTGGTGAAGTTGCGGTTGGACTAGCTCAACTCTTCGTTGGCCCATGACAACCATAACGCCCAGCGTCAAAAGCGGAAAATGTTGGGCGGCGGGTTTTGACGCATGTGAAGGAGGAGCATCCAGGGAGCATTTGGTATCCAAGGCGCTGTTGCCTGAAACCACTGTCACGGTGATGGGTTTTGATTGGTGTCCGACCTGGAGGAAGGTGGGGGTCAATTCGCTTACGAGCAAGATTCTGTGCCGGCGTCACAACAGTCTCCTTTCTGGCGTAGATGAAGTCGGTCTGTTGGTAAGTCGTTCGCTCCGAGATCCGGTCGATTCTAGATATGTTCTCGGATTCGACTTTGAGCGTTGGCTTCTAAAAACCCTCATAAATATTTCAGTTGGGGGGGCGACGCAAAAATTGGGGTGGGCATGACAGGCGGTGCGTGTGGGGCTGCGCCTCCTTACTTGGTTGATGTTGCGTTCGGGAGCTTAAATTTGACCCATCGTATGGGTCTGTATTTTCTTCGATGCATTGAACCCTATGAGGCGAATCCTGGGGAGATTATGTGCAGCCCGTTTGTGCGGGATGCGGAAATAGGCGGTGCACTATTTTTGATTGCAAGGATGTACTTCTTCCTGTCTTTGAATCCCGGGCACGCTCCCAGCAGGATTGGTGAAATGGCCCGCGGTTCTTGGCCGGAGCATCTCGCAACTGCGGAGCTTGTTTACCGACCTGAGAATCTACGAGTTCGGATGCGGGACGGGCGGGATGGTGTGATCAACTTTGACTGGGGCGTGTAGGATTTGTTGAGCGAAGCGGTACCCATCGTCATGTGCGTCGATAGATCTTGATGGGTAGACCGGCTGCGCCATTGAAAGCCGCCTTCGGCTCTACCTATTCTACGATTGCTGTTCACCGTTTTATTGCGTGTCTCTGGAGGCATGACGATGTCCAGCCACCGCATCTTCACCACCTCCTTCGCCAGCGTGTATCCGCTGTACGTGCAGAAGGCCGAGCGCAAGGGCCGGACGAAGGCCGAGGTCGATGAGGTCATCCGCTGGCTGACCGGGTATGACCAAGCGGGACTCGAGCGGCAGATCGGGGCGAAGAAGGATTTCGAGACCTTCTTCGCCGAAGCCCCGCAGCTCCATCCGCGCGCGTCGCTCATCAAGGGTGTGGTCTGCGGCGTGCGCGTGGAGGATGTTGAAGACCCGCTGATGCAGAAGATCCGCTACCTCGACAAGCTGGTGGACGAACTGGCGAAGGGGAAAGCGATGGAGAAGATCCTGCGGTGAGCCGGGCGGCGGGCCTAGGCCCGCCCTACGCAGGTCGCGATGTACGTAGGGTGGGCCTTGGCCCACCGCCTCGCGATCCCGCACACTCCCGCCATGCCCCGCAACGTCCTCTTCGTCTGCACCCAGAACCGCCTGCGCAGCCCGACGGCGGAGCACGTATTCGCCGGCTGGCCCGGCGTGGAGACGGCATCTGCCGGGCTGGGCAACGATGCGGAGGTACCGGTCTCGCCCGAACTGCTTGCGTGGGCCGACGTGGTGTTCGTGATGGAGAAGGTGCACCGCAACCGACTCTCCGCGAAGTTCAAGCGCCATCTCAATGGCAAACGCGTGATCTGCCTTGATATTCCCGACGACTACGACTACATGGCCCCCGCGCTGGTGCGTCTGCTCGAACAGAAGGTGACGCGCTTCCTTCCCGCTGCCTGATCTGCGGTTACGCTGGCGCACCCTTGCACCAGAGCCCGCCATGACCTCGACCATGGAAACGGAAGCCGCCGTGCTCCATCGCGCCGTCAGCGAAGTGTTGCACTACGTATGGGATCCCATCGGCGTCGCCGGGAAACCCGAAGCGCGCGACGAGTACGACGGCTACGTGGATGGCGTCTGCACGCTGCTGTGGCGAGGCGCGGATGCGGAGACGCTGGTCGCCCATCTTGTCGGCATCGCCGACGTCTCGATGGGGCTGCCGGGTACGCAGGAGCGGGCCGCCCGCGCGGCCGACATCCTGCTGGTCTGGCGCGATGTCGTCACGCGATAGCATGTCGACGTTCCGTTCGACTCCTCCTGATGGAAGACGCATGAGCCGCCCCTCGCAGACCTACACCGGCAGCTGCCACTGCGGCGCCATCCGCTTCGAGATCGACACCGACTTCCCCGAGCTGACCCAGTGCGACTGCTCGATCTGCCGCAAGAAGAACGCACTGATGGTGAAGGTGCACGAAAGTGCCTTTCGCCTGCTGTCGGGGGCCGACGCGCTGGCGGACTACCGGTTCCACACGCACACCGCGCACCACCATTTCTGCATGATCTGCGGCATCTATCCGTTCCACCGTAAGCGCGTCACCCCGGACTACTACGGCGTCAATGTGTACTGCCTGGATGGCTTCGACCCGGCCGGCATTCTGGTGCGGATGACGGTCGGGGCGGGGATGCCGTAGGCGGGAGGGAACGGCCGGGACTGGCCATCTACCGGCATGCGAGCGCGTGTCATCGGCACGGCAATGTCCGCAGCCGACATCACCGGCGCCGTTCTGACGCTTGCTTGCAATCACTGGGCGGGTGACGTAGGTTTTACGTGGGTAAAACTTCAGCGCGCTTCCATGTCCTGTACCGCGATCCTTCGCCAGTCCGGCGGTTCCATCATCCTCTCCATTCCGAAGGCCATCGCCAGCACCTTGGCTGTCGAGGCAGGTTCGGTCGTGGAGTTGATGGTGGAGGGCCGTACGCTGACGGTTTCGCCGGCACGCAGGTCGCTGGCGGATCGCCTGGCTGCCAGTCCCGCCACCCCCGCCGCGTGGACCAGGGACGACGCGTGGCTCGAGGATGAGCCGGTCGGGCGCGAACTGCTCTAGGAGGAGCGGACACTATGGGCAAGGGAATCCCACAGCGCGGCGACATCCTGGAACTGAGCCTGGACCCGACACAGGGGCGCGAGATCCGCTGCGCCCGTCCCGTGCTGGTGCTGTCTGCCAGCGCCTTCAATCAGGCCTCAGGCCTGCTTCTGGTGGCTCCCATTACGCAAGGCGGTCACGCGGCCCGTGCGAACGGATTCAGCGTGACGCTGATGGGCACGGGGCTGCGTACGCAGGGGATCGTCCTGTGCGACCAGACGCGAACCGTGGACGCGCGTGCGCGCACGTTCAAGAGGATCGAGAAGGCGCCGGATGGGCTGGTGCAGGAGGCACTGGACGCGGTGCACGCCATCCTGGAGTGACGCTCGCATCGCGCTGCGGCCGGTAGAATCGCGCCATGGAACCCGCCGCCCGCATCGCCGACCTCCGCCGCCAGCTGGAGGACGCCAACTACCGCTACCACGTGCTCGACGAGCCCAGCATCCCGGACGCCGAGTACGACCGCCTGCTGCGCGAGCTGGACGAACTGGAGGCTGCGCATCCGGATCTGATCACGGCGGACTCGCCCACCCAGCGGGTGGGCAATGCGCCGGCGGGCAAGTTCGCCGAGGTCCGCCATGCGATTCCCATGCTGTCGCTGGGCAACGCCTTCAGCGAGGAGGAAGTGCACGACTTCGTCCGCCGCATCGCCGAGAAACTGAAGCGTCCCACGCTGACGTTCTCCGCCGAGCCCAAACTCGACGGCCTGGCGATCAGCCTGCGCTACGAGGACGGCGTCTTCGTGCAGGGCGCCACCCGCGGGGATGGCACCACCGGGGAGGACGTCACCCTCAACCTGCGCACGGTCAAGGCGATTCCGCTGAAGCTGCGCGGCAAGGACTGGCCGGCCGTGCTGGAAGTGCGCGGCGAGGTCTACATGCCGCGCGCCGATTTCGAGAAATACAACGAACACGCCCGCCTGCATGGCGGCAAGGTGCTGGCCAATCCGCGCAACGGCGCCGCCGGCTCGCTGCGGCAGTTGGACCCACGCATCACCGCGCAGCGGCCGCTGGCGTTCTTCGCCTACGGCACCGGCCTGGTCGAAGGCGGCGAACTGCCCGACACGCATTCGGCCACGTTGAAGCAGTTGCGCGCGTGGGGCTTCCCGGTCAGCAGCCTCAGCGACGTGGTGGAAGGCGCCGAGGGCCTGCTCGACTACTACCGCCGCATCGGCGAGGCACGCGACGGGTTGCCGTTCGACATCGACGGCGTGGTCTACAAGCTGGACGACGGCGAAGGGCAGCGCGAGATGGGTTTCGTCTCGCGCGCGCCGCGCTGGGCGATCGCGCACAAGTTCCCGGCGCAGGAACAGGCGACCACCGTCGAGGCCATCGAGATCCAGATCGGCCGCACCGGCGCCGCCACCCCGGTCGCGCGACTGACGCCGGTGCACGTGGCCGGCGTGATCGTCACCAATGCCACGCTGCACAACGCCGACCAGATCGCGCGGCTCGACGTGCGCGTGGGCGACCACGTGATCGTGCGCCGCGCCGGCGACGTCATCCCGGAAGTGGCCGGCGTGATCCTCGACCGCCGCCCCGACGGCACGCAGCCGTGGCAGATGCCGCCGCACTGCCCGGTGTGCGGCGCCGAGATCGTGCGCGAGGAAGGCCAGGCGGTCTGGCGCTGCTCGGGCGAACTGAGCTGCCCGGCGCAGCGCAAGGAGTCGCTGCGCCACTTCGCCTCGCGTCGTGCCATGGACATCGAAGGCCTGGGCGACCGCTATATCGAGGACCTCTCCGACCTCGGGTATCTCGCCTCCATCGCCGACCTCTACAAGCTGACGCTGGAGGATCTGCTGGCGATGAAGCGGCAGGTGGACGAGAGGGACGGGACTACGCCCGACACCGTCAAGGCCGGCAAAGTGGCGACCAAATGGGCCGAGAACCTGATCGAGGCCATCGACCGCAGCCGGACCACCACGCTGGAGCGCTTCCTGTTCGCACTCGGCATCCAGCATGTGGGCGAAAGCACGGCGAAGGCGCTGGCGCAGTGGTTCGGCGACCTGCAGCGCATCCGCCACCTGCCGTGGCCGCTGTTCAAGCGCGTGCCGGACATCGGCGGCGAAGTGGCGCGCTCGCTCGGCCACTTCTTCGACCAGCCCGGCAACCAGCAGGCCATCGACGACCTGCTGGCGCGCGGTGTCGTCATCGGCGACACGCACGCACCGTCCGGCAAGCTGCGCGCCGGATTGGACCTGGCGACGCTGCTGGTCGACCTGGAGATTCCGAAAGTCACCCGTGTACGTGCCGAACAGCTGGCTTCCGCGTTCCCGTCGGTCGACGCGTTGTTGGATGCGCCTGCGCACAACTTCGTCACCGCCGGCCTGCCCAGCGACTCGGCCCATGCTTTCGCCGCGTGGCTGGAGGACGAAGCCAATGTGCACCTGCTGACGCGCAGCGGTGCCGCACTCGAGGAGTTGCTGGCGAATACGCCGGAGGAGGCCGAGGTGTCTTCAGGCCCGCTCGACGGCAAGACCGTGGTGCTCACCGGCGGCCTGGCCGCGATGAGCCGCGACGAGGCCGGCGAGAAACTCGAAGCCCTCGGTGCGAAGGTCGCCGGCAGCGTGTCGAAGAAGACGCACCTGGTGGTCGCCGGCGAAGCCGCTGGCTCCAAGCTCGCCAAGGCGCAGGAACTCGGCATCGAGATCTGGGACGAAGCGCAGCTGCTGGCGTTCCTGGAGCAGCATGCGTGAGATCGCGGCGGTACCTCTGTAGGAGCGACGTCAGTCGCGACCGGAAGCATTCCTTTCCCGGGCAGGCTGGCTATCGCGCGCGACGGCAGAACGCGGGTTGCCTTTGGGGTGCGGTCGCGACTGACGTCGCTCCTACAGAGGAGCAGGGCCGATGACCTGGCAACCCTCTGCGACGATGGACGCGCTGCGCCTGCGTGCCTCCCTCAACCGCCTCATGCGAGAGTTCTTCCACGCCCGCGACGTGCTGGAGGTCGAGACGCCGATGATGTCCCGCGCCGGCAACACCGACGCGAACATCGCCTCGTTCTCGCTGGACTTTTCCGGCCGTACCGACGGCGCGCCGCGTACGCGCTGGTTGCGGACGTCGCCGGAGTTCCCGCTGAAGCGCCTGCTCGCGGCGGGCGTGGGCGATTGCTACGAACTGGGCCGCGTGTTCCGCGATGGCGAGGCCGGTGGGCGCCACAACCCGGAGTTCACCATGCTGGAGTGGTACCGCGTGGGCTGGACACTGGAGCCGCTGATCGACGAGACCGTGGCGCTGGTGCAGGCGGCGCTGTCGATGATCGGCCGGGAGGCGACGGTGGCGCGCATCCGCTTCCGCGACCTGTACCTGCAGCGCCTGGGGTTCGATCCGATGACGGCCGACCTGGACGCCCTGCGCAACGCGGCGGCCGGCATCGCCATCGATGGCGAGGGCCTGACCCGCGACGACTGGCTGGACCTGTTGATGACGCACCGGCTGCAGCCTGCCTTCGGTCGCGACGGGATCCTCGTCGTGCAGGACTACCCGGCCACGCAGTCCGCGCTGGCCCGTGTGGTGGAGCGCGATGGCGTGCCGGTGGCGGAGCGTTTCGAGTTGTATCTGGGTGCGCTGGAACTGGCCAACGGCTATCACGAGCTGACGGATGCGGTGGAGCAACGCCGGCGATTCGAGCGCGACATGGCGGTGCGGCAGGCGCGTGGCGACATCGCGCCTCCGATGGACGAGGCGCTGTTGGCCGCGCTGGAGCACGGCATGCCGTCATGCGCGGGCGTGGCGCTGGGGGTCGATCGTCTGCTGATGGCCATGCGGGATACCCCGCGCATCGCCGACGTAGTGGCCTTCGACTTCGCGCGCGGCTGAAAGCCAGCCAAACACGGGAAGAGACGCGATGGACTGCAAACGGTTACGTGAGGCCGTGTTCATTTTCGCTGCGTAGATTGCGATCCAACACTCATGAGGACACTGCCATGGAACGCCGACTGATCGCTTCACTGATGGTGGGAACTGCCGCGCTGCTCGGCGCGGCGGCGGCGAAGGCGGCGCCGCAGTACGGTGACCGCCATTACGGCGGTGGCCAGACGATCCGCTGCGAATCGCCCAGCAACCGCTACCGCGAATGCGCGATGGATACGCGTGGCGGGGTACAGCTGACGCGCCAGCTGTCGAGCACGCGCTGCGAGGAGGGCCGCAACTGGGGCCAGGGTCGCAATGGCGTGTGGGTGGATCGTGGCTGCCGTGCCGAGTTCACCAGCGCCCGCGGCGGTTGGGGCAATGGCGGTTGGTCGGGCAACGGCCAGCGCATCCGCTGCGAATCGGAGAACGGTCGTACGCGCACCTGTCCGATCCCTGCGCGCGCCGACGTCCGCCTGGTGCGCCAGCTGTCGAGTTCGCGTTGCGTCGAGGGGCAGACGTGGGGGCAGGACCGTCGCGGCCTGTGGGTGACCCAGGGCTGCCGGGCCGAGTTCGAGGTCTATGGCCGTGGCCATGGCGGCGGTTGGGGTAACGGCGGCCAGTGGGGCAACAACGGCGGCATCTATGGCCGCACGTTCCGCTGCGAGTCGGACAACGGGCGCACGCGGACCTGCGGCATCGACGGCCGCCGGGTGGAGCTGGTACGCCAGCTCTCCAGCAGCGCCTGCATCGAGGGCCGCACGTGGGGCCGCGACAACCGCGGGGTGTGGGTGACCGACGGCTGCCGGGCCGAGTTCCGCAACTGGTAGTGCCTTTGGGGGAACGGCCCGCTCACGGCGGGCCGTTACAATGGTGGCATGAACGACGCCATCGACTACGCCCGCTACGACCGCATCCGTCCCATCCGCTGGACCGGAGCCGCGCTGGAACTGCTGGACCAGCGCAAGCTGCCGTTCGTGGTGGAGTACCTGGCCTGCACCACCAGCGACGAGGTGGCCGCCGCCATCCATGACCTGGCCGTGCGCGGCGCCCCGGCCATCGGCATCGCCGCCGCCTGGGGCGTGGTGCTGGGCTCGCGCGAGGTGATGGCGGCCACGCCGGCGGAGGCGCTGGAGAAGCTCGAACCCGCCCTGCAGCGTCTCAACGACGCGCGGCCGACGGCGGTGAACCTGGCCTGGGCGCTGGCGCGGATGCGCGCCGCACTGCGCACCGCCGGCAGCGACTGGCGCGGCGTGCTTGAACTGGAAGCGCTGGCGATCGCCGAAGAGGATCTGGCCGCCAACCGCCACATGGGTGAGCTGGGCGCGGCGTTGATCGGGCAGGGCAGCGGCGTGCTGACCCACTGCAACACCGGCTCGCTGGCCACCGCCGGCTTCGGTACGGCCCTGGGCGTGATCCGTGCCGGGGTGGCGCAGGGCCGCATCGGCAAGGTGTATGCCGGCGAGACGCGGCCCTGGCAACAGGGCGCGCGCCTGACCGCGTGGGAACTGCAGCAGGACGGCATTCCCGCTACCCTGATCGCCGACTCGGCCGCCTCGCACCTGATGAAGACCGGCGCGGTGCAGTGGGTGGTGGTGGGGGCGGACCGCATCTGCGCCAACGGCGATACCGCCAACAAGATCGGCACGTACCAGCTGGCGATCGCGGCGCGCCATCACGGCGCGAAGTTCATGGTGGTGGCACCGTCGTCCACGGTGGACATGGCCACGCCGAACGGCGATGCGATCCATATCGAAGAGCGCGACCCCGCCGAACTGCTCGGCATCGGCGGCACCCGCATCGTCGCCGAGGGCGTGGCGGCGTGGAACCCGGTGTTCGATGTCACTCCGGCCGCACTGATCGACGCCATCGTCACCGAGACGGGCGTTATCGAACAGCCGGATGGAGGACGCATGCGGGCCGCGTTCGGCGGATGAGCGCCGCCGCCGGCAGGCCAGCGGTGGTCTCGGCCGGCATGGCGTGTCGCCCGTGCGTGCGCGTCCGGAACGCGATGGCGGGGGCCGCGTGACGCGTCGCCGTCGCCCGCACGGTAGTAATGCGGCCTCGAGTCCACAAGTCGATCGCAGCCGCGCATCCCTGGTCCTGTCGGGCGCGCTCCGGAGCGTGCGTGCACTGCTGTCGCGGGATTCAACGCGGATGCTGGACGCCGCCGAACGCGAGGATCTGGCCCAGGCCCAGCTGCGCGCCACCCGTCCCATCGTCAGCGGCGTGCTGTTGTGCGGGGCGGTGCTGCTGGCGGTCATCGCGGTGTTCGATCTGGCCGGAGTGACGCCGACGATCGGGTATCCGGTCTGGCTGCAACTGCTGGCCGCCGTGGTCGTGGCCGCCTGCGCCGTCGGTGTCGCGCGCTCGGCGCACTGGCAGCACCGGCTGGTGCTGGTGTTGGCCGGCACCCTGTTGACCGGCGTCTTCATGAGCATGCCGCTGCCGGGCATCACCGGCCAGCTGGCGCTGCGGACGGGGTTGTTCCAGTTGCTGCCGTTGGCGCTGATGGCGCTCACGGTGCGCCCGATGTCGCTGCTGGCGCTGGCGTTGCTGATCGTGGTGATGGCCCAGTTGCGCATCGTGCTGTACGGCGCGCCGGGCACCGGCAGCGCGTTGTACTGGCTGTACACGCTCACCACCATCGGGTTCGGCCTGGTGCTGGCGGGGTACCGCACCGATTTCGCGGTGTCGGCATGGCGCATGCGGCGCCGGCTGGTGCAGCAGGCGCATACCGATGCGTTGACGGGCCTGCTCAACCGCAGTGGCTGGAGCGAACGTGCGACCGCCGCGCATGCGCAGGCCACGGCGGCCGGCCGCGCCGTGGCGGTGGTGGTGCTGGACATCGACTACTTCAAGCGCATCAACGACTACCACGGCCACGACGGCGGCGATGCGGTGCTGCAGCGGCTGGGGGACCTCATGCGTGCGCGCGTCGGTGCCGACGGCTGCGCGGCGCGGATCGGCGGCGAGGAGTTCGCGGTGCTGCTTGACGGCGACGACGCGCTGGCGGCGCAGGCTTTCGCCGAACGCCTGCGACGGGAGTTCGGCCAAGCGCAGGACGGGGTGGTGGCCACCCTGTCGGCCGGCATCGCCGGGCACTTGCCGGGGGAGTCTCTTGGCGACCAGATGCGGCGGGCGGACCAAGCGCTGTACGAGGCCAAGCGCGAAGGCCGCGATCGCGTTCATGAAGCGGGCATTTTCCGACAGCAATTGTGATTCCAAATGTGACCACCCTGCGCTAGCATCTTTGGAACGTTCGCGCAGGCTGGTCGGTCCCTGTCGCGTCCAGCCGACGCCAGGGGAACATGAACGAAGAACGCACCCGCACGCTGTGGGAAAAATCGCGCCTGCCCCTGCTGGGCCTGGTGATCGTGTTGATCGTGGTGGTGCCGGTGCTGCTGCTGCAGCGCCTCTCGCGCGCCGGCCAGGAAGCCGCCGATGTGGTCATCCACACCCATGAGGTGGAAACGGCGGTGCTCGGCCTGGCGCTGGATGTCCGCGAGATGGAAAGCGCGGCCATGCTGATCGCGCTCGGTGCCGACCATCCACTGGCACGCGAGCGCCTGGCCGACGGCCGGCTGTCGCTGCCGGCCCGCTTCGACGAACTGGCGCGTCTGACCTCCGATAATCCCGTGCAGCTGATCCGCCTGGGTCGCCTGCGCGAACTGATCGAAGCCAGGATCGAGGTGGTGGACCAGCTGCTGGCCGCGCCGGAAGCCTACAAGGGCACGGTGGTGGCCCCGCTGGCCACACGATTCCCGATCCGCGCATTGCTGAACGAGATCCTGGCCGACGAACGCGCCCTGCTGAAGGAGCGCAGCCAGGATGCGAGCGAGCAGCGCCGTCGCATGGAATGGATCCGGATGATCGCCCTGGGGGCGCAGCTGCTGCTGCTCTCGCTGGTGTTGATGGCGCTCGGTCGGCAGGTGGGACGCCGGCTGGCCGCCGAGAAGCAGACCGCACAGGCCAGCCAGCGCGCGCTGGTGGTGCTGGATACGGTGCGCGAACCGATCGTGCTGCTCGATGGCGAACAGCATATCCAGATGCACAATTCCGCCTTCGGCGAGTTGTACGGTATTCCCCGCGGCGGCAAGCCCAGCAGCCTGGACGAGCTGGGCGACGCCTGGAAGGACAAGGTGATGCGCCAGCGCCTGACCGACGTGCTGGCGCGCGGCCGTGAGTTGTGGGATTACGAGTTGCAGCAGGAAACCGCCGACGGCCTGCAGCGCACCGTACTGATCAACGCACGCCGCATGCCGCTGCCGGACACCGACGACCATGCGGTCCTGATGACGGTCAGCGACATCTCGCTGCAGAAGACGGCCCAGCTGGAGATCGCCGCGCTGAACCGCCAGCTGGAAGGCAAGGTGGAACAGGTGTCGGAAGTGAATCGCGAGCTGGAGGCCTTCAGCTATTCGGTCTCGCACGACCTGCGGGCGCCGCTGCGCCACGTGGCGGGCTTCTCCGACAAGCTGGGCCGGCACCTGGGCGAGGGCATCGACGACAAGAGCCGCCATTACCTGGAGGTGATCGGCAATTCGGCCCGCCGCATGTCCCAGCTGATCGACGACCTGCTGGTCTACTCGCGCCTGGGCCGCAGCGCATTGCGGCTGCAGGCGGTGGACATGCAGTCGATGGTCGCCGAGGCGCGCGCCATGCTGGATGCGAACGAGGCCAACGAGGGCCGCTCCGGCCGCGTCGAGTGGCGCATCGCGCCCATGCCCATCGTGCTGGCCGACGAGAACATGATGCGCCAGGTGTGGGGCAACCTGCTGGGCAACGCGCTGAAGTACAGCAGCCAGCGCGAGCGCGCGGTCATCGAAGTCGAACACCGCACGCAGGACGATGGCACCCATCTTTTCACCGTGCGCGACAACGGCGCCGGCTTCGACATGGCGTACGCGGACAAGCTGTTCGGCGTGTTCCAGCGCCTGCACAAGGCCAGCGAGTTCGCCGGCACCGGCATCGGCCTGGCCAGCGTGCGCCGCGTGCTGGGCCGGCACGGCGGCCGCATCTGGGCCGAGGCCGCCCCCGACCAGGGCGCCACCTTCTTCTTCACCCTTCCGGCAGCGCTCGACGCTCCGCCTTCCCGAGAGAAAGACGCATGAGCGACATCCGCACCATCCTGCTGGCAGAAGACAGCCTGGCCGACGCCGAAATGGCGATCGACGCGCTGCGCGAAGCGAACCTCGCCAATCCCATCGTGCATGTCGAGGACGGCGTGGAAGCGATGGATTACCTGCTGCGCCGCGGCGCCCATGCCGGCCGCGAGGAAGGCATGCCGTCGGTGCTGCTGCTCGACATCAAGATGCCGCGCATGGACGGGCTGGAAGTGCTCAAGCAGATCCGCAGCGACGAGAAGCTGAAGGCACTGCCGGTGGTCATCCTGTCGTCCTCGCGCGAGGAGAGCGACCTGGCGCGCAGCTGGGACCTGGGCGTGAACGCCTACGTGGTCAAGCCGGTGGACATCGACCAGTTCTTCCAGGCGGTCAAGACGCTCGGCACCTTCTGGGCCGTCATCAACGAAACGCCAACCCTGGACTGAGTCGTGCCGCATTCCGGATCACCGTTGGGGCGCGTCCGCCTCCTGCTTGTCGAGGATTCCGAGCTCGACGCCGAGCTGCTGGTCGAACAGTTGCTGGAGGCGGGCCTGGACGCCGAATTCCTGCGCGTGGACAGCGCGGACGACATGCGCGCCGCCCTGGCCGGTGATCCGTTCGACCTGGTGCTGTCGGACATGGAACTGCCGGGCTTCTCCGGCTACCAGGCGCTGGAGATCCTGCGCTCGCACGATCCACGGCTGCCGTTCGTGTTCTTCTCCGGCACGATCGGCGAGGACGCGGCGGTCAAGGCGCTGCAGCACGGCGCCAGCGACTACGTGCTGAAGCACTCGCCTGCGCGCCTGCCGGCGGCGGTGGCGCGCGCGATCCGCGAGGCCCGTACCGAGCGCGAGCGCGAGCAGGCCGAGCGCGAACTGATGCGGTCCCAGCGCCTGGACTGCCTGGCCATGCTGGCGGCAGGCCTGAGCCACGACCTGCGCAACATCCTGCAGCCGTTGCTGATCGTGCCCGACCTGCTGTCGACCTACAGCGACGATCCCAAGATCCTGCGCCTGGGCGCGGTGATCTCCGAGAGCGGCAAGCGCGGCCACGAGATGGCCGATTCCATGCTGTCGTTCGTGCGCGGCTCGCGCAAGGCCAGCGAGACGATCAGCGTCGCCGCGTTGTTCAGCGCGGTGCAGCTGCTGCTGCAGGGCAGCCTGTCGCGGCAGATCCAGCTAACGGTGGAGCCGCCGGCGGAGGACCTGCTGATCGAAGGCAACTACACCGAATTCCAGCAGTGCCTGATCAATCTGTGCCTCAACGGCATCCAGGCGATGGCCGAGCGCGGCGGGCGGCTGACCCTGTCGGCCAGGCCCACGGTTGCGCCGGACGGGCAGCATTACGTGGTGCTGCGCGTGGCCGACGAAGGCACCGGCATGGACGATGCCACCCGGCAGCAGCTGTTCACCCCGTTCTTCACCACCAAGGCCAGCGGAACCGGCTTGGGCCTGATGTCCTGCAAGCGCATCGTCGAAGCGGCGCGCGGACGCATCGAGGTGAGCAGCGTGCTGGGCGAGGGCACGTCCTTCGAGCTGCATCTGCCGGCGCCCGCGGAAGAGTGGACAGGCGCGGAGGACGCGGCGTTCCTCGACGGTGGCGGACGCCGGATCCTGGTGGTGGATGGCGACGCCACCCGCCTGTCGCTGCTGGGCAATGCCCTGGCGGCGCAGGGCTACGATCCGATGATGGCGCCGGACGGTGCCAACGCCCTGCAGCAGATCGCCCGCGACGGATTGCCGGCGGTGGCGATCATCGACGACGACATCCTGCTGCTGTCCGCGGCGGACGTGCTGGCGGTGCTGAACGAAGAGGGCTTCGATGGGCCGGTGATCCGGCTCAAGGAACCGGGCGTGCAGGCCGATGATCGCGATTGCGCGGCGACGCTGGTGAAGCCGGTGCAGGTGCAGTCGCTGTTCGCGGCGATCGAACACGCCCTGGGCTTGCGCGCCTGACGCTCGTCCGGGCGCCGGCGCGCGCCGGCCGATCGCCGATCAGGCGTGGCCGACGGTGGAGGTCGGCTTCAGCCGCTGCCACACTGCGCGCATGATGGGCTGCGCGCGGTACCAGCCGATCGGCGTGTCCGGGCAGTGCCGCTGCAGCCGGTCGCGCAGCGACGGCGCGATCTCGTCGAACTCCTTGCGGTGGTGCAGCAGGTAGGCGTCGTAGCCGATCTTCAGGCACTGCTCCAGGTCGCCCACGGTGGCACCGACGACCTGGAACGTGTCTTCGTTCAGGCGCGTCTTCCAGTAGGCGAGTTCGGCGTCGATGTCGACGATCTGCGCGGTGGTGGTGTGCAGGCTGGCCATGGTGAATCCCCTGTGTCGATGTGGTGGTGACGGGGATGATTTTTTGGTCGCTGCAGTGATGCTTAAGTGAAATAAAAGCGGTTTTAACCGGCGTTTAACCGTATCGGCGTCATTCGGTTCACCTTTGCAGGCGGAGCGTGAAAGCGGCCGGTCAGCGGTGCTGCATCGCCTGCTCCAGCAACCTGCGCTCGTCCATTACGGCGGGTGCCGCAAACAGCGGGGGATCGTCTTCCAGCGGTGCGTTCAGCCGCTCCCAGACGCAGGCGATGACGTTCGACGCGAGGGACCACTCCAGACGCACGCCGTGCGGCAGCGCCGCGTCGTAGCGTGACGGCAGCGCGGGCCGCAGTTCCTGCAGCGAGCGCCGACGGGACAGCAGATAGGCGTCGTAGGCGAACTTCAACGTAGGGACGAAGTGGCGGAACGGCGTGCCGGGGCGATGGAAGGGCTGGCGGGCATAGGTCTCCGCCCAGAAACGGAGTTCCGACTGGATGTCGACGACAGCGCACGGCATGGCGTCGTCCTTCCAGGCAGGGGCGAACGGGTCGGGCGAGCACGGCATGGGATGCCTCCATGGCACAAGGCCTGCTGGGGGTGGAGCCGCGGAACGACATGCGATCCGCCAACCTGATGACGGCCCACGCAGCGAAGCGTCCATCGCTGCTGCGGTTACGCGGTCCCCGACCTTGCCGGCGCTTGTTGTTGTATCGCCCCTGCCACCAAGGACACGGTGGCCCGTCCGCCGGGCGGACAGCCGTTCGTCGTGACGTGGCGCCGACGCGGCGGCGTCAATGCCTGCGTGTGACCGAGTCCCCGTGCTCGTCGAGCCAGCGCCAGGCTTCACGCAGCAGCGTACGGGCGACAGGCCATGCCGGCCCGGCATCGCCGCGCACGCGATCCCAGTCGTCTTCCAGTACCAGCTCGGTGTCCAGATCGAGATGTCCCTCGTGCCGGGCATGCGACGCGGCCGCGAACGCGTAGGCGCGGCATGCTTCTTCCCAGGCCACGTCGGGGTGCAGTCGCCGGCGGCGGCCGTAGTCGTGGGCGGTGAAGGCGACGAAGGCATCGTCGGCCATGGCGGCGCGGCTGGGGGGCGCCTGCCGGAGTGTGTCGAACTGGTCGCGGTAGCGTTGTCGGTCCATCGGGCATCTCCTGACGATCGTTGCCTAGGTATCGCGCTGCGCGTTAGCCAGGGGTGAGAAATCCCTTCGTTGCGCGATCACGAAGCTGAGGCGCCAGGCGACGATCAGCCGGCGGTCAGTCTCAACGGGTGAGACGCCGGCGGCGTGAGATGGCGGCCGCTGCCGATCCGAGACCGCCATGCCTGCCCAGACCGCCCTGATCCGTCGCCATGCCGACGAGGCCTCCCTGCTGTCCGCGACCACCGCCGATGGCAGTGCGCTGGCCGAACGCTTGGCGGGCAAGTACCGCGACCGGGTCACCGGCCAGTTCGTCATCCCCGCGCGCGAGGGCCGCTACGAGGCATTGCCCGACGACCTGCCGGCAGCGCTGGCCGATGCGTTGCGCACGCGCGGCATCGAGCGGCTGTATTCGCACCAGGCCGAAGCCTGGCGGCAGGCGCAGGCGGGCGATCATCTGGCCATCGTCACGCCCACCGCCTCCGGCAAATCGCTGTGCTACACGCTGCCGGTGGTGGCCTCGGCGCTGTCCAAGCGGGGCAAGGCGCTGTACCTGTTCCCGACCAAGGCGCTGGCGCAGGACCAGGTGGCGGAACTGCTGGACCTGAGCAAGGCCGGCGACCTGGGCCTGAAGGCCTTCACCTTCGACGGCGACACGCCCGGCGATGCGCGGCAGGCGATCCGCCTGCATGGCGACATCGTGGTCAGCAACCCGGACATGCTGCACCAGGCCATCCTGCCGCACCACACCAAGTGGGCGCAGTTCTTCGAGAACCTGCGCTACGTGGTGATCGACGAAGTGCATACGTATCGCGGCGTGTTCGGCAGCCATGTGGCCAACGTGCTGCGCCGGCTCAGGCGCGTCTGCGCGTTCTACGGCGCCACCCCGCAGTTCATCGTCTGCTCGGCCACCATCGGCAATCCGCAGGCGCATGCCGAAGCGCTGCTGGAGCTGCCGGTGCACGCGATCACCGAATCAGGCGCGCCGAGCGGCGAGAAGCACGTGCTGCTGTGGAATCCGCCGGTGGTCAATCCCGACCTGGGCCTGCGGGCGTCGGCCCGCTCGCAGAGCAACCGCATCGCGCGGCTGGCGATCAAGGCGGGCTTGAAGACCCTGGTGTTCGCCCAGTCGCGCACCATGGTCGAGGTGCTGACCAAGTACCTGAAGGACGTGTTCGACAGTGATCCGCGACTGCCGGCACGCATCCGCGCCTACCGCGGCGGCTACCTGCCCACCGAGCGGCGCGAGGCCGAGCGTGCGATGCGCGACGGGCGCGTGGACGGCATCGTGTCCACCTCGGCGCTGGAGCTGGGCGTGGACATCGGCAGCCTGGATGCGGTGGTGCTGAACGGCTATCCGGGCTCCATCGCGGCGACGTGGCAGCGCTTCGGACGCGCGGGGCGACGGCAGCAGGCGTCGCTGGGCATCCTGGTGGCCAGTTCGCAGCCGCTGGACCAGTACGTGGTGCGGCATCCGGAGTTCTTCGCCGACAGTCCGCCGGAACACGCGCGCATCGCACCCGACCAGCCGATGATCCTGCTCGACCACGTGCGCTGCGCCGCGTTCGAGCTGCCGTTCCTGGCCGGCGAGCCGTTCGGCCCGGTCGATCCGTCGCCGTTCCTGCAACTGCTGGACGAGGACAGCGTGGTCCACCGCGAAGGCGACCGCTACGAGTGGATCGCCGACAGCTATCCGGCCAATGCGGTGAGCCTGCGCTCGGTGGCGGACGGCAACTTCGTCGTGGTCGACCGCACCGACGGACGCCAGGTGATCATCGCCGAAGTCGATTTCAGCGCCGCGCCGCTGACGCTGTACGAAGGCGCCATCCACATGATCCAGTCCACCCCGTACCAGGTGGAACGACTGGACTGGGAAGGCCGCAAGGCCTACGTCACCCGCACGCACGTGGACTACTACACCGATGCGATCGACTACACCAAGCTGAAGGTGCTGGAGCGTTTCGACGGCTGCATCGCGGGGCGGGGCACCTGCCACCACGGCGAAGTGCACGTGGTGCGGCGCGTGGCCGGCTACAAGAAGATCCGTTACTACACGCACGAGAACATCGGCTATGGCCCTGTGAACCTGCCCGACCAGGAGATGCACACGACCAGCCTGTGGTGGCAGCTGCCGCCGGCGCTGCTGGAATCGGCGTTCGAGTCGCGGCAGGAGGCGCTGGATGGCTTTCTCGGCGCGGCATACGCGTTGCACATCGCCGCCACCGTCGCGGTGATGGCCGAAGGCCGCGACCTGCAGAAGGCCGTCGGCGATGGCGACGGCGCCTGGTTCGCATTGCCCGACACGCAGGGGCGTGGGCAACTGCGCGGCACCGAGAGCCAGGTGCTGTCGCCGGTGTCGGGCGAGCGCTTCATTCCCACCGCCTATCTCTACGACAACTATCCCGGCGGCATCGGCCTGAGCGAACCGCTGTGGCGGCGCCAGCGCGAACTGGTGCAGCGGGCGGTGCAGCTGGTGTCCGCATGCGACTGCAAGGCAGGCTGTCCCGCCTGCGTCGGTCCCGTACTGGCGAACGACGAGGACGCCGACACCACGCCGCGTGCGCTGGCGGCGCGCGTGCTGCACCTGCTGGATGCCGCATGAGCGTCAGCCTGGAGAAGCTGCAGCGGCTGCGCAGGCAGGCGGGGCACGACAGCGCTCCGTCGCCGTCCGCCGCTTCGCCGCCGGCGCACGATCCCCTGCCTGCACTGCGGCGCATGCTCGGTATCCGTGAGCGTGCACGGCCTGCGGCGGTCGCACGCGCCTGCGACCGTGCGCTGCCGGGCGAGGAGATCGCACCGGGTCTGCTGCGCCTCGAACAGGTGTTGCCCTTCGACGACGTCGCACCGCACATCGACGGTGCCTTCGCGCGGACCGGTGCATTGCCGACGCAGGGCATGCTGTTCTTCGACACCGAGACCACCGGCCTGTCCGGCGGCACCGGCACACGTGCCTTCATGGTCGGCGCGTCGGACTTCGTGCCGGGAGGACTGCGCGTGCGCCAGCTGCTGATCACCCACCTGTCGGCCGAGCCCGCGATGCTGCGTGCGTTCGCCGGCTGGCTGGCGGAAGACACGCGGCTGGTCAGCTACAACGGACGTTGCTACGACGCCCCGCTGCTGGCCACGCGCTACCGGCTGGCGCGGCAGGGCACGCCGCTGGCCGGCATCGAACACCTGGACCTGCTGTTCCCCACGCGGCGGCGCTATCGCGGCGTGTGGGAGAACTGCCGGCTGGGCACGATCGAGCGCAACGCGCTGGGCATCGTGCGTGAGGACGATCTGCCTGGGTCGGAAGCGCCCGGTGCATGGCTGCAGTACCTTCGCGGTGGCGATGCAGGCCTGCTGCGGCGCGTGCTGCAGCACAACTTCCAGGACGTGGTGACGCTGGCGCACCTGCTGCTGCACCTGTCGGCACCGCCCGCGGAGTGAGGAACGGATGCTGTCGGTAATCCACCGACAGCGGAGTGTGAAGCGTTGCGCATTCCCCGCATCGCGATTCAAGAATGCGCGGCGGCGGCCGACACCCTTGCTAGATTCCACATGAGCCGTGCCTCCGCCTGCGGGAGGCATGCATCGAACTTGCACCATTTGAAGGGGACGTGCCTTGCGCATTCTGTACGTTGGCGATACCGCTTGCCTGCCTGAGGACCTGGCCGATTACATCGGCGACATGGGGGACGAGTGGACCGTCGAAGCGGTGGCCGACGGGAAGTCGGCGATGTTCGCGGTGGCCAACGGTCCGGTCGACGTGGTGATGGTGGGGCCGGCCTTGCCCGACCTGCCGCCGGCCACGCTGCTGGGGCAGATCCGCACCCTGCGCGCCGAGACCATCCGCATCGCCTTGCTGGAAGGCAGTGCCGACAGCCTGTCGGCGCCGATCAAGCTGATCGGCGTGGCGCACCGCTTCCTGCCGCTGCCGCTGTCGTCGGAGACGGTGCTGGAAGCCATCCACAGCCTGGAAGAACTGCGCGACCTGCTGGACAGCCCGCGCCTGCGCCGCGCGATCGGTCGGGTGGAACACCTGCCGTCGCCGCCGCACCTGTACTTTGCGCTGACCCGCGCGCTGGAAGAAGACGAGGGCACGGCCAACGACATCGCCAGGCTGGTGGCCGGCGATCCCGCCATCGCCGCCAAGGTGCTGCAGTTGTGCAATTCGGCGTACTTCTCCAGCGGCCGCTCGATCACCGACCTGCGCGCCGCAGTCACGCGCCTGGGCCTGGGCACGCTGCGCGACCTCGTGCTGGCCAGCGAGGTGTTCTCGATGAAGACCGCCTCCAACGTCGACCGCGGCGCGCTGCAGCAGCGTGCGCTGCTGGCCTCGCGGCTGGCGGCGAAGATCCTGCCGCGCACCAGTTCCGAACTCGGCGCCACGGCGGCACTGCTGGCCGATATCGGCCTGCTGCTGCCGGGCGTGCGCGACGAGCGCGACACCCCGGTGGCCGACGGTGACGACCGCCCCGGCCATACCGAGGCCGGGGCCTACCTGCTGGGCCTGTGGGGTCTTCCCATGCCGATCGTCGAAGCGGTGGCGTTCCACCGCCAGCCGCAGCGTTCCAGCCTGCGCAGCTTCTGGGTGCCCGGTGCGGTGCACGTGGCCGGCGCGCTGGCCAGCAACGAGCCGGTGGACGAGGGGTATCTGAAGTCGCTGGGCGTGCTGGACCAGTTGCCCAACTGGCGGCAGATGGCCGAGACCATGGTCGAGCGGGCCGAAGAAGCCGCCTGACGCGTCTCCGATTCCAGGTGCGCGCCGCGCGACGCGGCGTCTGCGATGCTTCATGCCCGTCTGCAGGGAGCGGTCCGCGAGGGGAGTGGTGGCCGTCGTTCCGGCGCAAGCCGGAATCCATTGCCTCTCGGCGATGTCCTTCCTTGCGAACGTCGGGGAAGGCAACGACAACGTGGGTCCCAGCTTTCGCTGGGACGATGTGGCTGACAACCTTCGAATCCTTACCGTTACCGACTTGCCGTCATTCCAGCGCACGCTGGAATCCGTTGCCTGTCAGTGATCCGCATCCTTCGTGCGGCGGGGAAGACAAAGGCGGGATGGGTCTCGGCTTTCCCGGGAAAGACAGGTGTGACGTTGTCAGGGACGGTAGGGGGGAGAGGGCTCCTGCACCTTGCCTGGTGGCTTGGCGATGATCCGCGGGCGTAGCCACGCGGCGAAGTCGGTTTCGCCGAGACTGCCTTCGGACAGCCCCAGATACTGCGGGTAGAGCTCATGGTCTCCGGCCGACAACGTGGCGCCATTGAGCACGATGAAGACTTCGCAGGCCACGGCCGCCACGCGCTTGTTGCCGTCCAGGAAGGGAGGGTTGCGTGCCAAGCCGAAAGCCGTGGCGGCTGCCAGATCTGCCAGGTCCGGCGCGGGTTGCCCATAGGCGTGCAGCTGCCGGGGGCGCGCCAGCGCCGATTCCAGCAAGCCCTCGTCGCGGATGCCGGTCGCGCCGCCATGCTCGGCCAATTGCCGGTCATGGATGGCCAAGGCCAAGGCCCGGCTGATCCACACGATCATCCGGGCTGCTTCATTGGGACAGCTTGTGGAGCAGGGTGCGGCGGCTGCGCATCACCTGTTCCGCCACCTCCATCTGCTCGGCGAGGGTGGGGTCGTACACCGTCAGGCGGATGCCGTCGGGCGTTTCGAGCGCGTGCAGCTCATCGCCCTTGTCCAGACGGAGGCGAGACAGGAGTTCCTTGGGCAGGATGACGCCGGCGGAGTTGCCGACCGTGGTGATCTTGAGCTTCATGGCTGCCCTCCTGTTGTTATAACCATGGTTATATTGAAGTGCAGGAAGCGTGGAAGCAAGCCGCAGATCGTTCTCGCCATGTGAGACCTTGAGGTGTACAAATGTACACCCATGAACCCTGTCGACCTGCCCCCCCAACGTGCCGCCGTCCTGACCTTCCTGCGCCGGGAGCTGGCGGCCGGGCGCGCGCCCAGTCTGGCGGACATCGCCACGGCGTTCGGCTTCGCATCGCGCAACGCCGCTCAGAAGCACGTGCAGGCGCTGGTCGCCGACGGCCTGCTGGAACAGGCCCCGGGCCAGAAGCGCGGCCTGCGCCTGCCCGGGGGCATGGCCGACCTGTTGCCGCTGCCGGTACTGGGCCGGGTGGCCGCCGGCCAGCCGATCGGCGCCGACATCGGCCTGGACGAACAGCTGTGGCTGGACCGCCGGCTGTTCTCGCCGCAGCCGGATTACCTGCTGAAGGTGCAGGGCGATTCGATGATCGACGACGGCATCGTCGACGGCGACCTGGTCGGTGTGCACCGCACGCCGGAGGCGCGCGACGGACAGACTGTCGTCGCGCGCATCGACGGCGAGTTGACCATCAAGCGCCTGCAGCGCGGCAGCCGCCGCATCCGCCTCCTGCCGCGCAATCCCGCGCATGCACCCATCGACGTGCAGCCTGGACAGGACTTCGCCATCGAAGGCGTCTACTGCGGCCTGGTGCGGCGCGGCTGACATGGGTGCCGTCGTCGCCCTCGATACGCTGCTGGCCGCGCGCACGCTGTGGCATGCCGGGCGCAGCGCGACCATCGCCGCCGACGGCGAACCCACCGGCCACGACGCGCTCGACGCGCTGCTGCCGCAGGGCGGTTGGCCGCGACGCGCGCTGACCGAACTCCTGCTGCCGGCCGATGGCGTGGGCGAACTGGCGCTGCTGCTGCCCACGCTGGCAAGACTCACGCAGGCCGGCAGTCCGGTGGCGGTGGTCGCGCCGCCGTACATCCCGTATGCGCCGGCATGGCAGGCCGCGGGCGTGGAGCTGTCCCATCTCGAGATCGTCGAGGCCGCGCCGCGCGATGCGCTGTGGGCCTTCGAGCAATGTCTGCGCAGTGGTGCCTGCGCGGCCGTGCTTGGGTGGCCGGTGCACGCCGACGGGCCTGCACTGCGGCGTCTGCAGGTGGCGGCCGACAGCGGCGAGTGCCTGGGCTTCGCGCTGCGCGACCGTCGCCACGCCGCCAATCCATCGGCTGCGGCGTTGCGGTTGGAAGCGGTGCACGATGCCCAGGGGCGCACGCATTGGCAGGTGCGCAAATGCCGCGGCGGGCCGGCGCCCGCGCAATCGTTCGCGCTGGTCGCGCATTGAGGCCCACCGATGCTCTGGGCCTGTGTACTGCTGCCGCAGCTGGCGCTGGACGCCGTCCTCCGGCGCCTGCCTGATCCCGATGCGCCGCTGGCGCTGGTCGGCGGATCCGCGCAGCTGCGCACCCTGCAGGCGGTGAATGCATCGGCCGCACAGGCTGGCCTGCGGGCGGGCATGCGCCTGACCGCCGCGCATGCGCTGCTGCCGGAGTTCGCGATGGTCGAACACGACCCGCAGGCCGAAGTCCGCTGGCAGCGCTTCCTCGCCGCGTGGGCGTACCGGCACAGCTCGCTGGTCAGCGCACAGTGGCCGGGCTGCATCGTGCTGGAGGTGCGGGCGAGTTTCCAACTGCTCGGACCCTGGCCGCGCATCGAGGCGCGGCTGCGCGAAGAGCTGGGCCAGCTCGGTTTCCAGCACCGCATCGCGCTGGCGCCAACGCCGCGCGCGGCGCATGTGTTCGCCGGCCTGCGCGATGGCCTGGCGGTGATGCAGGCCGAGGCGATGGCCGATCTGCTGGATCGCGTGCCGGTGCGGCGTGCGCGCCTGCCGGAGGACAATGGCGAGCGCCTGCACCGCATGGGCATCCGCGACCTGCGCACGCTGCGCGGACTGCCGCGCGACAGTCTGCGCCGCCGCTTCGGCCTGCCGGTGCTGGAGCACCTGGACCGGCTGTACGGGCAGGCCGACGACCCGCTGGCGTACTACGCGCCGCCGGACCACTTCGACGCCCGCATCGAACTGGGCTACGAAGTCGAAAGCCACATGGCGCTGCTGTTCCTGCTGCGTCGGCTGATCGGCGACCTGTGTACGTATCTGTCCATCCGCGACGGTGGCGTGCAGCGCTTCGTGCTGCGGCTGGAACACGAGGCCGGGCACACCGATGTCGACGTCGGCCTGCTCGCCGCCGAGCGCGAACCGGCGATGCTGTTCGAGCTGACCCGCAACCGGCTGGAACGCGTGCAGATCGACCGGCCGGTGGTCGGCGTGCGGCTGCTGGCGCGCGAGCTGCCGCCGTTCGTGCCGGCTGCACGCGACCTGTTCGATACGCGCCCGCAGCAGCAGCTGCCCTGGCCGCAGCTGCGCGAACGCCTGCGCGCGCGCCTGCGCGACGAGGCCGTGCACCGCGTGGCGCCTGCCGGCGATCCGCGCCCCGAACGCGCCTGGCGACGCGTGCAGGGCGATGGCGAGCGCATTCCCGCCGCGCCGGTGCGTCCGCCGCGACCGGCCTGGCTGCTGCCACAGCCGGTGCCGCTGCGCGATCCGCATCCGCGCATCGTCTCCGGGCCGGAGCGGCTGGAAAGCGGCTGGTGGGACGGCGAGGACGCGCGCCGCGATTACTACGTGCTGGAAACCTCGCAGGGCCAGCGCGCCTGGGCGTTCGCGCCGCCGGGCGAACAGGGCGGCTGGATGCTGCACGGGTGGTTCGCATGAGTTGGGATGACGCGGTGGACGGCGTCGACCGCGACACGCCGGGCGGGCGTCCGCCGCGCGCGTGGGAGGTCGCACAGCGCCTGCGCCTGTCGGTGGCGGCCAACGACGACACGCCGCGCGAGGATGCATGGCCGGCGTACGCGGAACTGCATTGCCTGTCGGACTTTTCGTTCCTGCGCGGGGCGGCCAGCGCGGAGGAGCTGTTCGAGCGCGCGCGCGATCTTGGTTACGCGGCGCTGGCGATCACCGACGAGTGCTCGCTGGCCGGCATCGTGCGCGGCTGGGAAGCGTCGCGCGTGACCGGCGTGGATCTCATCGTCGGCAGCGAGTTCCTGCTGACCTGCGGACTGAAATGCGTGCTGCTGGTGGAAACCGCCGCCGGCTACACGCGGCTGTGCGAACTGATCACCACGGCGCGGCGTGCGGTCGACAAGAAGGGCTACCGGCTGACGCGGCAGGACGTGGCGCGCATCGTGTCCGATGTCGATCCACTGGTCTGCGGCCTGTTCGCGCTATGGCTGCCGTCGCAGCACATCGACGATGGGGAAGGACGCTGGTTGCAGTCGGTCTTCGGCGAACGCGCCCATCTGGCGGTGGAACTGCACCGCGAACAGGACGATGCGGCACGGCTTGCGGGCCTGCTGGACACCGCCGCACGCCTTGGCATGACGCCGGTGGCCACCGGCGACGTGCACATGGACGTCCGCCGTCGCCGCGCGCTGCAGGACACGATGACCGCGATCCGCCACGTCACCCCGCTGGCCGACTGCGGAGCGCACCTGTTCCGCAACGGCGAGCGCCACCTGCGCACGCGGCGGGCACTGGGCAACATCTATCCGCACGATCTGCTCGATGCGGCGGTGCAGTTGTCGCGCCGCTGCACCTTCGATCTCAAGCGCGACCTCCACTATCGGTACCCGGTCGAACTGGTGCCGCAGGGGCACACGCCGACCACCTGGCTGCGCGCACTGACGGAGCGCGGCATGTGCGAGCGCTGGCCGGAAGGGACGCCGCCATCCGTCGTCGTGCAGATCGACGGTGAGCTGGCGCTGATCGAAAAGCTGAAGTACGAAGCGTTCTTCCTGACCGTGGAGGACATCGTCCGCTTCGCCAAGGAGCGGAACATCCTGTGCCAGGGGCGCGGCTCGTCGGCGAATTCCGCCGTCTGTTTCGCGCTGGGCATCACCGTGGTCAACCCTGCGGAGAGTCGCCTGCTGATGGCGCGCTTCCTGTCCGAGGAGCGCAACGAGCCGCCCGACATCGACGTGGACTTCGAGCACGAACGCCGCGAGGAAGTGCTGCAGTACGTCTATGGCAAGTACGGCCGCCACCGCGCCGCGCTCGCCGCCACGGTGATCCGCTACCGCGGCAAGAGCGCCGTGCGCGACGTGGCCAAGGCGTTCGGCCTGCCGCCGGACCAGATCGCGCTGCTGGCCGACTGCTACGGCTGGGGCAACGGCGAGGCGCCGATGGAACAGCGCCTGCGCGAGGCCGGCTTCGATCCGGACAACCCGTTGATCCGGCGCGTGCTGGCGGTGACCGACCAGCTGCGCGACCACCCGCGCCACCTGTCGCAGCACGTGGGCGGCTTCGTGATCGGCGATGCACCACTGTCGACGGTGGTGCCGGTGGAAAACGCCTCGATGGACGAGCGCACCATCATCCAGTGGGACAAGGACGACCTGGAGACGATGGGCCTGCTCAAGGTCGATTGCCTGGCGCTGGGCATGCTGACCTGCATCAGGAAGGCGCTGGACCTGGTGGAGACGCATCGCGGCTACCGGCCCGACATCGCCAGGCTGCCGAAGGAGGACGAAGCCTCCACGTTCGCGATGATCCAGGCGGCGGATACCGTCGGCGTCTTCCAGATCGAATCGCGTGCACAGATGAGCATGCTGCCGCGACTGAAGCCGACGACCTTCTACGATCTGGTGGTGGAAGTGGCGATCGTGCGGCCCGGGCCCATCCAGGGTGGCATGGTGCATCCCTACCTGCGCCGCCGTCAGGGCAAGGACCCGGTGACGTATCCGTCGGAAGGCGTCAAGGAGATCCTCGGCAAGACGCTGGGCATCCCGCTGTTCCAGGAGCAGGTGATGGAGCTGGTGATCCATGCCGGCTACACGCCGTCGCAGGCCGACGGCCTGCGACGCTCCATGGCGGCCTGGCGGCGTGGCGGCGACATGGAACCGCACCGCCTGCGCATCCGTCAGCTGATGCTGGAGAAACACTATTCGCCGGAGTTCATCGACCAGATCTTCGAGCAGATCAAGGGCTTCGGCTCCTACGGCTTTCCGCAGAGCCATGCCGCCTCGTTCGCCAAGCTGGTCTACATCAGCTGCTGGCTCAAGCGCCATGAGCCGGCGGCGTTCGCCTGCGCGCTGCTCAATGCGCAGCCGATGGGCTTCTATTCGGCCAGCCAGATTGTGCAGGACGCGCGGCGGGAGAAGGGCGGGCGCGTGGCGATCGAGGTGCGGCCGGTCGACGTGCTGCACAGCGACTGGGACAACACGCTGGAAGGCGGATACGCACGACGCGGCGTCGACGACGGCGGGCAGCCGGCGTTGCGGCTCGGATTCCGCCAGGTCGGCGGGCTGTCGGAAGCGGCGGGGAGGGCGATCATGGCCGCGCGTGCGCAACGCGCCTTCACCGATGTACGCGACCTGTGCCTGCGCGCCCGTCTCGACGAGAAAGCGCGTACCGCGCTGGCGGAAGCCGGCGCGCTGCAGTCGCTCGCCGGCCATCGCCATGCCGCCCGCTGGGAAATCGCCGGCATCGAACGGCAGCGTCCGCTGCTGCCGGGCAGCCCCGACGAGGACGCGATCGTCTTGCCCGCGCCGACGGCGGGCGAGGACGTGACCTCGGATTACCGCACCACCGGATTGACGCTGGGCGCACATCCGCTGTCGCTGCTGCGCGAGCGCCTGCGGCGGCAGCGCGTGGTGGATTCCCGCCAGCTGCGCGGACTGCCGCATGGGCGCGGGGCCTTCGTGGCGGGCATCGTCACGCAGCGGCAGCGGCCGGCCACGGCGAAGGGCACGATCTTCGTCACGCTCGAGGACGAACACGGCATGGTCAACGTGGTGGTGTGGTCGCACGTGGCGTTGCGCGACCGCAAGGCCTTGCTCGGCTCCCGGCTGATGGCGGTGCGGGGACGCTGGGAACAGGTGGACGGCGTGGAGCACCTGATCGCGCGCCGGCTGGAGGATTTCACCGCGCTGCTCGGCGAGATCCAGCCCGACTCCCGCGATTTCCACTGAGGCCACGATGCACGCGCTGTCCACCCTTACCGACGACCTGTTCGCGCCCGCCATGGTGCGGCTGGTCGACGATGCCGAAGGCGGCATCCGCTATTGGCCGGACGCCGTCGATCCGACTATTGCGCGCACCTGGTTCGACGCGCTGCAGGCGCGCGCGGCGTGGACGCACCTGCAGCGGCCGATGTACGACCGCATCGTCGACGTGCCGCGGCTGCTGGCGAACTACGCCGTGGACGCCCTGCCGGACGACCTGCCGCTCGCGGCGCTGCTGGCCTGCGTGCAGGCGAAGGTGCCCGCGCCGTATTCGCACATCGGCATGAATCTCTACCGCGACGGCCACGACAGCGTCGCCATGCATGGCGACAAGCTGCATACCGTGGCGGCCCGCCATCCGATCACCCTGGTGTCGCTGGGTGCGCCGCGGCGCATGCTGATCCGTGCGCGAGAGGGCGCGCGCGAGACGATCGCGGTGGACCTCGCACCCGGCAGCGTGCTGTCGATGAGCCACGCCTCGCAGGTCACGCACGAGCATGGCATACCCAAGACCCGCCGCGCGCAGGGGCCGCGGATCAGCGTGGTGTTCCGGGTAAGGCCGTTACCGCCAGTCGTTGGAAAGGCAGGTGTGGGAGCGACGTGAGTCGCGATGAAGCGTTACAGACAGTCCATCGCGACTTGCGTCGCTCCCACGACAGGTTTTCTTGGAAAGTGAAGCAGGTGCGGTACGCCTGGCGCCTGGCAGTCTGCTGTCGATGAGCCGTGCCTCGCAGCGCACGCACGAGCATGGAATTCGGAAGACGCGGCGGGCGCAGGGGCCGCGGATCAGCGTGGTGTTCCGGGTGAGGCCGTTACCGCCAGTCGTTGCAAAGGCAGGTGTGGGAGCGACGTGAGTCGCGATGAAGCGTTACGGACAGTACATCGCGACTTACGTCGCTCCCACGACAGGTTTCCCTGGAAAGCGAGACAGGTGCGGTACGCCTGGCGCCCGGCAGCGTGTTGTCGATGAGCCACGCCTCGCAGGTCACGCACGAGCACGGCATCCCGAAGACCCGGCGGGCGCAGGGTCCGCGGATCAGCGTGGTGTTCCGGGTAAGGCCGGCATGACGGAAACCCTTGTAGGAGCGACGTCAGTCGCGACCGCACGATCGCCGAGTCATGGCGCGTCATCCATGCGTTTTCAGGATGAGTGGCGGACCGACAAAATTTCCGGTCGCGACTGACGTCGCTCCTACAGTAAGCACAAAAAAACGCCGCGAGATCGCGGCGTGAGGGCAAGGACTGCTGAAAGGAAAGGACGTCGTCAGCCCATCAGCTTGAACAGCGACAGCTGCTGCATCTGCATGAAGACCGTCTGTGCGGCCTGCAGGGCGGAGTTTTCCATCTGGTAGCGGCCGATGGCCTCGGCCCAGTCCAGGTCGCGCAGGCCGGACAGGGTGTCCTTGAGGGTGATGTTGTTGGCTTCGCGCAGCGAGGCGGCGGTTTCGATGGCGGACAGCTGCGCGCCACCACTGGCGCGGGCGTCGATCATCCTGCCCTGCGCGGTGCCGATGTCGCGCATGGCGCCCTGCAGGCGGTTCTGCATGGCGGCGCGCTGCGCGTCGGTGGTCGGGTTGGTGTCCAGCGTGTCGATCAGGCCCTGCACGGTGGCGAAGATGTCGCGGCTGCCCGCGGGCCCCAGCGTGAAGCTGTCGCCGTTGGCGGGCTGGCCGTCGATCCGCATCTGCGCCCCGGCGAAGGCGATGCTCTCGCCCTTCGCGTAGGTGCCCGAGGCGACCGGATTGCCACCCGCATCGAGCACCTGGTAGCTGTCGTTGGCGCCGAACGACAGGGTGTAGCTGCCGCCATCCCACACCGCGGAATCGGTGACGCTGAACGCCATCAGCAGGCCGGTGCCGGTATTGCCGCTGGCGGGCTGGCCGTCGACGCGGCCGTCGCCGGTGCGCAGCCGCAGGAAGACCTCGCTGCCGGGCAGGGTGTCGGACACGAACATGTCCGGCGCCACTTCCACCTGCCGCTGGGTCTGGTCGCCGCTGTAGATCACGTTGCCGCCGGCCAGGGCGAACGGTGCGCTGCCGTCGCTGGTGCCGCCGAACAGATAGCGGCCCGCACCATCGGTGCTGTTGGCCAGGTCCAGCAGGCCGGCATGGATCGCTTTCAGCTCGGTGCTGATCGCCTGCCGGCTGTCGTCGCCCATCGCCGCGTTGTTGGCCTGGATGACCAGTTCGTTGATGCGCGCCATCGCATCGCCCACGCGCGTGAGTGCGTTCTCCTGCAGGCCCAGGCGGTTCTGCACCGCGTTGGCGTTCTGGCCGAAGCGTTCCAGTTCGGCGACCGCGCGGTCCAGGCCCACGGCGGTGCCGGCAGCCACGGGATCGTCCTTGGCCGTCACCAGCCGCTGCCCGCTGGCGAGTTGCTGCTGCGTGTGCGCCAGTTTCGCCTGCTTGGCCAGCATCGTGTTGATCGACTGCTGGTACATCATGTTGGTGGAGATGCGGTAGTTCATCGGCGCGTCGCAGCCAGCAGCGATTGGAAGAGGGTGTCGGCGGTGGCGATGATCTGCGATGCGGCCTGGTAGGCCTGCTGCAGGCGCATCAGGTCGGCGGCTTCTTCGTCCAGGTTGACGCCGGAGATCGCGTCGCGCGAGGCCTGCGCCTGGTCGTGGATGACCTGCTGCGCCTGCGCGGAGTAATCGGCCTGGCGCGCCGCCGAACCCACCTGCGTGGTCAGGCCGCCGATGGCGCCGTTGAGGGTCAGCGTGCCGCCGTTGAGCACGCGCGCGTCGTCCAGGTTCGACAGCAGCTTGGCGTTGCCGTTGTCGCTGGAGTTCGCACCGGTCGGCCCGATGCGGAAGCTGTCGCCGGCCGCCGGTGCGCCATCCAGCACCACGCTCCAGCCGTTGTACGCCACGGTCTGCCCGGGCGTGTAGGCGAACGGTCCGGTGCCGTTGATCGTGTACTGGGTGGCATCGATGAACTCGATGTCCACCGGCGCCAGCAGGTTGGCGTTGGCGGCGTCGGTCACCTGCAGGCCGCTGGCCTTGCCGCTGCCGGTATTGGCCAGGTCGGTGGTCGCCTTGACCGGCGTCGCCGCCGCGATGCGGCCAGGGTCGCTGATCGCCACGCCGAGGTTGCCGGCCGCACCGGCGGTGGGCTGCAGCAGGAAGCGGTCGTTGATGCCCGGCGTCGTACCCGCTGCAAGCCGCAGTTCGATGCCGTTGACGATCAGCGGATCGGTTGCGGTGCCGGTGCCGGTCATCGGGATGCTCGCGCCGGTCTCCGGATGCGTCGCCACCCAGGCGGCGCCATCGAAGCGCAGCAGCACGTTCTGCGCGTTCAGCGCGCCGGTGTTGCCCACCGATGTCTGCAGCACGGCATTGCCGGTGTTGCCGGCGTTCGAGGAAATGCGCGGGGCGGGCAGGCGGAAGAAATCCGCGCCCATCTGGCCGTACTGGTCCATGCCGGCGCGATGGCCGGCATTGAAGGTCTGCGCCAGCGAGGTGGCGACGCGGCCGAGCTCGGCCGTCGCCGGGTCCAGCACGGTGGTGCGGAATTCGATCAGGCCGCCGATCTGGCCGCCGAGCGCGCGCTTGTCCAGCGTGGTGCGCTGGCCGTTGGTTTCCAGCGCCACCTGCAGGCGCTCGGGACGGTACGGGTCGGGCACGGTCACCAGCGTGCTGGCGGTGGCGCCCACCACCAGCGGCTGGCCGCCGGCGCTGAACACGTTGACCAGGCCGCCGTCCTGCACCACCGCGTTGCCGCCGGTGTAGCCCACCAGTTCGCTGATCAGCTGGTCGCGCCGGTCCAGCAGGTCGCCGGACGGGCTGGTGTTGCCACCGATGCGGCCGTTGAGCTGGGCGATTTCCTTGGCCAGCCGGTTCACCTCGCCGGTGGCGGCGGTCAGGCCCGCATTGACTTCGGTATCCAGGCCGTCCAGATGCTGGTCGATCTGGTGGAAGCGGGTGACCAGCGCATTCGCCTGCGCCAGTACGCTTTCACGGTCAGCCGAGCCGGCCGCGTTGGACGACAGCGCATTGACCGAGTCGAAGAAGCTGGACCACGGCGCGCTGATGCCGGTGGCCTTCTCGGAGAACAGCTGGTCCAGCCGCGTGGACAGCGTGGACAGCTGTTGCAGGCGCGCGAGCTCGCCGCCGCTGTCGAGCAGGCGCGAGGTCGCCAGCGAGTCGGCCATCCGGCGCACGTCGACGATCTGCACGCCGTTGCCCTGGTAGCCGTAGCCGAAGTACGTGCCGTCGCGCGATTCAAATTCCACGCGTTGGCGCGAATAACCCGGCGTGTTGATGTTGGCGACGTTGTGGCCGACCGTGGACAGGGCGCGCTGGAAGGCGATCAGGGCGCTGCTGCCGGTGGCGAGAAGGTTGGACATGCGTGATTCCCAGGTCAGCGCCGCAGCGCGTTGCCGATGGCATTGCCTACGGCGTTGCCGACCGGTCCGGCTACGGTCGTACCGATCGCCGACAGCACCTTGCCAAGGGTGGGTCCGTTGGCGATGGACGCGATCTTGTTGGCGTAGGTCGGGTCGGTGGCGTAGCCGGCGCGCTGCAGGCCACGGGCGAAGCCGGCGATGTCCTTGCCGGCGGCGAGCGCCTGCTGATAGCGCGGATTGTTCTTCAACAGGCGCACGTAGTCGGCGAAGCTTTCGGCGGGCGACGCGTACGCACGGAAGTCCGCAGTCTCGGTGTGCTTCACGCCGTTGGTGTATTCGTGCGTGGCGGTGCGCGCGCGCTCGCCCTTCCAGCCGGTGGCCTTGATGCCGAACAGGTTGTGCGCACTGCCGCCATCGCCGGTCCGGATCTGGCGCTTGCCCCAGCCGGTTTCCAGCGCGGCCTGCGCGACCAGCGCACGCGGGTCGACGCCGAGTTCCTTCGCCGCCTGCTTGGCATGGTCCCAGATCTCGGCGACGAAGCGCTCGGGCGTATTGCGCGCGTACCTGGACGGATCGGCCGAGGCGACCTGTTCGACGTCATCGCACGCCACGTCGGGCCGCACGGTGATGGTGTCCAGTGTGATCGTCGCCGGCATGCCGGCATCCTGGTGCGCACTGCTGCCGATGCCGCGGCCGGCGATGGCGTCGAGCATGGAATCGGCCTCGCGACCGGGCAGCAGGCGCTTGTAGGCCGACAGTGCGGTAGTCGCCGGCACGGCCGGCGTGTTGGTGTCGGTGGCGCCCAACTGCCGCGCGATCATCGGCGCCAGCCCCAGGCCGCGGCCCTGCGACATGGCGGTGGCCAGCTGCTGGTCGTACATGTCGCGGAACACCTGGTTCTCGCCGGGGAACAGCGAGTCGCCGAAGCCGGCTTCGCGCATGCACTTGATCATCATCTGCGCGAACTGGCCTTCCAGCTTCTTCGCGACATCGTGGATGCGGGCGTTGTCCGGCGTGCCGCTGGCTTCGGCCAGGGGCATCGACGGATTCAGGAGTCCGATGGGCAGGCTGGCCATGGCAGTCAGGGGCCGGGATTGGGGATTCGGGATTCGGGATTCGGAAAAGCGGGGTTGCGCAGGGGGTCAGGCAAGTCCTGTGCCGAAGGGACGTGGGAGATGGGGCAGGAAGCGGCGGCGTGCACGAAGTCCACAAACGCCATCCCGAATCCCGACTCGCGAATCCCGGCCTCCATCAGATCACCTCGAGCTCCGCACGCAGGGCGCCGGCCTGCTTCAGCGCTTCCAGGATCGCGATCAGGTCGCCCGGGGCGGCGCCGACTTCGTTGACCGCGCGGACGATCTCGTCCAGCGAGGTACCGCCCTCGAACTTGAACATGCGGTTGCCTTCCTGGCTGACCGAGACGCTGGACTGCGGCGTCACCACGGTCTGGCCGCCGCGCGAGAACTCGTTCGGCTGGCTGACGTTGGCCGACTCGGTGATGGTCACCGTCAGCGAACCGTGCGTCACCGCGGCCGGCATCACCTGCACCTGCGCACCGATGACGACGGTACCGGTGCGCGCGTTGACGATGACCTTGGCCGGGGCGCTGCCGGGCGTCAGTTCCAGATTCTCGACCTGGGCGAGGAAGTTGATGCGGCGGGACACGTCGGCCGGCGCACGCACGGCCACGGTCACCGCATCCAGGGCGTAGGCGTTGCCGACGCCGAAGTTCTGCTCCAGCGCCGCGACCATGCGCGAGACGGTGGTGAAGTCTGCGCGGTGCAGGTTGAGGGTGATGGTGCCTTCGCCGTTGTCCAGCGCGTTGGGGATCGCGCGTTCGACGATGGCGCCGTTGGGAATGCGGCCCACGCTGGGCACGTTGACCGACACGCGCGAGCCGTCGCGGCCCTGCGCACCGAAGCCACCGACCACCAGGTTGCCCTGCGCGATGGCGTAGACCTCGCCGTCGGCACCGCGCAGCGGCGCCATCAGCAGGCTGCCGCCGCGCAGTGAGGTGGCGTTGCCGATCGACGACACGGTGATGTCGATCGGCTGGCCGGGTTTGGCGAAGGCGGGCAGGTCGGCGTGGATCGCCACGGCAGCCACGTTCTTCAGCTGCGGATTGACGTTGGCCGGGACGTTGACGCCCAGCTCGCCCAGCATGTTCTTCAGGCTCTGCACGGTGAAGGGCGCCTGGCTGGTGCGGTCGCCGCTGCCGTCCAGGCCCACGACCAGGCCGTAGCCGACCAGCGGATTGCTGCGCACGCCGCCGACCTGGGCCAGGTCCTTGATGCGCTCGGCGCGCGCGGCCGGCGCCAGGCAGATCAGTACCAGGCCGATCCACGCCAGCAAACCGAGCAGGGTGTAGGTGTCGATGCGGCGCGGCTTCTTCGTCGGCGTCGGCGCAGCGTGGTTGGAGTCGTTGGTGTCCATCACGGCGCTCAGTTCGGGAAGATCGGGGAATTGAAGAAGCGGCCCAGCCAGCCCATCGAATTGGACTGGGCGATGGCGCCGCGGCCGCCGTAGGCGATGCGCGCATCGGCGACCTTGCCGGAGGAGATGGTGTTGTCCGGGTTGATGTCGGCCGGGCGCACGATGCCCTGGATCTGCACCAGCTCGTCGCCCTGGTTCAGGCGCATGTTCTTCTGGCCCTGCACCACCAGGTTGCCGTTCGGCAGGCGCTGGATCACGGTCACGGTCACGCTGCCCTGCAGGCGATTGCTCTGCGCGCTGTTGCCGGCGCCGCTGAAGCCACGGTCGCCGTTGACCGACGCGCTGAGGATGTCGCGGCCATTGAAGGTGACCGGAGCGCCGGCGATGTTCGGCGCGGCCAGGCTGACTTCGCTCTGCTTGTCCACCGAAGTGGTGGCGGAGGTCTGCGCGGTGGTGTTCTCCACCAGGTTGATCGTCAGCAGGTCGCCCACGTCGCGCGCGCGGCGGTCGGCGTACAGGTTCAGGCCCGGGCCGGCGCGGTAGATGGAACCGGCGGTGGCCGGCGCCGAGACGGCGACGACGGGCTGGATCGGCTGCATCGGCGCGTACGGGCGCACGTCGCCGGCGTAGCGCGCGCAGCCCGGCAGCAGCATCAGCGCGCAGGCGAGGGTGGTGGCGGACGTGGAGCGCTTCATGGCGTGTCCCGTGGCGTGACGGTGGGGTGCGGCGTCAGACGTTGTTGTTGAGGTAACCGAGCATTGAGTCGGTGGTGGAGATGGCCTTGGCGTTCATTTCGTAGGCGCGCTGGGTTTCGATCATGCTGACCAGCTCTTCCACCACGTTGACATTGGAGCCTTCCAGCGAGCCCTGCACCACGCTGCCCAGGCCGTTGAGGCCGGGCGTGCCGTTCTGCGCGGGACCGGACGCGGTGGTCTCCACGTAGAGGTTCTCGCCCCTGGCCTGCAGGCCCGAGGGATTGACGAAGTCGGTCAGCGTCAGCGAGCCGATCTCCAGCGCCTGCGCCTGGCCGGCCATCGTTACGCTGACGGTGCCGTCGTTGCCGATGGTCAGCGACTGCGCGCCTTCCGGCACCTGGATGCCGGGCTGCACGGGATAGCCGCTGTTGGTGACCAGTTCGCCCTGCGCGTTGATCTGGAACGAGCCGTCGCGCGTGTACGCGGGCGAACCGTCGGGCAGCAGCACCTCGAAGAAGCCGCGGCCGTTGACCATGACGTCGAGCGAGCGGCCGGTCTGCTGCGGGTTGCCCTGCTGGAAGTCCTTGGAGGTCGACACCACGCGCACACCGGTGCCGAGCTGCAGGCCGGACGGCAGTTGCGTCTGCGAGGAGGTGGAACCGCCGGGCTGGCGCACCTGCTGGTACAGCAGATCCTCAAAGCTGGCGCGGTCGCGCTTGAAGCCGGTGGTGTTGGTGTTCGCCAGGTTGTTGGAGACCACGGACATGCGCGTCTGTTGCGCGTCGAGTCCGGTCTTGGCGACCCAGAGGGCCTGGTTCATGGCGGGGTTCCTCGCGGATGGAAGGGCGGAAGCGCGTACTGCGGTTCCTCGCCTCCTCTCAGGCAAGTCCTGTGCCGGAACGGGTGTCGTGGTTCTGGCGCGTGGATTCGGGCCGAACCGGGACCGGGGTCATGACGTTGGACCAGGTGCCGACATTTTTCTGGCGCTGGGGCCTGCTCAAGCCCCTCTCCCAGCGGGAGAGGGGTTGGGGTGAGGGGCAACGGAGTCCATGTTTTCGTTTTCCATAGCTGCCACCGCATCCGCGATGGCTCTTGCTTTTGATGGCCTTGCGGGATGGGTCTTAGCCTCGGAGGCATGGTGCTGCTCGCCGCAGGGGCCCTACTAGACCAGCCATTCGGCTGTTTAAAAGCGCCTCTTTACTTGTGCAAAGAAAGTAGGCAAAGAAAGCACACCCCGGCGGTCCGCCCGCCGCTGCGCGGCGGGTGCGCAGTCCCGACGGGAATTTTCGTGCGGGGCATCCTGCCCCGTACGAAAACGGCGCACGTCCTGTGCGCCGCCCCTGCGGGGTTGTACCCGCCGGGACTGCCGGACCTCAGGGGGCCCAAGAGCGATGTCTGAGACATCTCGGGCAGCCGCTTTGCTTTTGTTTGCTTCCGGGTCCCCATGAGGCACGGCGAGTGGGCCGGGTAAAACCCGAAGGGCGCCGTCATGGATGACGGCGTTTTCGTATGGCACACGGATGTGCCTTACGAAAATTCCCGGACCATTCGCGGACCCGGAGCGCGCAGCGCGGAGGGCGTGCCGCCTGGGGCGTGTTTCTTTGGTTCCTTTCTTTGCACGAGCAAAGAAAGGAATGCCCCCGCGGCGAGCGGCACCATGCCTCCACGAAGGAAACCCATTCCGCAAGGCCAAGGAGCCGAAAGCCATCGCGGCTGTTGTGGCAGCAAGGGAGAGCGAAGACGCGGACTTCGTTGCCCCTCACCCCAACCCCTCTCTCGCAGGGAGAGGGGCTCAGAGCTCCGCAGGGAGAGGGGCTCTCGAAGCAGGGGCTCCAGGCGTCAACCGCCCAGACGCAGCAACTGGTTCGACGACTGCGCCATCTCGTCGCCGCTGCGGATCACCTTCACCTGCATCTCGAACTGGCGCTGCAACTGGATCATCTGCACCAGCGCACCGGCCGCATCCACGTTGCTGCCTTCCAGCACGCCCATCGTCAGACTGTTGCCATTGGCGACGGGCAGGGCGGGCGCCTGCGGATCCGACGGACGCATCAGCCCATCGCCACCGCGTGCGAGCTGCGACTGGGCCGCTTCCACGATGCGCATGCGGCCGACCACCGCCATCGTCTGCGGGCCTTCGCCCTGCGGAATGATCGAGACCGTGCCGTCGGCGCCGATGTCGATCGATTGCGCCGGCGGCACCGCGATCGGGTTGCCGTTGTCGTCCAGCACCGCACGGCCACCGGCAGTGACCAGCTGTCCGTTCGGCGTGACGCTGAGCTCGCCGTTGCGCGTGTAGGCCGTGCCGCCGTCGGCGGCCTGCACGGCCATCCAGCGGTTCGGCTGCAGCGAAATGTCGAGCGAACGGCCGGTGACCATCTGCGAACCGGTGCGCCCGTCGAAGCCGGGATCGATCAGCACCGCGTCCACGCGCGAGGGAAAGCCTTTTCCTGGAATCTTGAACGCCTCGGTGCCGGCCAGCGCGGCCTTGAACCCCTTGGTGTCCACGTTGGCCAGGTTGTGCGACACGGTGCCCTGCGCCTGCAGCGAAGCGCGGGCGCCGGTCATGGCGACGTAGAGGGCTTTGTCCATGGGAGGCAGGGATTCGGGATAGGGGATTGGAGACTCGTTTACGAGGAGCGAAGCGGAAGCGGGCAGGGATTCGCCGTTGCGAATCCCGAATCCCTATTCCTGAATCACGCCGCGTCAGCGGATGTTGATCACCGCCTGGGTGATCTGGTCCTGCGTGGACAGGGCCTGCGAGTTGGCCTGGAAGTTGCGCTGCGCCACGATCATGTTGACCAGTTGTTCGGTCAGGTCGACGGTCGAGGCTTCCAGCGCGCCGGAGGCCACCTGGCCGAAGTCCGACGTGCCCGGTGCGCCGATGCGCGGCTCGCCCGAGGCGTAGCTGTGCGTCCAGGTGTTGTTGCCCTGCGAGACCAGGCCCTGCGGATTGCTGAAGTTCGCCAGCGCCACCTGGCCGAGCGCCTGGTCTTCGCCGTTGGAGTAGCGCGCGTAGACCACGCCGGTTTCGGACACGCTGAACTCGTTGAGCTTGCCCGTGGCGTAGCCGTCCTGGTTCTGGATGCGCTTGGCGAACTGCTCGCCGTACTGCGTGGTGCCGCTGATGTCCATGGTCATGTTCAGCACGCCCGCGCCGGTGCTGGGTGTGAACGGCGCCAGCGCCACCAGCCCATTGGCCGGTGCCGTCAGCGTACCGTTGTTGTCGAACTGCACGGTGGTCGGCGCGCCCATCGAGGTGCCGTCCACGTAGGTGTGCATCTGCCACTCGTTCGGGTTGGGCGTCTTCACGTAGTACACGGTCTGCTGGTGGGCCACGCCCAGCGAGTCGTACACGGTGACCGAGGTGGTTTCGTTGTAGCTGGCGCTGTCGGTCGGTGCGAACGGGGTGATGGTCGGCTGCGCGGCGTTGCCGGGCAGGGTGACGCCCAGTTCCACGCGCGTGGTCGGCGACGGCGGGCTGTCGGTGGTCAGCAGGCGCAGGTCGGTCAGGTTGCCGGTGTCGAAACCGATGCCGTCGGCGCGCGGCGGAAACACCTGCAGGCGGTAGCCTTCCGGCGTGGTGACATAGCCGTTCGGGTCGCGCTGGAAATTGCCGGCGCGTGTGTAGACGTTGGTGCCGTTGTTGCTGACGGTGAAGAAGCCTTCCTTGTCCACCGCCATGTCCAGGTAGCGGCCGGTCTGGTTGATGTCGCCCTGGGAGAACTGCTGGGCCACGTTGGTCAGCCGGACGCCGGCGCCGATGCCGTTGCGCAGCAGGCCGTAGCCGGTGGACGAGAACACCTCGGCGAACTCCGCGCGCGACTCCTTGAAGCCGGTGGTATTGACGTTGGCGATGTTGTGCGAGGTGACGTTGAGGTCGGCGTTGGCCGCCCTCATGCCGGATAGCGAGCTGTTGAAAGCCATGGAAGACTCCTTGCGGGATGCGGTGGGAGCGTGGTGGTCAGGATGCCGACTTGCCGATGCGCAGCACGTAGTCGAGCGGGGCGGTGCCCAGGCCGGGCAGGTTCAGATAGAGGCCGTCGGACCCGATGGTCACGCTGTCCACGGTGGCGTCGACGTAGGTGTTGAGCGCGGTGGCCGTGCCGTCGCTGCCGATATGCGTGGCCTTGATCGTGTACGTCCCGGCGTCGGCGCGTTCACCGTTGGCCTTCAGGCCGTCCCAGGCGAATGCGGTCTCGCCCTTGCCGGTCGCGTCCACGTCGACGGTGTCGACGACGATCCCGCTGGCGTCCTTGATCTCGAAAGTCACCTTGCCGGCGCCCGGCGACATCACCAGGCCGCTGGCGTTGCCGGTATCGGGCAGGGCGATCGATTCGGATGGCACCACCACCGAGTGGCCGACCAGCGCGGCGCCTTTCAGCACCTGGTCGCCGGTCAGTGCGGCAGTGAAACCGTTGACAGTGCCGTTGAGGTCGCTGATGCCCTGCACGGTGGAGAACTGCGCCAGCTGGGCGACGAACTCGCTGTTGGACAGCGGTTTCAGCGGGTCCTGATTGCTGAGCTGCTCGGTCATCAGCCGCATGAAATCGGCTTGGCCCAGCGTATCGGCCTTCTTCGCCGTGGTCGCGGCGCCGGTGGTGCTGGTGTTGAGGGCGGCGAACGGATCGCCGTTGACAGTGGTCATATGCGGGCTCGGTCAGGGGGCGCGTCAGCGGCCCATCGTCAGGGTGGCCAGGGCGAGTTCCTTGGCCGTGTTCAGCACTTCCACACCGGCCTGGTAGCCGCGCGAGGCGGAGATCAGGTTGACCATCTGCGCGACCGGATCGACATCCGGCGCATAGACGTAGCCATCGCCGTCGGCCATCGGATGGCCGGGCTCGTAGCGCTTGATCGGCGGTGCCTCACTCTGGGTGATCTCCTTCACCTGCACCGAGGTCAGCGACCCGTCGCTGCGCAGCGGGCGTGCCTGGAAGATCGGTTCGATCGGCTTGTACACCGCTTCGGGCGAGGAGGCGATGGAATCGGCGTTGGACAGGTTGCTGGCGATGGTGTTCAGGCGCACCGACTGCGCCTGCAGCGCGGAGCCGGCGACGTCGAAGATCGGCAGGTTGCTCATGGCAGTCCCTCTTACTGGCCGGTGATCGCGGTGAGCATGGTGCGCACCTTGGATTCGATGAAGCTGAGCGAGGCGCGGTATTCCAGCGCCGCGCGGCCGTAGGCGGCGCGCTCGGTGTCGGCATCCACGGTGTTGCCGTCCAGACTGGGCTGCACGCCCTCGCGCTCGAAGAGGCGCGGCGAGGCGTTCAACAGCGTCATGTGCTGCTCGTTCGTGCCCCGCAGCGGTGCGGCCTTGGCGGCGGCCTGTTCAAGCGCGGCCTGGAAGTCCAGGTCCTTGGCCTTGAAGTTGGGCGTGTCGGCGTTGGACAGGTTGCTGGCGATCAGCTGCATGCGCTGCTCACGCAGCGGCAGTGCCGCGGCATGGACGCCCAGGTAATTGGAGATGGGATTGGACATGGCACCGCTCCGGCAGACCGTTGCCGGGGCAGCTGCAAGGCGTGTGCCAGAACGCGCTTTTCCTTCTCCCTGCGATGCAGGGAGAAGGTGCCCGAAGGGCGGATGAGGGGCGCTTTACGCCGCCATTCGCGCGGAAACCACCTGGTTCAGCCGGAACAGCACGTGTTCGGCCAGTTCGTGCGGGCTGTACTTGGCCACGAAGGCGTTGGCGCCCACGCGCTCGACCATGGCGTTGTTGAACACGCCCGACAGCGACGTGTGCAGCAGCACGTACAGGCCGGCCAGGCCCGGGTGGCGCCGGATTTCCGTCGTCAGGGTGTAGCCGTCCATGGCGGGCATCTCGATGTCGGAGATGACCATGGCGTAGCGCTCGGCCGGATTCTCGCCGGCCGCGTGCACCTGCAAGAGATGGTCCAGTGCCTGGCGGCCGTCCGAGAGCAGGGTGGCGGTGACGCCGAGCTGCTCCAGCACGCTGCGGATCTGCGAGCGGGCGACGCGGGAGTCGTCGACCACCAGCACCTGCATCGGCGGGGCATCGGCGGGCAGCGCCATCTCGGGCGCGAGGGTGGCATCCATGCGCGACTGGCAGATGTCGGCCAGCACGCTTTCCACGTCGATCACCTGGATCAGCTCGCCCTGGAACCGCGTCACGGCGGTGAGGAAGCTGTTTTCCGCGCCCAGCTCCGGCGGCGGGTGGATGTCCTCGACCGCGATGTTGACGATGCGCTCCACGCCGCTGACCAGGAAGCCCTGCACGGAGCGGTTGAACTCGGTGACGACCAGGTAGTTGGGGGCGTTCTCGGGATTCGGGTCGCGCTCGGGGTGGCGGATGCTCAGGCCCAGGTCCAGCACCGGCACCGACCGTCCGCGCACGTCGGCCACGCCGACGAATTCGGTGGGCAGGCCGGGCAGCTGGAACAGGGACGGCCGGCGCAGGACTTCCTGCACCTTGAAGACGTTGACGCCAAAAAGCTGACGCCCGCCCAGGCGGAACAGGAGCAGGGCGAGGCGGTTGTGGCCGGCCAGGCGGGTGCGCTGGTCGATGCGGTTGAGCAGGTCCTGGGTCATGTTCAGCATATCGGCCATCGGGCAGGGGTCTTGAGCGGGAGAGACCAGCTAAACGCCACTCCCCCGCGATTGAACCCCTCTCCCACCGGGAGAGGGGTTGGGGTGAGGGCCAACGAAGTCCGTCTCTTCGTTATCCATGGGGTGCCACAACGTCCGCCGTGGCTTTGGGCTCCATGGCTTGGCGGGAGGCGCCTTCCATGTCTCGAACATGGCGCCGCTCGCCGCGGAGGCGTCCCTTTCTTTGCGTCGTGCAAAGAAAGGAACCAAAGAAACACGCCCCAGGCGGCACGCCCTGCGCTGCGCGCAGGGTTCGCGAGCGGGCCGGGAATTTTCGTATGGCACATCCCTGTGCCATACGAAAACGCCGTCATCCATGACGGCGCCCTTCGGGTTTTACCCGGCCCACTCGCCGTGCCTCATGGGGACCCGAAACACAGGAGCAGCCGCGGCGCGTCGGCTTTGGCTCTCGGGCCCCCTGAGGTCCGGCAGTCCCGGCGGGTAAAACCCCGAAGGGGCGGCGCACAGGACGTGCGCCGTTTTCGTACGGGGCAGGATGCCCCGCACGAAAATTCCCGTCGGGACTGCGCACCCGCCGCGCAGCGGCGGGCGGACCGCCGGGGTGTGTTTTCTTTTGCCTACTTTTCTTTGCACAAGCAAAGAAAAGTAGGGCCTCCGCGGCGAGCGGCACCATGCCTGAGTAAAAGAAGATCCATCCCGCAAGGCCAGCGAACCAAAGGCTCGTCGCGGATGTGGTGCTGCCAGGGGCGGCCTGAGGATACGGTTTCCGTTGCCCCTCACCCCAACCCCTCTCCCCCAGGGAGAGGGGCTTTATCGCTGGCACATCCCTTGCAACCTCCCCGCCGATGAACCGACGGAGCCCCCCCATGCTGCTGCGCCTCACCTTCGCCCTGATCGGCGCCCTGACCGCATGCAGCGTGCTGGCCGCCGACTTCCAGCCGGTGGACAGCATCAAGGCCGCGGCGATCGGTGCGCTGCCGGACGGCAGCGAAGCCGAGGCCACGCTCGACCCCGCCCTTCGTCTGCCCCGATGCAGTGCCGCCCTGGTCGCACGCGTGCAGGGCAGCAACAGCGTGGAAGTCGGCTGTCCGGATGGCTGGCGCCTGTTCGTGCCGGTGCGCGTGCGCCGCAGCCAGACCGTGCTGGTGCTGGCGCGGGGGATCGCGCCGGGCGAAACCATCACCGCCGACGCCTTCGTCGCCGAGCGTCGCGACGCCTCGCGTATCGTCGGTGCCGCCGTGGCCGATCCGGCCCAGGCCGTCGGCCGGGTCGCGCGGCGCATGCTGTCGGCCGGCGCCGTGCTGGCGTCGACCGACCTGGTCGCCCAGCGGCTGATCCGGCGCGGCGACAACGTGGCGCTGGTGTCCCGCCGCGGCGGGGTGGAGGTGAGGGTGGCCGGCAAGGCGCTCGCCGACGGCGGCGAGAACGAGCGGGTCACCGTGGAAAACCTGTCCTCGCGCCGCGTGGTGCAGGGCGTGGTGGGGCCGGGCGGCGACGTCTGGGTCAGCCGATGAAAAAAAATGCGAACGGCCCTCAAGTTGCACCGGGGGTGGCCGATACCGAACACGAGTGGAAGCGGACCGGGCACAATCCGGGCCTTCTTCGGAGTGTGGCCTCCGTCACTAAAGTCGGACAGGCCGCGGCCGATAACTCCTATGAACCCTGTGACAGGTGAATGACATGAGCCAGAAAATCGAAGGCACTCCCCCTGCCGCCGTACGCACCACCGGCCCCGTTGGCGGCCGTGTTGCACCGGCGGGTGCCGAACGTTCGCGGCCGGTGGAAGCCAGCGCCGGCGGCGACAGCCTGCGCCTGACCGGTGAGGCCGCCAGCCTGCAGGCGATGCAGCGCGAGCTGTCCAACGCGCCGGCGATCAACGAAGCCCGCGTGCAGGCGGTGCGTGAAGCCCTGCAGGCCGGCACGTACAAGGTCAATGCCGAGGCGATCGCCGACGGCATGCTGGGCCTGGAAGACCAGTTGGGCGGTTGAGCGCCATGACCCACGCGTCCCTCCAGCGACTGTCCGCGGCCCTGGAAGGGGAGCGGTGCGCCATCGTCGAGCACGACGTGGAGGCGCTGGTGCGCTGCACGCAGGACAAGCTGGATGCCCTGCGCGCGCTGGAAACCGCCGCGGCCGGCTTCGGGTTTCCCGAAGAGCTGCGCGAACAGCTGGCCGGGCTGGCCGAAAAGAACCATGCCAACGGCATCCTGCTGGCGCGGCGCCGTCGCGAAGTGAACTGGGCGCTCCGCCACCTGGGCCGCACCGAGAGCCACGGCGCCTACGATGCGCAGGGGCAGACCTCCTCGACGGCCGCACCGCGTCCGCTCGCGGTCGCCTGAGCCCGGTGCCCGATCCGCAAACTGCGACACCGCACCTTGCCGCCCCTGCGGCCGCGCCGGATACTGGCGCCCCGTCGCCGCCACCCGATGCATCCGTGGCCACAGTCCCGCCCCTGAGCCCGTCCTCCGCCGCCTGCGCCGCGGACGATATTCCGACCTTCGCCGACCTCAAGGCGCTGGCCGAGCTGATGGACGACGGTTACCTGCTCTGCCGGGGCGATGCGCGTCCGCTGCACGCCAACGCGGCGGCACGCGCCCTGGTCAACGACGAAGCCGATCCGCTGGCCGCCCTGTCGCGGCTGTTGCCGGCGGATGCGATCCGCACCGCGCACGAAACCGGGCGCTGGAACACCGACCTGACGCTCGACGACGGCCTGGTGCTGCAGGTGCGCGCGTATTTCCACGACAGTCCAGGCGGCGGTTACTGCATGGTGGTCTTCCACGATGTCAGCGAGGCGCATGCGCGCCAGCAGGAACTGCAGCGCCGCCACGCCCAGCTCCGGCAGACGCTGGTACGGCTGGCCGGCGCCCAGGAACAACTGGTGCAGTCGGAGAAGATGGCGTCGATCGGCCAGCTGGCCGCCGGCGTGGCGCACGAGATCAACAACCCGATCGGCTACGTGCATTCCAACCTCGGCTCGCTGCAGGAATACCTTCACAGCCTGTTCTCGCTGATCGAGGTCTACGAGCGCGCATTGCGCCTGCCCGACCCGAAGGCGATGCTGCCCGAGATCGAAGACCTGCGGGCGCGCGCCGACATCGACTTCATCACCGGCGACCTGCCGCAGCTGATGTCCGAATCGCGCGAGGGCATCGAGCGCGTCACCGCCATCGTGCGCAACCTCAAGGACTTCTCGTACTCCGGTCGCGACGACAGCTGGAAATCCGCCGACCTGCACGCCGGTCTGGATTCCACCATCAACATTATCTGGAACGAGCTGAAGTACAAGGTCACGCTGGAAAAGCACTACGGCAAGCTGCCGCTGGTGCAGTGCCGGCCGTCGGAATTGAACCAGGTGTTCATGAACATCCTGCTCAACGCCAGCCACGCCATCGACGAGCGCGGCACGATCCACGTCACCACCGGCGTGGACGGCGACGAGGTCTGGGTGGAGATCCAGGACAGTGGCCACGGCATCCCGGAGGAGATCCTGCAGCGCATCTTCGATCCGTTCTTCACCACCAAGCCGGTCGGCAGCGGCACCGGCCTGGGCCTGTCGATCTCCTACGGCATCGTCAAGAAGCACAACGGCCGCATCGAAGTGCGCAACGTGCCCGATGCCGGTGCCTGTTTCCGGATCACCCTGCCGATCCGGCAGCCGGGTCTCGACGCGGCGTAAGTGGTCTGATCCTCGTGGGAGCGACGTAAGTCGCGATCAGGGAGTTCGGTTGTTCTGAAGCTGGATCCGTGCGACTGACGGTGGTCGCATCCGGAGGCTGCCCGATGACTTGGTTTCCGCGTTCGCGACTCACGTCGCTCCCACATCGACACCCCAATCGGCATCAGCAGGACTCGAAGAACCCCAGCTTCTTCGCCCGAGGCAAGCGCTTCAGTTGCGCTTCCGCCCGCGAGGCCGCGCTGCGGTCCGGATAGCCACGACTCGCCAGCACGCGCACCGGCGGATTCGCGCGTGTGTATTTGGCGCCGGTGCCGGCGACGTGCGCGGCATAGCGCGCCTCCAGGCGATTGGTGATGCCGGCGTAGTACGTGCCGTTGCGGCATTCCAGCAGGTACAGGCACCAGCCTCCGGACGGCGGCGCGGCGGCGTCAGGCATGTGCGCGGTGGTGCGGCTGGTTCTCGTAGGTGGTGAAGGCCTGGCGGATGTGCTCGCGCAGGTCGTCGTCGTTCCAGGGTTTGGTCAGGAAACGGTAGATCTCGCCGCGGTTGATCGCCTCGGTGACGGTGGCCAGGTCGGTGTAGCCCGACAGCACCAGCCGGATGGTGTCCGGGTACAGCAGGCGCACGCGGCCGAGGAACTCGGTGCCGCTCATGTCGGACATGCGCTGGTCGGACAGGATGACCTGCACGTCGTTGGTCGCCAGCAGCTCGAAGGCGTCGGTGACGTTGCTGGCGGCGAGGATGCGATAACCGTCGCGGCGGAACAGGCGCACCAGCGAGCGCAGGATGTTCTCTTCGTCGTCCAGCAGCAGCAGCGTACGGTCGGGCTTGGTGGCGGCGAACGCATCCGCGCGCAGGTAGCGGCGGCGCAGCACGGCACCGGCATCCTCGGCCGACATCGGTTCGCCGAACAGGTGGCCCTGGAACATGTCGCACTGGTTGCGGCGCAGGAAGCCGAGCTGGGTGTCGGTCTCCACGCCGTGCGCGATGACCTTCATGCCCAGCTGATGGCCCATCGCGATGATGGCGCAGGTGATGGCGACCTCGCGGGGGCTGGAGGGCACGCCCTTGACGAAGTTGCGGTCGATCTTGATCTTGTCCACCGAGAACCGCACCAGCGAATCCAGGTTGGAATCGCCCATGCCGAAATCGTCCAGCGTCAGCCGCACGCCTTCGCGGTGCAGCTGCGCCAGCGTGCGGTGGACCAGGTTCATGTCCTTGGCCAGCGCGTTCTGGCGCACTTCCAGCACCACCATCTGCGGCGGAATGCCGGCCTCCTGCATCGCCTCCAGCACCTCGGATACGAAGCTGGGACGCAGCAGCTGCAGCGTCGACACGTTGACCGCGATCTCGAAGTCGTCGAAGCCCCAGTCGCGCCACACGCGCGCCTGCTTGAAGGCGTTGCGCAGCACCCAGTCGCCGATCTGCACGATCACGCCCAGCTTCTCGGCCACGTGCATGAAGCGCTCCGGCACCAGCAGGCCCAGTGCGGGGGAATACCAGCGCAGCAGGGTTTCCATGCCCACCACGCGGCCGTCGTGCGCATTGATCTGCGGCTGGTAGAACAGGCGAAGTTCGTTGTGGTGGATGGCGTTGACGATCTGCCGGGCGATGATGCTGTCGCTGCGCGCGGTGATGGCCGCGCCGCGCCGGTACAGGCGCACCAGGTTCATGCCCTCGTGCTTGGCCTGTTCCATCGCGCTTTCCGCGCACTGCAGCAGGCCCGAGGCGGTGTCGGCATGCTCGGGGCACAGCGCCACGCCCAGGGTGCCGGTGAGGAACAGCGTGTACGGCAGCACCGTCATCGGCAGTTCGATCTGCTCGCGCAGCAGGTCGCCGAAGCGCTCCGGCGGCAGCGTGCCCGGCACGCGCGGCACCGCCACGATGAACTCGTCGCTGCCGTGGCGCCACGCCCGCGCTTCGGGGCCGAGCGCCCGCTGCAGGCGGTCGCTGAGGATCGCCAGCGCTTCGTCGCCGACCTCCACGCCCATGTTCTCGTTGATCGACCGGAAGTGGTCGATGTCCAGGTACAGCAGCATCATCGGCGTGCCGTCGTTCGTGGCGGCCTCGACCATGCGCTGCAGGTCGGCTTCGCCGGCGCCGAGGCGCGGCAGGCGGGGCAGGTGGGCGTGTTCGGAATTCACGCGGGATCGGCGGGTGTCACGGACGTGGGGCCATAGGGTAGGCGAAGTCGCCAGTGCGTGCCCGGCAGCACGTCCAGATGTCCGCCTACCGCCCTGGCCAGCGCCTGCAGCAGCGGCAGTTCGGGCAGGTCGGGCTCGCCGTCCATGCGCAGGTCGAGCGCGAAGCCGCCCGACCCGTCGTCACTCCCCGCGAGCGCTGCGCTCGGCACGCGCCCCGTCCCGGCGGCGGCACGCAGGATGACCTGCGCGATGCGGAACGCGACCAGTGCGGCGTCGGATGCAGGTGCGTGCGGCAGCGGTGCGAGCGTCAGCGCGGCGCCGGCGAACAGGCGTTCGTGCTCGGCGCGCAGCGCGGCGTCCAGGCCGATCGAGTCCAGCTGCGGCGGGTGCAGCGTGGCATGCAGGTCGCGCACGATGGCGACGGCCTCGTCGCTGGCGCGGATGATCTCCTGCAGGTCTTCGGCGCGCAGGTCGGGATCGTCTTCCGACTGCACCAGGTGGGCGCCCATGCGGATCGCCGACAGGGCCTGGCCGACCTGGTTGTGCAGGGCGCGGCCGACGCGATGGCGGTCGGCCTCCTGCAGGCGGAACAGCTGCAACAGCAGGTCGGGTGGCGGCGTGGACATGGGCGCTGCGGAGAGGGAACCGCCGGCAGTATGCCAGCGGTGCCGCCGCGCGATGGCCCGGCGATGCCCCGAACGCAGCGGGGCGGCCATCGCTGGCCGCCCCGTCGTGTCGTGGCTGTCGCGTTCGGGCGGTCAGAACAGCTCGACCGTGCCCGCGCCCATGTTCTGCTGGGCGACCGGCTTGTGCGGCGGACGCTCCCATTCCGTGCGCTGGTCGCGCAGGCGGTTGCCGATCAGGCGCAACGCGTTGAGCAGTTCGTTGTCGGTGGCGCCGCCGCTGCGGTGCAGCAGTTCCTGCAGGGCGACGGCTTCCTTGTTGATCGCGGCCAGGCGGTCGAGGTGCGTCTGCGCGCTGCCCAGCGACTGCGTGGCGATGTCCTCGAACTGCAGCGAGCGGACGGCGTCGGCGACGCTGGCGTCGATCGCGTGGCCGCACATCGAGACCTCGCGCATGCCGTCGCCCAGCGAGGCGTTGATCGCGGCGACCTGGTTGAGCATGCCGGCCGCTTCCGAACGCGCTTCCCGCGAACGGTCGAGGTCGCGCGAGGCCATGTTGGAGACGGTGTCGCGCACCTTGGCGATGGATTCCTTCGAGCTGTGGGCCAGCTTGCGGATCTGCTCGTTGAAGGCGGTGGAGCGCTCGGACAGGTTGCGCACTTCGTCGGCGACCACCGCGAAGCCGCGACCGGCTTCGCCGGCGCGCGCGGCTTCGATGGCGGCGTTCAGCGCCAGCAGGTTGGTCTGGTCGGCGATCGACTTGACGTCTTCCAGCAGCGAGAAGATGCCGTCCAGGTGCTGCGCCATGTCGTCGATGTGGTGCACGGTGGTGCCGCTCTGGCCGGCCACCTGCTCCAGCGCCTCGACCAGCTGTTCCATGCGCTGGCTGGCGTTCTGGGCGAAGCGCGCCACGTCCACGCCGGCGCGGTCGCCGTCGCCGTTGCGGTCGATGATGCGCGAGATCGCCGCGCTCTGTTCGCGCGACTTGCGGTTCATCGCATCGAAACTGCCGCCGAGGTTGTTGACCGCTTCGCGGATCAGTTCGCGGGCGCGGTCGATCTCGCTGCGCGAGCCTTCGATCTCGTTGTTGACGAAGCGGCGCAGTTCGGTCAGCAGGGCGTCCTGCTCGCGCACCACGCTGGCGTGCTCGGGCGAGATCTGCTGCCCGTTGGTCGCCGTGAGCCACGCGAAGATCAGCCACGCCAGCGTCAGCGACGTCAGCAGGGCCCATTGCAGGGCGTTGGGCCAGTCGAAGCCGACCGACAGCGGGAACAGCAGGGTCAGGATGAGGGGTGCCGCCAGACGAACCAGGATGCGCGAGTACATGGGTGCTCTCTGATGAAGCTCACTGTTGAGTATCGGCCGTGCGGAACGGCTCTTTAGGCGGGAATTCGTGCGGTTTTGCGATCGCGTGCGATCTGTGACCGGTGTTGCTGCCCCAGTAGGAGCGACGTGAGTCGCGACCGCGGCAGGGAAACCACTGCTGGCGTTGCCGGAGCGGCGCGGCTGACCGTCACCGCTTCCTGCTTGTGTCTCGGGCCACGACGGTGGTGGGCGTGCGGTCGCGACTTACGTCGCTCCTACAGCAGTCCCGCAGCGGCGATGCCGCCAGCTCAGGCGATCGCCGCGGCCAGGTCGAGCAGGCGCTGGGCGATGCGGTCCAGCGGCAGGGCTTCCTTGGCGGCGCCCAGCCGCATGGCGGCGCCGGGCATGCCCCAGACCACGCTGGTCGCCTCGTCCTGCACCAGGGTGGGCGCGCCGGCCTGGCTCATTTCCAGCAGGCCGCGGGCGCCGTCGTCGCCCATGCCGGTGAGGATGGCGCCGACCGCGTTGCCGCCGGCGCTCTGCGCGACCGAGCGGAACAGCACGTCGACCGCCGGCTTGTGGCGGTTCACCGCCGGGCCGTCGTCGATGCGGGCACGCCAGCGGGCGCCGTCGCGGATGATGCGCATGTGCTGGCCGCCGGGCGGCAGGTAGGCATGGCCCGGCAGGATGGCCTCGCCGTCGCTGGCCTCGCGCACGGCCATGGCCGAATGGCGGTCCAGGCGTTCGGCGAAGGCGCGGCTGAAGCCGGCGGGGATGTGCTGGGTCATCACGATGGCGGGCGCATCGGCCGGCATCTGCTCCAGCACCACGCGCAGCGCCTCGGTGCCGCCGGCGGACGCGCCGATGGCGATCAGGCGGTCGGTGGTGCGGAAGCGCAGGGCGGGCGGTGCGGGCAGGGCGGCGTCGAGGTTCAGGCGCGGCGCCCCCTGGCGCGCCAGCGGGCGCACGCGCGCCTTCGCCGCCGCCTTGACCTTGGCGATGATCTCGTCCGAGTACGCCTGCAGGCCGCTGGCGACGTCGAGCTTGGGCTTGGAGACGAAGTCCACCGCGCCCAGCGCCAGCGCCTGCAGCGTGGTGTCCGCGCCGCGCTCGGTGAGCGAGGAGATCATCACCACCGGCATCGGCCGCAGGCGCATGACGTTCTCCAGGAACGCCAGGCCGTCCATGCGCGGCATTTCCACGTCCAGCGTCATCACGTCGGGATTCAGGCGCTTGATCTTGTCGCGCGCCAGCAGCGGATCGGCGGCCGAACCGACCACCTCGATGCCGGGGTCGCGCGACAGGATTTCGGTTAGCATCTGGCGCACGACCGCCGAGTCGTCGACGATCAGCACGCGGCAAGGGGTCATGCTCATCAGAACAGCTCCACGCCCCCGGTGACGGGAGCCTTGGACAGGCGGGCGCGGGCCGCGGACTCGGCGGCCAGCACTTCGGCATCGTGCGCGTGCGGCAGGCGCTGCACGACCGCGCGGCCGCTGTCGGGGAAGTACCAGACCTTGCGCGGATGGATGCCACGCAGGTCTTCGGCCACCACCGGGATGCGTTCGGCGTCCAGGTAGCGGCGGACGAATTCGGCGTTGCGGGTGCCGACCGGATTGCTGGTGAAGCCCTTCAGCACGTTGGCGCCGCCGAACACCTTGGCCTGCAGACGGTTGCGTGCGGCACCGCGCTTGAGCAGGTCGTTGATCAGCAGTTCCATCGCATAGCTGCCGTAGCGCGCGGGCGCGCCGTCGCCGACATTGCCGTCGGGCAGCAGAAAGTGGTTCATACCGCCGAGCTTGAGCAGCGGGTCGCGGATGCACGCGGCCACGCATGAGCCCAGCACGGTGACCAGCGCGGTGTGGTCGTCCACCACCAGGTACTGCGTGGGCAGCAGCTTGGCGGCGTCGGTCTTGAAGCGGATGTCGTGGTAGCGCAGCACGCTGCCATCGGCGAAGGCGGCCGCGGCGGCGCTCATGCGGCGGCTCCGGCGCGGCGGTACAGCGTGCGGCCGCAGGGCTGGATGATGTCCGCGGCGTGCAGGTAGTTCTCCGAGTGCCCGGTGTACAGCATGCCGTCGTCGGCCAGGTGCGGCACCAGGCGGGTGAGGATGCCGCGCTGGGTCGGCTTGTCGAAATAGATCATCACGTTGCGGCAGAACAGCGCGGTGAACGGACCGGCCACGTCGTAGCGGGGCGCCAGCAGGTTGAGCGGGCGGAAGTCGATCAGCTGGCGCAGCGCCGGATGCACGCGGCACTTGCCTTCGTTGGGACCGCTGCCGCGCTGGAAGTAGCGCCGCTTCAGCGCGTCGTCGAGGCCGGCGATGCGTTCGACCGGATACACGCCGCGCTCGCCGGTGGCCAGGACCTGGGTGTCCACGTCGGTAGCCAGGATGCGCACCGGCGGGGTCAGCGTACCGTAGGCCTCGCAGGCGGAGATGGCGATCGAATACGGTTCCTCCCCGGTGGAGGCGGCACAGGTCCAGATTTTCAGCGGGCCGTCGTGGCGTCGTTTGGCCAGTTCTTCCTGCAGCCGATCGAAATGGTGCGGTTCGCGGAAGAACGAGGTGAGGTTGGTGGTCAGCGCGTTGGTGAACGCCTGCCATTCGTCGCCGCCATCGCGTTCCAGCCGGTCCAGGTAGTCCTTGAAGCTGCGCAGGCCGAGCGCGCGCAGGCGCCGCGAGAGGCGGCCATAGACCATATCGCGCTTGCCGTCGGCCAGCGCGATGCCGGCACGCTGGCGGATCAGGTCGGCGACGCGGCGGAAATCGCGGTCGTCGAACTCGAAGTCGCGTGCGCCGCTCGCCGCCGTGTCGTCGTGCGCGGGGGCGGAGGAAGTCCGTCGGGTCGGAGGTGCCGGAACAAGGGGGCGGGGACTGACGGACATGGGATCTCGGAAGAGAGGGCTGCTGTCGGATTACTCGGCCGACGCCCCGTCGGAAGGACGGGGCGTCGGCATGTCCACGTGATGCAAGCGGCGTGCCTCAGAACTCCTGCCAGTCGTCGCCGTCGGCCAGTGCCGGCTCCAGCGGCGCGGGAGCGCTGCTGCGGGCGACCGTCGGGCGGGCGCTGGCGGGGGCGGGCGCGGCCTTGGCGGGCTTGGGCGCCGCGGTCGGGACGGACGGGGCCTGGGCATGCAGCTTGAACACCGAGACCGATTCGCTCAGCGCCAGCGCCTGCTCTTCCATCGAGCGGGCGGCGGCCGAGGCTTCCTCCACCAGCGCGGCGTTCTGCTGGGTGGTCTCGTCCATCTGGGTGATGGTCTGGTTGACCTGCTCGATGCCGGCGCTCTGTTCCTGCGAGGCGGCGGAGATCTCGGCCATGATGTCGGTCACGCGCTGCACCGAGGCGACGATCTCGCCCATGGTGGCGCCCGCCTGGTTCACCAGCTTGGAGCCGTCGGCGACCTTGTCCACCGAGGTCTCGATCAGCCCCTTGATCTCCTTGGCCGCGTTGGCCGAGCGCTGGGCCAGCGTGCGCACTTCCGACGCCACGACCGCGAAGCCGCGGCCCTGTTCGCCGGCACGCGCGGCTTCCACCGCCGCATTGAGCGCCAGGATGTTGGTCTGGAAGGCGATGCCGTCGATGACCGAGATGATGTCGGCGATCTTCTTCGACGACTGCTCGATGTCGCGCATCGTCGTGACGACCTTGCCCACGACCTCACCACCCTGCGAGGCGACGCCCGCCGCGCCCTGCGCCAGCTGGTTGGCCTGGCGGGCCGATTCGGCGTTCTGGCGCACGGTGGAGGTCAGTTCCTCCATCGAGGCGGCGGTCTCTTCCAGGTTGGCGGCCTGCTGCTCGGTGCGGCGCGACAGGTCCGAGTTGCCCGACGCGATCTCGCCGGCGGCGGTGTTGATGCTGCTCGAGGCGTCCTGGATGCGGCCGACGATGTCGGTCAGCTGGGCGACGGTGGCGTCGGCATCGTCGCGCATGGCGGCGAACACGCCATGGAAGTCGCCCTGCATGCGTGCGGTCAGGTCGCCACGGGCGATGGCCTTCAGCAGTTCGGACACTTCGGCCAGGTTGCCGTCGGTGGTCTCCATCAGCTGGTTCAGGCCGTCGATCATGTCGCGGAAGTCGTACTGGTACTTGTCCACGTCGCCGCGCTGGCTGAAGTCGCCGGCCGAGGCCGCCATCGCCAGGCGCTTGATCTCGCCGTTGATCGCCGACAGGTTGGCCTTGGTGGCGTCCATCGTCTCGGTGAGGTTGGCCTTCTCGCCCGGCAGCTTGGGCATGTCCAGGCTCAGGTCGCCGATCGAATAGCGCTGCATGATCTTCAGCGCATCGCCGATGGCCTGCAGGTGCGAGGCGACCAGGGCGTTGGTGTCGCGCACCATGCGGCCGTACTCGCCGGGGAACGCGCTGTCGTCCATGCGGTAGCTGATCTGGCCTTCGTCGTGGCGCGCGGCCATCTCGCCCTGGGCGGAGATCACCGACTGCACCTGCGTCTGCATGCGCTGCATGGCGCTGAGCAGCTGGCCGACTTCGTCCGAGCGGCTGGTGTCGATCTTGCCGTCCAGCTTGCCGGCGGAGACGTCGTTGGCCACGCGCACGGCTTCGCCGACGGCGTTGGCGATGGTGCGGGCGAAGAACCACGCCAGCGCGAGACCGCCGACGATGCCGGCCAGCAGCATGATGACCATCAGGGTGCTGGAGGCGGTATACGTGCTGTCCGCGCTTTCGCTGGCCAGCTTGGCTTCCTTGTCGACGATGGCGATCAGGGCCGTCAGCGCATCGGTCGCCTTGGCGTGGCGGTCGCGCGTCTCGCCGATGAAGGTGTCCACGGCATCGTCCGGCAGGCCGAGATCGGTCATTTCCTGCACGTCGGCATACGACTGCTTGGCCGAAGCCCATTCCTTGACGAACAGGTCGTAGGCCTTCTTCTCTTCGGCGGTGGCGATCAGCTTCGCGTAGTCCTTGATGGCCGCATCGATCAGCTTCCCGTCCTTCTCGGCCTTGGCCTTGGCTTCGGCCTTGACGGCATCGCTGGCACGCACGTGCTGGCGATAGGCGGTGGTCCGGTACTCGAAGATCTGCGCGCGCAGGTCGCCCGCGGCCTTCACGCTGGGCAGCACGTTGCCGGTGACTTCCGTGGTGGCGCCGTTCAACGAATTGAGGCCGACGAACGCGGCGATGCCCTGGACCAGCATCAGGGCCAGTACGACGCCGAAGGCGAGCATCATCTTCGTCGTCAGTTTGAGGTTCTTGATCCGCTGCATGGGATTCTTTTTCCTTTACCGGGGCGCGCGCCGCGCCGCACTCAGTGGCAACCAGACCCGGGCAGGGCGTTGCGCCCTGCCCGTGAAGCGGATCAGCGGATCGTGGCCAGCTTCAGGTTGGACGGCGAGCTCACGACGATCTCGGCACGCGACTGGTCGCGCTCGATGTTGCCGATCACGCAGACGTCCTTGCCTTCCAGTTCTTCCGGGGCGGGCTTGAACTTGGCGCGGGCATCGCCCGGGATGCGGGCGGTGAAGGTGTGGCGCGGGAAGTTGCCGCCCATGTACAGGAACGTCGGCGTGCCTTCCGAGTTCTCGGCGAAGCGGGCCTTGCCGACCTTGCCGCAGACGGTGCCGGCCTTGCCGGCGAAGCGCGGCGCCATGTCGGCGGGGATGGCGTTGTCGATCTGCGACTGGCTGTTGGCCGGCGCGGCGGGCATCAGCAGGGCGGCGCCGACGACGGCGATGGAGAGGGTCAGGACGGAGGCGATCTTCATGCCGGGAACTCCAGATGGGCGGGGATAGAGGGAAACACTCACCGCCTGAGATCGGCCCGCCCGGATCAAACTTGAGACGCGGGTCGAACTCCGACGGGTGGATGTGTGCGATTGGGAAGCGCATCACAGTTCGCGTGTCCGGCGGGCGCGTCGGCCCGTGCGGACGCTCAGGCCAGGGACGCGACGGCCCCGGCTTCCCGCAGGGCGGTGTAGCCGCGCGCCTGCAGCCACGCTTCCAGCTGGTCCGCCGGCAGCGGCGGCGAGAACAGGAAGCCCTGCAGCACCGGGAAGCGCTGCTCGGTCAGGAAGCGATGCTGCGATTCGGTTTCCACGCCCTCGGCCACCACCTTCATGCCCAGGCTTTCGCCGATGCGCAGCACCGAGGAGGTCAACGTGCGGGCGATGGCGCTGGTGTCGATGTCGCGCACGAAGCTCTGGTCCAGCTTGAGCTCGCTGATCGGCAGGCGGTGCAGGTGGCTGAGGCTGGAATAGCCGGTGCCGAAGTCGTCCAGCGACAGGCGCACGCCCAGCAGGTAGATGGCCTCGATGTTCTCCAGCACGTCCGGGTCCGGATCGAGCATGACGCTCTCGGTGATCTCCAGCGTCAGGTCCGACGGCACCAGTCCGTGCTCGTCCAGCAGTTCGGCAATCTGCAGCGACAGCTGCGGGTCGCGGAAGTTGATCGCGGAGACGTTCACGGAGACACGCGGGATGTCGATGCGCCGGCGGCGCCAGTCGGCCATCCGCGCGCAGGCCTGGCGCAACACCCAGAGGCTGAGGTCGGCGATCAGGCCGCATTCTTCGGCCACGGGTACGAAGCGCGCGGGCGGAATCACGCCCAGGTCGGCATGGTGCCAGCGCAGCAGCGCTTCCACGCCGTACAGCTCGGTACCGCCGCAACCGCCGACCTGCGGCTGGTAGTGCAGGTCCAGCTGGTCCTGCCGCAGCGCGTCGCGCAGGGCGGCTTCCAGCGACACGCGCTCCTGCGCCAGGCGGTTCATGTCCACGCTGAAGAAGCAGAAGCCGCCGCCGCCGTCGCGCTTGGCGCGGTACATGGCCATGTCGGCATGCCGCACCAGCAGATCGATGTCGCGGCCGTCGTCGGGGAACATCGCCACGCCGATGCTGGCGCTGGGGTGCAGCGTCATCAGGCCGGCCGTGGTGGGCGCGGCGATGGCGCCCAGCAGGCGTTCGGCGACGCTGCCGGCCTGTTCGGTGCCGCACATCGGCAGCACGGCGACGAATTCGTCGCCCGCCTGGCGGCCGACGATGTTGATGCCGCCCAGTTCCTCGCTCAGGCGTGCGGCGACATCGCGCAGCAGGCCGTCGCCGGCGGCATGGCCCTGCGCGTCGTTGACGCGCTTGAAGCGGTCCAGGTCGATGAACAGCACGGCGGCGGTGCCGTTGGACTGGGCGACGTTGGCCAGCGCCTGCTCGGCCTTGGCGCTGAACATGATGCGGTTCGGCAGGCCGGTGAGGGTGTCGTAGAACGCCAGCTGGTGGACGCGCTCGTTGGTCTGCTCGCGCTCCAGCGCCAGCGCGCACAGGTGCAGGCAGGTGTCGGCGAGGCGTTCGTGCAGTTCGTCCGGTCCGCGGTTCTCGCGGTAGTAGAACGACAGCGTGCCGAGCACGCGGCCGCTGCTGGACTTGATCGGATGCGTCCAGCACGCACGCAGCCCGAGCGGCGTGGTCAGGTGGCGGGTGTTGGCGCACAGCGGATCGCTGGCGATGTCCTTCACCAGCACCGCGCGGCCACGCCAGGCGGCCACGCCGCAGACGCCGGCGCGCGGACCGATCGGCAGGCCGTTGATCTTGCGGGCCCAGGCTTCCGGCATGCTCGGCGAGGCGAGGGCGTGCATCAGCCCTTCGCTGTCCACGGTGATGATGGACACGGTCAGCTCGGGCGCGATGTGCTCCACCTCGCGGCAGATCAGCGTCATCACGTCGGCGACGTTCCACTCGTGCACCAGCGCGTCCAGCACCTTGTTGTGCAGCACCTGGTGCATCTTGGTCCGGGTGATGTCGCTGAGCACGCTGACCAGGCCCAGCAGCGAGCCGTCCTCGTCGTGCACCGGATTGATCGCCGCCGACAGCCACAACGGCCGCCCGGCCTTGGTGTACAGCAGGACCTCGGCCTGCAGGCCCTCGCCGGCGGCGATCGCACGGTCGATGCGCTCGTCCAGCGAGCCGTCGGTATGCGGTCCGGACAGCAGGTCGGACGGCTTGATGCCGCGCAGCTCCTCCAGCCGGTAGCCCAGCATGCGGGTGAAGCCGCTGTTGACGTAGACGACCTCGCGGTCGGCGGAACTGATGAAGATCGCGTTGTCGCTGCTGTCCACCACGATGGACAGCTGGCGCAGGCGTGCCAGTTGCCGCTGCTGGTCGCTGGTGTCGCGGACGAACGCCGTGTGGAAGACGTGCTCGCCGATCACCACCTTCGACATCGACACCGAGCACGCGGCCTGGCTGCCGTCCAGGCGCAGCAGCATGGCGTCGCGATGGCTGCCGAGCAGGGCGGCCAGCGTCGATTCGGCCGTGCCGTCGGCCTGCACGTCCGTCAGCAGGCGCGTGAAGGGCAGGCCGTGCACGTCTTCGCGCCGGCAGCGCCACAGCGCTTCGGCGGCCGGATTGAACAGCACCACGCGATGGCGGCCATCGATGACGAAGGCGGCATCCACGGACTGCTCCAGCACATGCCACAGGCTGTCGTGCGCCGGCTCGGCCGGGGCCGGTGCCTCGCGCAGCGGCGTCAGCGCATTCAGCGTGCGGCGCAGCATGCCGCCTCCGCGTGATGCACGGGCGGGGGGCGGCTGGCGTCGTCGTGGGCGGGGAGTGCGACGGTCATCGGGGGCCAGGGTGGGGTGCCTTCAGTGACATAACGGCCGGGTTCGCGATTACTTGAACCCGGTCACGGGGCGCGGCGACAGGCGTCCGCGTGGTCAGAATTCCTGCCAGTCGCCGTCCGCCAGGGCCAGCTCGGGCGGGCGGGCCACCGGCTTGCGGACGACGGCGCCCGGTGTCGCGCTCCGTTTCGGGAGCGACGGCGGCACGGGCTTGCGCGCGGGCACGGCGGCCGTGGCGTGCAGCCTGAACACCGACACCGATGCGGTCAGCGCCTGCGCCTGTTCCTCCATCGCGCGGGCGGCGGCCGTGGCTTCCTCCACCAGGGCGGCGTTCTGCTGGGTGGTCTCGTCCATCTGGGTGATGGTCTGGTTGACCTGCTCGATGCCGGCCGACTGTTCCTGCGATGCGGCCGAGATC
>NZ_DASYGY010000002.1 GCF_035999195.1 Pseudoxanthomonas sp.
AGGCCTTGAACTCGCCACCGAAACGCTCCGCGCCGATCTTCGTCAGCGCCGCCGTCAGCGTCGTCTTGCCGTGGTCAACGTGACCAATCGTGCCCACGTTCACGTGGGGCTTGGTGCGTTCGAACTTACCCTTTGCCATGGTCTTTACCTCTGTGATTCGTGATTCGTGACTAGTGATTGGCCTGGAGCGGGACCCGTGTTCTCGCGAATCACGGATCCCGGATCGCCAATCACCGCTTTTAGTTCTTCTTGACGACCGCGTCGGCGATGTTGGCCGGCGCTTCCGCGTAGTGGTCGAACTCCATCGAGAACGTGGCGCGACCCTGCGACATCGAGCGCAGCGTGGTGGCGTAGCCGAACATTTCGCCCAGCGGCACCATCGCGTTGATCACCTTGCCGGACGGACTGTCGTCCTGGCCCTGCAGGATGCCGCGACGACGACTCACGTCGCCCATCACGTCGCCCAGGTAGTCTTCCGGGGTGACGATCTCGACCTTCATCATCGGCTCCAGCAGGACCGGCTGGGCCTTGCTGAAAGCTTCCTTGAAGGCCATCGAGCCGGCGACCTTGAACGCCATTTCGTTGGAGTCGACGTCATGGAACGAGCCGTCGACCGCCTTGATGGCGACGTCCACGACCGGGAAGCCGGCCAGCGGACCGCTCTTCATGGCGTCCTCGATGCCCTTGCCCGCGGCCGCCACGTATTCCTTCGGCACCACGCCACCGACGATGGCGCTCTCGTACGAGAAACCGACGCCACGCTCGACCGGCGACATTTCGATGACGATGTGGCCGTACTGGCCGCGACCGCCCGACTGGCGCACGAACTTGCCTTCCTGCTTCACCGCCTTGCGGATGGTCTCGCGATAGGCCACCTGCGGCTTGCCCACGTTGGCTTCCACGTTGAACTCGCGCTTCATGCGGTCGACGATGATTTCCAGGTGCAGCTCGCCCATGCCGGAGATGATGGTCTGGCCGGACTCTTCGTCGGTGCGCACACGGAACGAGGGATCTTCCTGCGCCAGACGGCCCAGGGCCAGACCCATCTTCTCCTGGTCGGACTTGGTCTTCGGCTCCACCGCCATCGAGATGACGGGCTCCGGGAACACCATGCGCTCAAGCGTGATGATGTGGTCCTGCGCGCACAGCGTGTCGCCGGTGGTGACGTCCTTCAGGCCCACCGCCGCCGCGATGTCGCCCGCGCGCACTTCCTTGATCTCGTCGCGCTGGTTGGAATGCATCTGCAGGATGCGACCCACGCGCTCCTTCTTCGACTTGACCGGGTTGTACACCTGGTCGCCGGAGTTCAGCACGCCCGAGTAGACACGGAAGAACGTCAGCGAACCGACGAACGGGTCGGTCATGATCTTGAACGCCAGCGCCGAGAACGGCTCGTTGTCGCCGGCCTTGCGGCTGTCTTCCTTCTCGTTCTCGTCCACGCCCTGCACCGGCGGACGGTCCGACGGCGACGGCAGCAGCTGGATCACGCCGTCGAGCATGGCCTGCACGCCCTTGTTCTTGAACGCGCTGCCGCAGTAGACCGGGATCACTTCCACCTTCAGGGTGCGCTCGCGCAGGCCGGCGATGATCTCGGCCTCCGACAGGTCGCCCTCGTTGAGGTACTTGTCCATCAGCTCTTCGCTGGCCTCGGCCGCAGCCTCCACCATGAAGGCACGGTCCTTCGCCGCGCGGTCGGCCAGCTCGGCCGGGATGTCGCGGTATTCGAACTTGGTGCCCTGCGAGGCGACATCCCAATGGATGTACTTCATCTTGAGCAGGTCGATGACACCCTCGAAGCCGTCTTCGGCGCCGACCGGCACCTGCATGGGCACCGGGTACGCGCCCAGGCGGGTCTTCAGCTGGTCGACGACCTTGTCGAAGTTGGCGCCCGTGCGGTCCATCTTGTTGACGAAGGCCAGGCGCGGCACGGCGTACTTGTTGGCCTGGCGCCACACGGTCTCGGACTGCGGCTGCACGCCACCGACGGCGCACAGCACGAACACCGCGCCGTCGAGCACGCGCAGCGAACGTTCGACTTCGATGGTGAAGTCCACGTGGCCGGGGGTATCGATGATGTTGAAGCGGTGCTGCGGCAGGGACTTGTCCATGCCGGTCCAGAACGCCGTGGTGGCGGCGGACGTGATGGTGATGCCGCGCTCCTGCTCCTGCTCCATCCAGTCCATGGTCGCGGCACCGTCGTGCACTTCACCGATCTTGTGGCTGACGCCGGTGTAGAACAGGATGCGCTCGGACGTGGTGGTCTTGCCGGCGTCGATGTGCGCCATGATGCCGAAATTGCGGTAACGCTCGATGGGAGTGGTGCGAGCCACGACAGTCTCTCTTTTCTGATGGAGGGCCAGCAGGATGCGTGGGCCTTCCGTGGAGGGCGGATCTTAGATGGCCGAATGCCGCCTTTCGGCGGCCTTCGGAGCGGGACGCCGGAAGCGTCCCAAGGGCACCTGGATGGTGCCGAAGGCCCTTGCATTCAAGGGCCCGGAGGCCGTTACCAGCGGTAGTGCGCGAACGCCTTGTTCGCCTCCGCCATGCGGTGGGTCTCTTCGCGCTTCTTGATGGCGCCGCCGCGGTTCTCGGAGGCATCCAGCAGCTCGGCGGCCAGCTTGCGCGGCATGGTGTTCTCGCCACGCTTGCGCGCGGACTCGATCAGCCAGCGCATCGCCAGCGCCATGCGGCGCGACGAACGCACTTCGACCGGCACCTGGTAGGTGGCGCCGCCGACGCGGCGCGACTTCACTTCGACCGCCGGGGACACGTTGTCCAGCGCCTTCTCGACCAGTTCGAGGGCGTTGGGGTTCTTCTCGCCGATGACGTCCATGGCGCCGTAGACGATCTTCTCGGCGACCGACTTCTTGCCGCTCAGCATCACCATGTTGATGAAGCGGGCGATCGTCTGGCTGCCGTGCTTGGGGTCCGGCAGGATTTCACGTTGGGGGGCAGAGCCTTTGCGCGACATGATTCTTTTTCCTTAAGCCTTGGGACGCTTGGCGCCGTACTTGGAACGGCCCTGGCGGCGCTTGGCGACGCCCGAGGCGTCGAGCGAGCCGCGCACGGTGTGGTAGCGCACGCCCGGCAGGTCCTTCACGCGACCGCCGCGCACGAGCACCACGGAGTGCTCCTGCAGGTTGTGGCCTTCACCGCCGATGTAGCTGATGATTTCTTCCTGGTTGGTCAGGCGCACCTTGGCGACCTTGCGAAGGGCCGAGTTCGGCTTCTTCGGGGTCGTCGTGTAGACGCGGGTGCACACGCCGCGACGCTGCGGGCAGTTGTCCAGCGCGGGCGACTGGCTCTTGTACGTGGGGGCCTGCCGCGGCTTGCGGACCAGCTGATTGACGGTTGCCATAGTGGATTCTTCGTGTGAAGGCCGGAGCCTTGTTTGACATGAAAACGAAGGCAGGCCGCAAGACGGCCCACCTAGACGGAAAAGTATAGCCGGCAACCCGCCCAACCGTCAACGCGACGGGGGTGGGTGCCTGCCAACTGACTGTGATCCCGCCCTTCCTGGGCCGAAAACGAGGCGCGTCCTGCGCCTCTTTTCGTGGTCTGGGACGGCCCAGGGGCCGTCAGGTCGTACGGTTTAGCTGGCGCTGGACTCCTCGCCGGCTTCGTCAGTGGTGGCGACCGCAGCAGCCGGAGCCGCCTCGACGACACCACCCGACAGGGCGTTCACCTCGGCCTCGGTCAGACCGGAGGCGTTGCGGCGGCGCTGGTTGTGGTACGCCAGGCCGGTACCGGCCGGGATCAGGCGACCCACGATGACGTTTTCCTTCAGGCCGCGCAGGCTGTCGCGGGTACCGCGGACGGCCGCCTCGGTCAGCACGCGGGTGGTCTCCTGGAACGAGGCCGCCGAGATGAACGACTCGGTCGCCAGCGACGCCTTGGTGATGCCCAGCAGGACCGGGTCGTACTTGGCCGGGATCTCGTTGCGGGCGATCAGCTTGGCGTTCTCCTCGATCACGCGCTGCTTCTCGACCTGCTCGCCCGACAGGAACTTGCTGTTGCCGGCATCGGTGATCTCGACCTTGCGCAGCATCTGGCGGGTGATCACCTCGATGTGCTTGTCGTTGATCTTCACGCCCTGCAAGCGGTAGACGTCCTGGATTTCCTTGACCAGGTAGGCCGCCAGCGGCTCGACGCCCAGCAGGCGCAGGATGTCCTGCGGGCTCGGCTCGCCGTCCACGATGGTTTCGCCCTTGGCCACGTGCTCGCCTTCGAACACGATGATCTGGCGGAACTTCGGGATCAGCTCCTCGTGCTCCGAACCGTCGGTGTCCTTGATGATCAGGCGCTGCTTGCCCTTGGTGTCCTTGCCGAAGCTGATGACGCCGGAGCGCTCGGCCAGGATCGCCGGATCCTTCGGCTTGCGGGCTTCGAACAGGTCGGCCACGCGCGGCAGACCACCGGTGATGTCGCGGGTCTTGGACGCTTCCTGCGGCACCTTGGTGACCACGTCGCCAACGCCGACGGGCGCGCCGTCCTGCAGGTTGACGATCGAGCGCGGCGGCAGCAGGTACTGCGCCGGCAGGTCGGTCCCCGGGATGCTCAGGTCCTTGCCGTCCTTGTCCACGATGCGGATGATCGGCCGCAGGTCCTTGCCCTGCGAACCGCGACGCTTCGGATCGGTGATCTCGCGCGAGGCCAGGCCGGTCAGGTCGTCGGTCTTCTCGATGACGGTGACGCCGTCGACGAAGTCCACGAAGCGCACGAAGCCCGCCACTTCCGACACGATCGGGTGGTTGTGCGGGTCCCAGTTCGCCACGGCCTGGCCGGCGGTGATCTGGTCGCCGTCCTTGACGTTGATGGTGGCGCCGTAGGGCAGCTTGTAGCGCTCGCGCTCGCGACCGTGGCCATCGAGCACCGACAGTTCGCCCGAGCGCGAGACCGCGACCAGGCTGCCGTTGGCGTGCTCGACGAACTTGAGGTTGTTGAACTTGATCGAACCGGTCGTCTTGACGGTGATGTTGTCCACGGCGGCGGCACGCGACGCGGCACCACCGATGTGGAACGTGCGCATCGTCAGCTGCGTGCCGGGCTCGCCGATCGACTGCGCGGCGATGACGCCGACCGCTTCGCCGATGTTGACGATGTGGCCACGGGCCAGGTCGCGGCCGTAGCAGTGCGCGCAGACGCCGAAGTCGGATTCGCAGGTGATGGTGGAACGCACCTTCAGCGACTGCACGCCGGCGTCTTCCAGCTTCTGCACCCAGGCTTCGTCGAGCAGAGTGTTGCGGGTGACGATGGGATCCTCGTCGTTGCCCGGCAGGAACACGTCCTCGGCCACGATGCGGCCCAGCACGCGGTCGCGCAGCGGCTCGACCACGTCGCCGCCTTCGACGATGGGGGTCATGGTCAGGCCTTCCTGCGTGCCGCAGTCGACCTCGGTGATCACCACGTCCTGCGCCACGTCGACCAGGCGACGGGTCAGGTAACCGGAGTTCGCCGTCTTCAGCGCGGTATCGGCCAGGCCCTTGCGGGCACCGTGGGTGGAGTTGAAGTACTCCTGCACGTTCAGGCCTTCGCGGAAGTTCGCCTTGATGGGCGTCTCGATGATCGAACCGTCGGGACGGGCCATCAGGCCGCGCATGCCGGCCAGCTGGCGGATCTGCGCCTGGCTACCACGGGCACCGGAGTCGGCCATGATGTACAGCGAGTTCATCGACTTCTCGTTGATGGTCTCGCCCTTGGCGTTCTGCACCTTGTCGGTACCGATGGTGTCCATCATCGCCTTGGCGATGCGCTCGTTGGTGCGCGACCAGATGTCGACCACCTTGTTGTAGCGCTCGCCGGCGGTGACCAGACCGCTCTGGTACTGCTCCTGGATCTCCAGCACTTCCTGTTCGGCTTCGCCCAGGATGCCCTTCTTCTCGGCCGGGATCAGCATGTCGTCGATGCCGATGGAGACGCCGGCACGCGTGGCGTACGCGAAACCGGTGTACATCAGCTTGTCGGCGAACACTACCGTGTCCTTCAGGCCCAGCATGCGGTAGCTGGAGTTGATCAGGCGGCTGATGGCCTTCTTGTTCAACTCGGTGTTGACCAGCGCGAACGGCAGGCCTTCCGGCAGGATCTCGGCCAGCAGCGCGCGACCGATCGTGGTGTCCACGATGCTGCTCTGCTGGCTGCGGCCACCCTGCTCGTCGATCACGGTACCGCTGATGCGGACCTTGACCTTGGCATGCAGCTCGACGGCGCGGTTGTCGTAGGCGCGCTTGACCTCGGCGATGTTGGCGAACGCCATGCCCTCGCCCTTCTTGTTCTCCAGCGCGCGGGTCATGTAGTACAGGCCCAGCACGACGTCCTGCGACGGCACGATGATCGGCTCGCCGTTGGCCGGCGACAGGATGTTGTTGGACGACATCATCAGCGCGCGCGCTTCCAGCTGCGCTTCCAGCGACAGCGGCACGTGCACGGCCATCTGGTCACCGTCGAAGTCGGCGTTGAACGCGGTGCAGACCAGCGGATGCAGCTGGATGGCCTTGCCTTCGATCAGCACCGGCTCGAACGCCTGGATGCCCAGGCGGTGCAGCGTCGGCGCACGGTTCAGCAGCACCGGGTGCTCGCGGATGACCTCTTCCAGGATGTCCCAGACGTCGGCTTCTTCGCGCTCGACCAGCTTCTTGGCGGCCTTGATGGTGGTGGCCAGGCCACGACGCTGCAGCTTCGCGAAGACGAACGGCTTGAACAGCTCCAGCGCCATCTTCTTCGGCAGGCCGCACTCGTGCAGGCGCAGGGTCGGGCCGACCACGATGACCGAACGGCCCGAGTAGTCGACGCGCTTGCCCAGCAGGTTCTGGCGGAAGCGGCCCTGCTTGCCCTTGATCATGTCGGCCAGCGACTTCAGCGGGCGCTTGTTGGTGCCGGTGATGGCGCGGCCGCGACGGCCGTTGTCCATCAGGGCATCGACCGACTCCTGCAGCATGCGCTTTTCGTTGCGCACGATGATGTCCGGCGCATTGAGCTCCAGCAGGCGACGCAGGCGGTTGTTGCGGTTGATGACGCGGCGGTACAGGTCGTTGAGGTCGGAGGTCGCGAAGCGGCCGCCGTCCAGCGGGACCAGCGGACGCAGGTCCGGCGGCAGCACCGGCAGCACGGTCATGACCATCCATTCAGGACGGTTGCCCGATTCCAGGAACGCTTCCATCAGCTTGATGCGCTTGGTGAGGCGCTTGAGCTTGGTCTCGGAACCGGTGCTGGCGATGTCCTCGCGCAGGTTCACCATCTCCGCCTGCAGGTCGATCGTGCGCAGCAGGTCGTAGACGGCCTCGGCGCCCATGGCGGCGTCGAAGTCGTCGCCGTGTTCCTGGCGCGCCTGCATGAACTGCTCTTCGGTCAGCAGCTGGCGGCGCTCAAGCGAGGTCAGGCCCGGCTCGGTAACGACGTAGGCTTCGAAGTACAGCACGCGCTCGATGTCGCGCAGGGTCATGTCCAGCATCAGGCCGATGCGCGACGGCAGCGACTTGAGGAACCAGATGTGCGCGACCGGGCTGGCCAGGTCGATGTGGCCCATGCGCTCGCGGCGCACCTTGGCCAGCGTCACTTCCGTGCCGCACTTCTCGCAGACCACGCCGCGGTGCTTCATGCGCTTGTACTTGCCGCACAGGCACTCGTAATCCTTGATCGGGCCGAAGATGGCCGAGCAGAACAGGCCGTCGCGTTCCGGCTTGAAGGTGCGGTAGTTGATGGTTTCCGGCTTCTTCACTTCGCCGAAGGACCACGAACGGATCAGGTCCGGCGAGGCCAGCGCGATCTTGATCGCGTCGAAGTCCAGCGTCTGGCGCTGCTGGTTGAAGAGGTTGAGCAGGTCTTTCATGGTGTTTCTCCGTCAGGAGGAATCTTGGTCGATGGCGGGATGACCGGAGTCAATCGGCGCAGCGGCAGGTCAGTGCCGCCGCGCCCTATCGGTCAGTCTTCCAGTTCCATGTTGATGGCGAGCGAGCGGATTTCCTTCACCAGCACATTGAAGGATTCCGGCATGCCCGCGACCATCTCGTGGGCGCCGTCGACGATGTTCTTGTACATCTGGTTGCGGCCCTGCACGTCGTCCGACTTGACCGTCAGCATTTCCTGCAGGGTGTGCGCCGCGCCGTAGGCTTCCAGCGCCCAGACTTCCATTTCACCGAAGCGCTGGCCGCCGAACTGCGCCTTGCCGCCCAGCGGCTGCTGGGTGACGAGCGAGTACGGACCGGTCGAACGCGCGTGCATCTTGTCGTCGACCAGGTGGTTCAGCTTCAGCATGTGCATGTAGCCGACCGTGGTGTGGCGATCGAACGCCTCGCCGGTACGGCCGTCGTACAGCTGCGTCTGGCCGCTGATCGGCAGGCCCGCGAGGTCAAGCATGTGCTTGATCTCGGTTTCCGCCGCGCCGTCGAACACCGGCGTCGCCATCGGCACGCCGTCGGTCAGGTTCTTGGCCAGCGCGATCAGTTCGGCATCGCTGAACTGGTCCAAGTCCACGCGGTCCTCGCCCAGCTTCTGGTCGTGGTTGTAGATCTGGGTCAGGAACTTGCGCAGGTCGGCGACCTTGGCCTGGGCGTCCAGCATCTCCTGGATCTTGCGACCCAGGCCCTTGGCGGCCCAGCCCAGGTGCACTTCCAGCACCTGGCCGATGTTCATGCGCGACGGCACGCCCAGCGGGTTCAGCACGATGTCGACGGTCTCGCCGGTGGCCATGTAGGGCATGTCCTCGACGGGCACGATGGTCGAGACGACACCCTTGTTGCCGTGGCGGCCGGCCATCTTGTCGCCCGGCTGGATGCGCCGCTTCACGGCCAGGTAGACCTTGACCATCTTCAGCACGCCCGGGGCGAGGTCGTCGCCGGCCGTGATCTTGCCGCGCTTGTCGGCGAAGCGACGCTCGAACTCCTTCTCGTGCGCCTGGATCTGCATCTGGGCGCGCTCGATGGCGTCGGACGCGTCATCGTCCTTCATGCGCAGGGTGAACCAGTCGGACTTCTTCAGGCTGTCGAGGTAGGCGTCGGTGATCGCGTCGCCCTTCTTCAGGTTGCCCGGACCGCCGTTGGCGATCTTGCCGACCAGCTGCGAACGCAGGCGGGCGTAGATGGCGCCTTCCAGGATGCGGAACTGGTCGTCGAAGTCCTTCTTGACGCGCTTGATCTCGTTTTCCTCGATCTGGCGCGCACGCTTGTCCTTCTCGATGCCGTCGCGGGTGAAGACCTGCACGTCGATGACGGTGCCGTCCATGCCCGGCGGCACGCGCAGCGAGCTGTCCTTCACGTCCGAGGCCTTCTCGCCGAAGATGGCGCGCAGCAGCTTCTCTTCCGGGGTCAGCTGGCTTTCGCCCTTCGGCGTGACCTTGCCGACCAGGATGTCGCCGGCGCGCACTTCCGCACCGATGTACACCACGCCGCTCTCGTCGAGGCGGTTCAGCGCCTGCTCGGAGACGTTCGGGATGTCGGCGGAGATTTCCTCCGGCCCCAGCTTCGTATCGCGCGCGACGCAGGTCAGCTCTTCGATGTGGATCGTGGTGTAGCGATCCTCTTCCACCACGCGCTCGGAAAGCAGGATGGAGTCTTCGAAGTTGTAGCCGTTCCACGGCATGAACGCGATCAGCATGTTCTGGCCCAGCGCCAGCTCGCCGATGTCAGTCGAGGGACCGTCGGCCAGCACGTCGCCGCGCGCGACCACGTCGCCCACGTTCACCAGCGGACGCTGGTTGATGCAGGTGTTCTGGTTGGAGCGCGTGTACTTGATCAGCGAGTAGATGTCGACGCCGGCATCGGTTTCGCCGGAGATCTCGACTTCGTTGACCTTCACCACGATGCGGCCCGCATCGATCTGCTCGACCACGCCGCCACGGCGGGCGTTGACGGTCACGCCGGAGTCGCGCGCCACGGCGCGCTCGATGCCGGTACCGACCAGCGGCTTCTGCGCACGCAGCGTCGGCACGGCCTGGCGCTGCATGTTGGCGCCCATCAGTGCGCGGTTGGCGTCGTCGTGCTCCAGGAACGGCACCAGCGCCGCGGCGACCGACACGGTCTGCATCGGCGAGACGTCCATGTAGTCGACTTCGCTCGGCGGCTTCAGCAGCGATTCGCCCTGGAAGCGGCACGGCACGAACTGCTCGGTCAGGCGGCTCTTGGCGTCATGCAGCGCGTTGGCCTGCGCGATGACGTATTCGTTCTCCTCGATCGCCGACAGGTACTCGATCTCGTCGGTGATCACGCCGTCCACGACCTTGCGGTACGGCGTCTCGAGGAAGCCGTAGCTGTTGGTGCGCGCGTACACGGCCAGCGAGTTGATCAGGCCGATGTTCGGGCCTTCCGGCGTCTCGATGGTGCAGACGCGGCCGTAATGGGTCGGGTGCACGTCGCGCACTTCGAAGCCGGCGCGCTCGCGGGTCAGGCCGCCCGGGCCGAGGGCCGAGACGCGGCGCTTGTGCGTGACTTCCGACAGCGGGTTGTTCTGGTCCATGAACTGCGACAGCTGCGAGGAGCCGAAGAACTCCTTGATCGCGGCGGCCACCGGCTTGGCGTTGATCAGTTCCTGCGGGGTCAGGCCCTCGGACTCGGCCATCGACAGGCGCTCCTTCACGGCGCGCTCGACGCGGACCAGGCCCACGCGGAACACGTTCTCGGCCATTTCGCCGACCGAACGCACGCGGCGGTTGCCCAGGTGGTCGATGTCGTCCACGGTGCCGCGGCCGTTGCGGATCTCGGTCAGGACCTTGATGACGTCCAGGATGTCCGAGGTCTCGCCCAGCGTGGCGACCAGGCGCTTGGCCTCTTCGTCATTGCGCGCGCCGAAGTACTTCTTGTCGTACAGCACGGCCTCGCCGGTGGTTTCCTTGCGGCCCACGCGACGGTTGAACTTCATGCGGCCGACGTTCGACAGGTCGTAGCGCTCGAAGGTGAAGAACAGGTTGTGGAACAGGTTCTGCGCGGCATCCTTGGTCGGCGGCTCGCCGGGACGCATCATGCGGTAGATCTCGACCAGCGCTTCCAGCTGGGTCTTGGTCGGATCGATGCGCAGGGTGTTGGACAGGTACGGGCCACGATCCAGGTCGTTGACCCACAGCGTGCCCACGGCGTCCACGCCGGCCTTGCGGAACTTGGCCAGCTGGTCGTCGGTGATCTCGTCGTTGGCGGCGGCCAGCAGCTCGCCGGTGTTGGCGTCGATCACGTCGTGCGACAGGATGCGGCCGACCAGGTATTCGTCGGGCACGGCCAGGGCGGCGATGCCGGACTGCTCGAGCTGCTTCACGTGACGCGCGGTGATGCGCTTGCCGGCTTCCACGATGACCTTGTCGCCATCGGCCAGGTCGAAGTTCAGCGTCTCGCCGCGCAGGCGCTCGGCGACCAGCTCCAGCTGCACGCCCTCGGGCAGGATGTGGAAGGTGTTGACGTCGAAGAACTCGTTGAGCATCTCCTCGTTGGAGTAGCCCAGCGCGCGCAGCAGGATCGAGACCGGCAGCTTGCGGCGACGGTCGATACGCGTGAACAGCGCGTCCTTCGGGTCGAACTCGAAGTCCAGCCAGGAGCCGCGGTAAGGAATGATGCGGGCGCTGTACAGCAGCTTGCCCGAGCTGTGCGTCTTGCCGCGGTCGTGGTCGAAGAACACGCCCGGCGAACGGTGCAGCTGCGAGACGATGACGCGCTCAGTGCCGTTGACGATGAAGGTGCCGTTGTCGGTCATGAGCGGGATCTCGCCCAGGTAGACCTCCTGCTCCTTCACGTACTTGATGGCCTTGGTCGACGACTCGCGGTCGTAGATCACCAGGCGCACGGTCACGCGCAGCGGGGCGCCGTAGCTCAGGCCACGGTTGCGGCACTCGCGCTCGTCGAACACGGGCTCGCCGAGCTTGTAGCCGACGTATTCCAGCGCGGCGTTGCCGCTGTAGCTGGCGATCGGGAAGACCGACTTCAGCGCCGCGTGCAGGCCACGGTCCTCGCGCTTGGCGGGATCGGTGTGCTCCTGCAGGAACTCACGGTAGGAATCGACCTGGATGGCCAGCAGGAATGGGACCTCGAGGATCGACCGCTGCTTGCCGAAATCCTTGCGGATGCGCTTCTTTTCGGTGAACGAATATGTCGTCATGTGACTGTGCCTCTGGCAGCGTGGGGCGCGCGTCCGCGACCGCACGGGGGACATTCTTTCGAACGGGGGAATTTCCAGTTGGAAGTCGCTGGTATTGCCGGCACCAGCACGCCTTCTGCCGCTACTTCCAACTACAAACTCGCGTTTACATCGCTACGCGTTGAAACGACCGAAGGCCAGGGGCTTTCGCCCCCGGCCTCGGGTTGTCGCCTGAGTGAACCGGCGACGGATACGACTTACTTGACTTCGACGCTCGCACCAGCGGCTTCGAGATCCTTCTTGAACTTGTCGGCATCTTCCTTCGACACGCCTTCCTTCAGCACGCCACCGGCCTCGGTGAGGTCCTTGGCTTCCTTCAGGCCCAGGCCGGTGATGGCGCGGACGGCCTTGATGACGTCGACCTTCTTGGCACCGGCGTCCTTCAGGACGATGGTGAACTCGGTCTGCTCTTCGACCGGGGCGGCAGCGGCGGCCGGGCCGGCAGCAGCGGCGACCGGGGCGGCGGCGGAGACGCCGAACTTCTCTTCGATGGCCTTGACCAGCTCCATCACTTCCATCAAGGTCTTGCCGGCAATGGCGTCGACGATCTGTTCGTTGGAAAGGGACATTGTGTTTACCTTTGGAAATTATCTGGGATTAGGGTTCGTAGAACCGTAAAGACGTCGAACTCAGGCTTCGGCCGGGGCTTCCGCAGCGGCTTCCGCCGGTGCTTCGCCACCACCCTGCTGATCGGCCACGGCCTTGACGGCGCGGGCGAACATGGATGCGGGTTCGGCCAGCACGCGGGCCAGCATGGCCAGCGCCTGATCGCGGGTCGGCAGCGACGCCAGGACGTCCACATGGCTGGCCGGATACAGCTGGCCACCCACGGACACGACCTTCGGCTGAAGCTTGTCGTTGCCCTTGGCGAACTCCTTGATCAGGCGGCCGGCGGCGCCGGGCTCCTCGGTCGAAAACGCATACAGCAGCGGACCGACGAGCTTGTCCTGGACAACCTCGAACTCGGTACCGGCGATGGCGCGCACGGCCAGGGTGTTCTTGACAACCTTCAAGAACACACCAGTCTCGCGGGCCTTCTTGCGCATCGCGGTCATTTGGCTGACCGTGGTGCCTGCGTATTCGGCAGCGACCAGGGAGTGCGCCTTGGCGGCGACGTCTGCCAGTTCGGCGACTACTTCTTGCTTCTGGGACAGATTGAGAGCCATACACTCCTCACTTATTGACTCCGCTCGCGGCTCCTGCCGTTCGCGGTCCTGGACGGCGTCCATCCTGGATGCCGGGGACTTGCGGTCCCGTCGGTGGCCTGTCTGACTGGCCGGCCTTGCGGCCAGCACCAGAAAACTTCCAGAAGGCGGCACCATCTGCGCAGGCGCACTCCCATGCGGGGGTGGATTAAGCGATCCCGCTAGCCACGACGGCGATTCCCTGCCAACACGAGCCTCCGTGCCCGTCGTCGTTGCGCGCTGACCGCACCTGCGGTCTTTGACGGCTGTCGCTTGCACCGGGACCCCGGCCTGGGCGACTGCCCTCAAAATTTTTTGCCGTCGTTCCCGCGAAAGCGGGAACCCGGCGACTTTCTTTTCTCCGGTGACTCAAAGCTCGAGTCACTGGATCCCCGCTTGAGCAGCCATTCGGCTGCCAAAAGCCGCGGGGATGACGGACTGACAAAGCCGCGCGCTTTGCGCGCGGGTCAGTTCGTCACTTCAGGGACAGCGAGGACTGGTCGACGGTCACGCCGGGGCCCATGGTCGAGCTGACCGAGATCTTCTGCAGGTACTGACCCTTGGAGGTGGCCGGCTTGGCCTTCACCAGGTCGATCAGCAGCGCCTGCAGGTTCGACTTCAGCGCTTCGTCCTCGAAGCTGGCCTTGCCGATGGTGCAGTGGATGATGCCGGCCTTGTCGGTGCGGTAGCGCACCTGGCCCGACTTGGCGTTCTTGACCGCCTCGGCCGGGTTCGGCGACACGGTGCCGACCTTCGGGTTCGGCATCAGGCCGCGCGGGCCCAGCACCGTACCCAGCTTGCCGACCACGCGCATCGCGTCCGGCGTGGCGATGACCACGTCGTAGTTGATGTCGCCGGCCAGCATCTTCTCGGCCAGGTCGTCCATGCCGACGGCTTCGGCGCCAGCGGCGGCGGCTTCGTCGGCCTTGGCGCCGGCCGGGGCGAACACCGCCACGCGGACCGACTTGCCGGTGCCGGCGGGCAGCACGGTCGAACCGCGCACCTGCTGGTCGGACTTCTTGGCATCCACGCCCAGGCGCACGGCGACGTCAACGGACTCGACGAACTTGGACTTGACCGCGGTCTTGACGATCTTCAGGGCCTCGTCAATGGCGTACGCCTTGCCGGGGGTCACGGCGGCCAGGATGGCCTTCTGTCGCTTGTTCTGTGCCATCTCTTAACCCTCTACCGTCAGGCCCATGGAGCGGGCCGAGCCCGCGATCGTGCGCACCGCTGCGTCCAGGTCGGCCGCGGTCAGGTCGGGTTCCTTCGCCTTGGCGATGTCCTCGAGCTGCTTGCGGGTGACCTTGCCCACCTTCTCGGTGTTCGGGCGCTTGGAGCCGGACGTGATGCCGACGGCCTTCTTCAGCAGGATCGACGCCGGCGGCGTCTTCGTGATGAAGGTGAAGGTACGGTCGGAATAGGCCGTGATGACCACCGGAATCGGCAGGCCCGGCTCCAGCTTCTGCGTGGCGGCGTTGAAGGCCTTGCAGAATTCCATGATGTTCAGGCCGCGCTGACCCAGCGCAGGACCGACCGGCGGCGAGGGGTTGGCCTGACCGGCCTTCACCTGCAGCTTGATGTAACCGACAACTTTCTTTGCCATGTGAGTACTCTCCGGGTGCTAGCGCCTGGGTGACAGGCTCCCCATCGGACCGGGAAAATCACGCGTCCCGGCATCGCGTTTTCTCGAACGCAGCAATGGCCACCCGAAGGCGGCCACGGCGCCTGCCCGGCATCGCCGTCAGGGAGCCGCGCAGTATATCAGGCTTTCACGGCGCCGGCTGAACATGCCGGACCGCGGGGATCAGGCCTTCTCGACCTGCCCGAATTCCAGTTCGACCGGGGTCGAACGGCCGAAGATCAGCACGGCGACGCGCAGGCGACTCTTCTCGTAGTTGACTTCCTCGACCACGCCGTTGAAGTCGTTGAACGGACCGTCGGTGACGCGGACCATCTCGCCCGGCTCGAACAGCACCTTGGGCTTGGGCTTCTCGACGCCCTCCTGGACGCGGTCGAGGATGGCCGCAGCCTCCTCGTCACGGATCGGCAGGGGACGGTCGGCGGTGCCGCCGATGAAGCCGAGGACCTTGGAGGTGTCCTTCACCAGATGCCAGCTCTCGCTGTCCATCCGCGGGATGCCGCCCTCGTCATGGGTTTCGATCTGGACCAGCACGTAGCCGGGGAAGAACTTGCGCTCGGAACGGCGCTTCTGGCCGGAGCGCATCTCCACGACCTCTTCGGTCGGGACGAGGACGTCGCCGAACTTCTCCTCCATCCCATCGCGCACGATGCGGTCGCGGAGGGCCTGGGCCACCGATTTCTCGAAGCCCGAATAGGCATGGACGACATACCAACGCTTCACTGCGGCACTCTCCTCAACGACCAAAATTCAGGAACAGCTCGATCGCCTTCTGAATACCGAAATCGAAGGCGGCCAGGATCAGGCTGAGGATGATGACGACGATCACGACCACCCAGGTCGTGCGGGTCGCTTCCTCACGGGTCGGCCACACCACCTTGCGCAACTCGAAGCGGGACTCGGACAGGAACTCGCGCGTATCGCGACCCTTGCCGGTCTGCAGGAACACCAGCGCACCCAGCACCAGGCCCGCGACCACCGCCAGCGCCCGTACCGGCGCGACCCACTGGCCATTGAACCACCACCACGCCACCAGACCGGCCACGACCAGCGCAAGCGCCACGATGTACTTGGCGATGTCGCCAGCAGGCGTGGCGGCTTTGGATTGTTCGACCTTGCTGTTCAAGTCAGTTGTCGCTCTTTGGCTCTGGAGGAGTACCGAGACTCCGGACTCCGGGGGAAGGAAGTGGCACGCCAGGAGGGACTCGAACCCCCAACCTGCGGTTTTGGAGACCGCTGCTCTGCCAATTGAGCTACTGGCGTATCGATGTACTACAACCTTCCCTTAGACGGCGAAGGCGGACCGAGGTTCCGGTCCGCCCTTGTCGCTTCATCAGGCCATGGATCCCCGCCTTCGCGCGGATGACGGCCCGACAAAGCCGGGCGGGCAGCGCCCGCCCGGATCAGGACGTCACTTGATGATCTTGGACACCACGCCGGCGCCGACCGTACGGCCGCCTTCGCGGATCGCGAAACGCAGGCCTTCGTCCATCGCCACCGGGTTGATCAGGGTCACCACCATCTTCACGTTGTCGCCCGGCATGACCAT
>NZ_DASYGY010000003.1 GCF_035999195.1 Pseudoxanthomonas sp.
TGCAAAGTGCCAGTGAACTGAACGCGCTCGGGGGCGCCAGCCGATGCAGCAAGAGAAACGCTAGTCAGAAACACAAATGCGGCTACAGCTTTCATCGTGCACCTCCAAGTTGTGTGATTGCTGCTCGTGAGCCCTAACACCAGAATTAAGCCGACCCGCGAAGCGGGTTCGGCTTGAATGATTTGTTAGGCCTTGGCCTGGGTAACTCGGTACGCATCGCTTGTGGCTTGGTCAATGTAGTTGCCGCCAGACATGCTGCCGTGGTCGCGGACCAGGACAAGGCCGTTGTAATAGCAGGTGCCATAGCTTGCCGTGAACTCAGCCTCACCGGTTGAGTGCGAGATCCAAGGATAGGTGTACTTGCCGCCAGCGGTCAGCTGGGCAACATGAACTTTGTGCTTGCGTTTCTGCGGCATACAAGGCCTAACACCGGAATTAAGCCGACCCGCGAAGCGGGTTCGGCTTGAATGAATTGTTAGGCGGCAAGCATGCCATAGCGAATCGACCGAACAAGTGCTAGAGCCCACAGAAGTAGAAGGGGCGACGATGCCAGCAGTCCAAGAACGCTCTCTCCAAGTCTCCGGCGACTCAATACGTTGCGAACTCCAAGACCAGCTCCGATTGCGGGCCCAAAGAAGGTGAGGGGCACAATAGTGCTTGCCAACAGGTCACTGGCTGCGCTGCCGGGAATCAGGTCACCTCGAAGCACCGCGTCTTGCGCCAGCAGCGAGGCAATCGCTGCTAAGTAGCCAAGAGCAACAAAGAAGATCGGCGATGAGAAGAGCTTCCGTAGGATATGGGGAAGATTCATTGCCGCCTAACACCAGAATTAAGCCGACCCGCGAAGCGGGTTCGGCTTGAATGAATTGTTATGCGCGCCAAGGTAAACCCGAAGCCAGCGGCCCGCAACGGGTCTGGGAGAACCGGGAGCACGGAAGAACGGTCCGTTAGCCCGGAACATGACGAGGCCAGCAAAGACCGAAGCCGACAGTGCCGCAAATCCGAAGGTCATGAAGCCATCCTTTGCCGAGCGGCACGAACACAATGCATCCGAAGCCGAGTGAAGCGAAGTGCGGAACTGCCAGTCGCCCGGATGAGCCAGCGAGCGACCAACACCGAAGCCGATAGCGCTGCAGAAGTCGACGCATCACCGAAGCCGACAACATCAACACACCTACCCACGCATAACACCTGAATTAAGCCGACCCGCGAAGCGGGTTCGGCTTGAATGATTTGTTAGGCCCCGACCACGTAAGCGCTCGGCGGCCTATTGCACTTGATGAGAAGCTTGGTGAAGTAATCAGGATCTGCCATCGCGTCCCAGGGACTGAACCCGTGGTAGGCCTCCATGAACTCGTGGATGATGCCAGAGCCTTGAATCGATACGCCAACCCAATAGGCATCACGGAACGCCTCCCAGGTGAAATATGTGGCGGAAACTGTCACGGGGCGATTGCCTAGAATCGGCCAATAGCGTCGCTGAAGCAGGTCTGATGTGGACAGCACCACGGAAATAGGCTGGCCCAATGGTGGCACCGAATCAGACGGACGATGTTTGTGATCAAACAAGGCGCATCCAACAGCGCCAAGCTCGTCGATCCGAGCAACAACCTGTCCGAGGCCTTGATCGCCATCAGGCAGCGGGATGGCGAAGAGATCGCCAATTTCAGGTTTGAGCAGTCTTCTCCCCAAGGGGCCTAACACCTGAATTAAGCCGACCCGCGAAGCGGGTTCGGCTTGAATGATTTGTTAGGCCGCAGACGCATCAGCTGCGCCCCCATCCCAGCCTGATCATAGCCACAATCACTAGTAGGCCGGAAGCTATCCAAGCGAATCCAATGACAAGATTGGAAAGCGGTGACCCGAGCAGGTCGAAGAGCGCTTGCTCCGTATTGCATTTGGCGCCGCAGTCGAGCATCGGCTCCGAGGGGCTAAGGAACAACGCAATGGAACCATAGCCGATAGCAATCAGCCCAAGTAGCGAGCCAAAGATGGTGACGAACTTGGAGATGCGCCTATCTTTCATGCGGCCTAACACCGGAATTAAGCCGACCCGCGAAGCGGGCTCGGCTTGAATGAATTGTTAGGCCGCGTCGCCATCTGCCGCATCCTTGTGAGGATAGTAGACCAGAGCGGCCCCCGAACTCAGAGCTTCTTCATAGAAGCCAGCGAATCCCCGATAGAGGTCCGTGTTTAGGACATCTATCTGGAGCTTGCCGCCGCGCATGTTTTCAATATTTGTAAAGCCGTATCGGCCACACTCGTCTAGCGCTGCCTCGAAGTCGTAGGCCTCAGATTGCTGCCTAAGGAAGAGCATGCATTTGTGAGTGGCACCAACGTCGGGGTGGCTCCAGGTGTACTTGGAGTCACCGGAAAAGCGACCTTGGAACCCGTAGATCATTACAACTGTCATCAGCGGCCTAACACCAGAATTAAGCCGACCCGCGAAGCGGGTTCGGCTTGAATGAATTGTTAGGCCAATGCTCGCAGTCTTGAAACCGCAAAGCGATCAGCCACGTAAGCGCCCCAGAGCAAGCCGACAACAAGAGCAAGCAAAGCTAGCGACAGGTACAGCGGAAGCACAAGACCCTCTGGAGAAAGGCTGTCTCCGGGCTGGGCTCCCTCGAACAAGATTAAGTACAGGCTCGCAATCGGAGGGAGTGACAGAACAATTTCCGCCATTGCCATGATGATCGTGGCCAAACGAGTCAAATAAAGAAAGAGTCTCTTCATTGGCCTAACACCGGAATTAAGCCGACCCGCGAAGCGGGTTCGGCTTGAATGAATTGTTAGGCAGCGTGGCGCCGCCCCTCCACAAACAACATATACAGGCAAGAGGCGAAGAAGCCAAAGCCGAGTGCCAAGCCCCAATAGCCATTCTCTCGGCGAGCTGCGTATGCCTCGGAGGAAGTAATCAAGCTCTCTCCGGAGACACGCAACCCCCAAAGCTCAGGCTCATCTGGATTGGCGTAATGCACTACGACGGGGTAACCACGCTCGATCCTGTTCCAGACAGCTTCCGGGTTCTTGAGAATGTCCGGGTAGGAGAACTCCCGGCCACTGGGCGCCACTTTGAATCGGATGCTTGAGATGCCGCCTTTGCGACGATGCGCCTCAGCGGATGCAATGGTTCCTGATTCGGTCAGCAGTTGTCCCGGGATCGGCGCCAGTGTTACTGCAAATGACCAGAAGCCGAACACCGACAGAGCTGCCGATAAGATGACAATGAACCAGTTAAACCTTGAAAGCTTCATCAGCTGCCTAACACCTTGAGTTAAGCCGACCCGCGAAGCGGGTTCGGCTTGAATGATCTGTTAGGGCCAAGCCTGTGCACTGACACGCACCGTGGCTTTTGCACCATGACATACAAGCTCATAGACCATCCCTCCTTTCAGCTCCAGTTGCATTGAAGCCGGAGCACTACCTGTCTTGGTGCCGGGGCATCGATACTCTATGGTGCGCGGGCCTGCCATGTATATGACGGAAGTCGGTCTGTCTGGTGGCCGGTTGCCGTCAATGCTTACGATCTCACCAGACGGAGTGATACTGGATTTGGCTATCCGGATCACTGCCGTATCCAGTCTCGGTTCGGCCAATGAAGTAAGCGGCAACAAAAGCAGGATGGCGAGATGCTTCATCTTGGCCCTAACACCAGAATTAAGCCGACCCGCGAAGCGGGTTCGGCTTGAATGACTTGTTATGCGCGCCAAGGTAAACCCGAAGCCGCCGGCCCGCAACGGGTCCTGGAGAGCAGGGAGCAAGGAACAGGCATCCGCCAGCACGGAGCAGGTCGAGGCCAGCAAAGACCGAAGCCGACAGTGCCGCAAATCCGAAAGTCATGAAGCCATCCTTTGCCGAGCGGCACGAACGCGGTGTGTCCAAAGCCGAGTGAAGCGAAGTGCGGAGATGCCAGTCGTCCGGATGAGTCAGCGAGCGACCAACGCCGAAGCTGATGACTCGGCCGAGCTCAGTGCATAACCGAAGCCGACAACATCAATGCGCCAACCCACGCATAACACCAGAATTAAGCCGACCCGCGAAGCGGGTTCGGCTTGAATGAATTGTTATGCGCGCCAAGGTAAACCCGAAGCCCGCGACTCGCAACGGGTCCGGAAAGCCAGGGAGCACGGACAAAGCATCCGCCA
>NZ_DASYGY010000004.1:600000-790265 GCF_035999195.1 Pseudoxanthomonas sp.
TTCCGCGTTGAAGACGCGGACACGGATGCGCGCGGACTCGCCCGGCAGGCGGCCGTAGTTCAGCGCGTTCTGCACCAGCACCGTCACCACCTGCTGCAGGTGGCGCGGATCGACCAGCGCCGGCACCGGTCGGGCGCCGATGATGGTCTCCAGCGTGTCGGTCTCGATGGACAGCGTCTGCTGGTAGTCGTCCACGAAGCGGCGGACGAACACGTTGAGGTCCACGTGCTCGGGCGTGGCGCGCTCGCGACGGGCCAGGCCCAGCACGCTCTCGACGATGCCGTTGGTGCGCTGGCACTGCTGGTGGATGATCTGCAGCAACCGGCGATCGCCGTCGTTGACGTGCGGGGATTCCTCCAGCAGCTGCACGGCATAGTTGATGGCGGCCAGCGGATTGCGGATCTCGTGCGCCAGGCTGGCCGAGAAGCGGCCCAGCGCCGCCAGCGTCAGCGATTCGGCCCGGCGCGAGACCACCGTGGCGTCGTCCAGGAAGATCAGCGAGGTCTCGCTGTCGGCCAGCAGGCGGGCGAAGCGCGGCTGCACTTCCGGCTGGTCGGGGGTGAGCTGCATCGGCGTTTCGTCGGTCTGCCAGCCGTTGCGCCAGCGCTGCAGGCGGCGGGCGAGCTCCGGCGCGGCATGCAGCAGCGAGACGCCCTGGCCATCGGCACCCTGGCCGTCGCCGCCTTCGCCGAGCAGCAGGCTGGCGGCCTCGTTGGCCAGCTTGATGTGGTTGTCGGCATCCACCACCAGCACGCCGGTGCGCATGCGGCGGATGATCAGTTCGTTGACCTCGAACAGGTTGGCCACTTCCTCGCCGCGCTTCTCCGCCAGTGCCTGGCTGTGGCGCGCCTTCTGGCCGGCCTGGTGCGCCAGGTAGGCCAGGGCCAGGTAGCTGACCGCGAACATGATGACCTCGGCCAGCGAGCGGCTCTCGCTCTGGTCATGGAAGGCGGTGACCAGGTATTCCCCGAACAGGCCGGCGATGGCCATGAGCGCCACGATCAGCGCCATCCGCGTGGACGGCAGCAGCAGCGCCGCCGCCGAGACGTTGAACAGCAGCATCATCGCCACGCCGGCGGTGGCGTTGGGCAGGGCATGGGTGATCAGGGCGGCGACGACGATGTCGATGCAGACGCTGCTGAAGACGATCCAGACCAGCCACTGCACGCTGCGGCCGACGAAGAGGAACACCAGCGCCATCACCAGGTAGGCGATGGCGACCGCCGCGCCGAGGTCCGGGTGGCGGGGCTGGCCCAGCACACTGCCCAGCGGGCTGAACATCAGCGCCGCCAGGATGCCGGCTTCCAGCACCCGGTAGAGCGCGAAGAAGTACAGCTCGCGGCGCGGGACCGATTCGATGCGGGACAGGAGCGACTGGGCCTGGCGCAAACGCGTACTTCCCCTGTAGCGAGGGGCACAGTATAGGCATGCGGGCCGGCGCCGCGCCCGGTCGCGCCTTTGCCACCAAAGGCTTAGACCCCGGGTTTTGCGCCCCCCGGCCGCGTCGGCGACAATAGGGGGCTCGCCCAGCCGCCGCCCCCGGGGCCCCGGCCCGGGCGATGTCTTCTGTTCCCTACCCACGGTGACGCATGAATTTCCACGAATATCAGGCCAAGCAGCTGCTGGCCGAGTACGGCATCCCGGTCCCGGCCGGCAAAGTCGCGGCCACGGCAGACGAAGCGGTCGCGGCCGCCCAGTCCCTAGGCAACGGCCCCTGGATGGTCAAGGCCCAGATCCACGCGGGCGGTCGCGGCAAGGCCGGCGGCGTCAAGTTCTGCAAGACCGTCGATGACGTGAAGGCGGCCGCCGGCAAGATGCTCGGCACCAAGATGGCCACCTACCAGACCGCCGGCGTCGAACTGCCGGTCAACCTGGTGCTGGTGACCACCGCCGGCGAGATCGTCAAGGAGCTGTACCTGTCGGTGCTGGTCGACCGCGGCACCCGCACCATCACCTACATCGCCTCGTCCGAGGGCGGCGTGGAGATCGAGCAGGTGGCGGCCGAGACGCCAGACAAGATCCACACGCTCAACGTCGACTTCGTCGAAGGCGTGCAGCCGTACCAGGGCCGCGAGTTCGGCTTCAAGATGGGCCTGACCGCCAAGCAGGCCGGCCAGTTCGCCAGCATCATGGTGAACCTGTACCGCATCTTCAACGAGAAGGACCTGGCGCTGGTCGAGATCAATCCGCTCGCCATCCTGGACGACGGCAACCTGTACGCGCTGGACGGCAAGTTCAACAGCGACGACAACGCCAGCTTCCGCCACAAGGACCTGGTCGCCATGCGCGACAAGAGCCAGGAAGACGAGACCGAAGTGCTGGCCTCGGAGATGGACATCAACTACGTGACCATGGACGGCAACATCGGCTGCATGGTCAACGGCGCGGGCCTGGCCATGGCCACCATGGACGTCATCAAGCTCAACGGCGGCGAGCCGGCGAACTTCCTGGACGTGGGCGGCGGCGCCAACAAGCAGCGCGTGATCGAAGCGTTCAAGCTGATCCTGTCCTCGGACAAGGTCGAAGGCATCTTCGTCAACATCTTCGGCGGCATCGTCCGCTGCGACATGATCGCGGAGGGAATCATCGCCGCGGTGAAGGAAGTGGGCGTCAAGGTGCCGGTGGTCGTGCGCCTGGAAGGCACCAACGTGGAAGAAGGCAAGCAGCTGCTGCGCGACAGCGGCATGGCCATCATCCCGGCCGACAACATCAACGACGGCGCCAAGAAGGTCGTTGAAGCGGTCAAGGCCGCCGCCTGATCCCACGCGTGTCGCAGGGCGGGCCCCGGCCCGCCATCGACCGATCCAGACATCAAGACGGCGGGCCAGGGCCCGCCCTACAGGAAGACAGATTCCATGAGCGTTCTGATCAACAAGAACACCAAGGTGATCGTGCAGGGCTTCACCGGCCAGCAGGGCACCTTCCACGCCACCCAGATGATCGAGTACGGCACCCAGGTCGTCGGCGGCGTCACCCCCGGCAAGGGCGGCACCACCCACATCGACCTGCCGGTGTTCGACACCGTCGCCGATGCGGTCAGGAGCACCGGCGCCGACGCCTCCGTCATCTACGTGCCGCCGCCGTTCGCGGCCGACGCGATCCTCGAAGCGGCCGCGGCCGGCATCAAGGTCATCGTCTGCATCACCGAGGGCATCCCGGTGCTGGACATGCTGCGCGTCAAGAACGTGCTGACCCGCGCCCATCCCGACACCGTGCTGGTCGGCCCGAACTGCCCCGGCGTCATCACCCCGGGCGAGTGCAAGATCGGCATCATGCCGGGCCATATTCATATGCCGGGCAAGATCGGCATCGTGTCGCGCTCCGGCACGCTGACCTATGAAGCGGTCAAGCAGACCACCGAAGTGGGCCTGGGCCAGTCGACCTGCATCGGCATCGGCGGCGACCCGATCAACGGCCTGAACTTCGTCGACTGCCTCAAGCTGTTCAACGAAGATCCGCAGACCGAAGGCATCATCATGGTCGGCGAGATCGGCGGCGATGCCGAGGAAGCCGGCGCCGAGTACATCAAGCACCACGTGAAGAAGCCGGTCGTCGGCTTCATCGCCGGTGCCTCGGCCCCGGCCGGCAAGCGCATGGGCCACGCGGGTGCGATCGCCTCGGGCGGCAAGGGCACGGCCGAAGGCAAGTTCGCGGCGATGGAAGCCGCGGGCGTCGTCACCGTCCGTTCGCCAGGTGACCTGGGCGCGGCGATTGCGAAGCTGGTGAAGTAAGCCTCGCGGTCGGGCGTCACGCGGGAAGCCGCCTTCGGGCGGCTTTCTTTATGGCAAGAAAGCGTGTAGCGCTCTTGTGCTACAGTGGCGCGGCCCGTCCACGTCGGAGTCGAGCCATGTCCACGACCACCATCCGTCTGCCTGAAGATCTGAAGGCGCGCGTCGCGCGCGCAGCGCAGCGCAGCGGGGCCAGTACCCACAGCTTCATCCTCGAGGCCATCGCCGAAAAGACCGAGGCGCAGGAGCGCCGCGATGAGTTCTACGCCGAAGCGCTGCGGCGTAAGGAGGATTTCGAGCAGACCGGCAGGGCGGTGCCTTGGGACGAGATGCGTGACTACATGCTCCGGCTGGCAAGGGGGGAGCACCCGCCGCGTCCCGTCGCGAAGAAGGTGGATCGTTGATCCGTGGCGCATATCCTGCTGGCCGAGCGGGTCGCCGACGATGCCGCGCGCATCATCGAGCATCTGTGGGAGCACGAAGCGGCTGACGCCGAGGCGCGGTTCGCCGCGATCTACCTGGGCATCGATGCCCTGGCAGACAATCCGCTGATCGGCCGCCCGTACCAGGGCCCTTGGCGGGAACTGGTGATCGGACGCGATTCGCGCGGCTACGTGGTGCTGTACACCTATCAACCCCTCACCGATGTCGTGCATGTCTGGGCCATCCGCGCGCAACGCGAAGCCGGATATGCCATCGAATTACCTTGATGGAGTCCGAATGACCCAGACCCTCCGCATCGCCATGGCGCAGTTCGACTTCCCGGTCGGCGCCGTCGCCGAGAACACCGCGGGCATCCGGCGCATGATCGCCGAGGCGCGCGACGAGTACGGCGCCGACGTGGTGCTGTTCCCCGAACTGGCCGTGAGCGGCTATCCGCCGGAAGACCTGCTGCTGCGGCCGCGCTTCCTGGCCGACTGCGAAACCGCGCTGACCGAGATCGCCGCCGGCACGCACGGCATCGTCGCCGTGGTGGGCTGGCCGCAGAGCGCGGGCAGCGTGGTCTACAACGCGGCCAGCGTGCTGCGCGACGGTGCCGTCGAAACCACCTACCGCAAGCGCGAACTGCCCAACTACGCGGTGTTCGACGAGCGCCGCTACTTCGACGTGGATCCGGACGGCGGTGCCTGCACCTTCGAGGTGAACGGCGTGCCGCTGGGCCTGGTGATCTGCGAGGACCTGTGGTTCCCGGAACCGCTGGCCGACACCGCCGAGGCGGGCGCCGTGCTGACGCTGGTACCCAATGCGTCGCCGTTCGACCGCGACAAGCATGCGCAGCGCGATGCCCTGATCGCCGAGCGCACGCGAGAGACGGGCATGGCGCTGGCCTACCTCAACGTGGTGGGCGGGCAGGACGCGGTGGTGTTCGACGGCGCGTCCGTGGTCGCCGACGGCGACGGCACGGTGCATCCGGCGGCGGCGGCGTTCACCGACCAGTGGCTGGTGGTGGACTTCGATGCCGCCACGCGCCGGTTCACGCCGGTGGTATGGATGGACGACGGCGACGAAAGCCGCGACGCGCTGGCGTGGCGCGCCATCGTGCGCGGCATCCGCGACTACTGCGGCAAGAACGGATTCTCGAAGGTGTGGCTGGGCCTGTCCGGCGGCATCGACTCGGCGATGGTGCTGGCGCTGGCGGTCGATGCACTCGGCGCCGACAACATCACCGCCGTTCGGCTGCCGTCGCGCTACACCGCCGGCCTGTCCAACGACCTGGCGGCCGAGCAGTGCGCGGCGCTCGGGGTTAAACTCGAGGCGATCTCGATCGAAGCACCGTTAAAGGGCTTCCTCGACGCGCTGGGCCCGGTCTTCGGCGACAGGCCCGCCGACACCACCGAGGAGAACCTGCAGTCGCGCAGCCGCGGCGTCATCCTGATGGCGCTGAGCAACAAGTTCGGCGGGCTGCTGCTGACCACCGGCAACAAGAGCGAGTACGCCGTCGGCTACGCCACCATCTACGGCGACATGTGCGGCGGCTACGCGCCGATCAAGGACCTCTACAAGACCGAGGTGTTCGCGCTCGCGCGCTGGCGCAACACGGTCGGCGGCGCGCCGGTCATCCCGCCGGCTGTCATCGACCGTCCTCCGTCCGCGGAGCTGCGCGAGAACCAGAAGGACCAGGATTCGCTGCCGCCGTACGACGTGCTGGATGCCATCCTGTTCCGTTACGTGGACCAGGAGCAGTCGCGCGACGAGATCGTCGCGGCCGGCTTCGATGCCGCCACCGTCGACCGCATGCTGCGGCTGGTGCGCATCAACGAATGGAAGCGCCACCAGGCCGCGCCCGGTCCTAAGGTGTCGCGCCGCGCCTTCGGCCGCGAGCGCCGTTATCCCATCACCAACAGGTACGCGCTGTGAGCGTGGCCGCGCGACGGAGACCGGAATGACAAGGAAGAAGAAGCGTTCACCGCATCGCGACCGCCCTGCGGCGCCCGCGCCGCGCCCGGCCACGCCGCCCGACAGGGTGATGCTGGCGCTGGCGGTACTGGGCCTGATGATCACCGGTTACCTTACGTGGACGGCCGGCAGCGGTTCGGCGTCGGCGTTCTGCACGGGCGATGGCGGCTGCGATGCGATCCAGCGCAGCGGCTGGTCCACCCTGCTCGGTCTGCCGATGGCGTTGTGGGGTTTCGGCCTGTATGCGGTGGTCGCGCTGGTGTCGCTCTCGCGCAAGGCGTCGCCGCTGCTGCGTTGGCAGCGGCAGTGGCGGCTGGTGCTGCTGGGCCTGGCGATCAGCGTGTACCTGACGGCGGTGGGCAAGCTGGTGCTGGACGCGTTCTGCGTGGGCTGCCTGGCGTCGCTGGCGGTGCTCGCGGCGATGTTCGTGTGGCTGCAGGTGCGTCGTCCCGCCGCCGCACCGGGCCAGGCCTGGGGCCGCTGGTGGGCGGTGCAGGCCGTGCCGGTGCTGCTGGTCGTCGCCGCCCTGCATGTCCACCAGAGCGGCCTGCTGCACCAGCGGCCGGAAAGCCGGCGCGCGGAGGCGCTGGCGCAGCATCTGTCCGACTACGGCGCGACCTTCTACGGTGCGTCGTGGTGCGTGGAATGCAGCCGGCAGAAGCGCGCGTTCGGCCATGCGGCGGACCGGCTGCCCTACGTGGAATGCGCGCCGGGCGGTCGCAATACGCCGATGGTCTCCGCTTGCGCTTCGGCCGGCGTCACCGTGTTCCCGACCTGGGTGATCGACGGGATCGAGCACAACGGGGTGATGGAGCCGCGCCAGCTGGCGGTGCTCACCCGCTTCGACTGGGACAAGGGCGCTGCCGCAGAGTGATCGCGCGGCGCCCGTCAGCGGAAACGAAAAAGGGCCTCGCGGCCCTTTTTCCTTGCAGCGACCGCCCGGAGGATCAGTCGTCCTTGCGCTGGTCCACCGTGTTGCTGGACCTCTCGCCGGCGAACGGGTTCAGGCGGCGCACCATCCACGGGTAGTCCGGGAACTTGCCGACCAGCCACGGGTGCTGCGGATCGTTGAGTTCGAGCACGCGCTTGGCGTCATCGGCCAGCGTCTTGTTGCCCAGCTTGGTATAGGCCTCGGCGAGCACGGCGACGGCGTCGTACTGGTAGCTGCTCTGCGGGTAGGTTTCCAGCAGGTAGCGGGCACGGCTGGCGGCCGACACCCAGGCATCGCGGCGAAGGTAGTAGATGGCGGTGTCCAGCTCGTGCAGGGCGAACTGGTCGCGCAGCGCGATCATGCGCTGGCGCGCGTCGGCGGCGTAGCGGCTGTTGGGGTAGTTCTCGGCGACGCGGGCGAAGTCGTTGTAGCCCTGCATCGGGGTCGCCAGGTCTCGGCGGCTGGCGTCCAGGCGCCACACCTTCTGCAGGAACACCGTGTCGCGGTTGGAATTGGCCAGCCCGCGCAGGTAGTACATGTACGGGATGTTGCGATGGGTCGGGTAGGTGCGGATGAAGCGGTCGATGGTGGTGACGGCGTCGTCCAGCTTGCCGGCCTTGTACTCGGCGTAGGCCGTTTCCATCAGCGCCTGCTCGGTGTACGGGCCGTACGGGTACTGGGCGATCAGGCGGCGGAAGTTCAGCAGGCCGCGGTCCCAGTTGTTGTTGACCATCGCCCGGTGGCCTTCCTCGTACAGCACCTCGACGGGCTGGTTCTCGGCCGCGTCCTTCTTCTTGAAGATCTTGCCGCAGCCGGTGCCGGCGAAGGCGACGACCACGGCCAGCAGCACGAGACGGGAGGTCGCGGAGGAGCGGGAGAAGCGGGGGAAGGCACGCTGGGTCATGGGCTGGCGGCAGGCCGCGGCAGGGAAACAGGCCGTCGATGATAGCCTAGGCGCCGCCTTCGCCATGAACATTCGGCCAATACGGACCGGGACATGGCCTGCCTGGACGTCCTCGAGCATGACCGAATCCGATATCCCCGACACCCCCCGCACCGCGATCGTGCCCGACAGCGCCGCCGGACGGCGCTTCGACGCCGCCCTGGCGGAGCTGTTCCCCGAATTCTCCCGCTCGCGCCTGACAGAGTGGATCAAGTCCGGCCATGCGCTGCTGGACGGCCAGGTCGTGCGCCCGCGCGACCCCGTGCGCGGCGGCGAGACCGCCAGCCTGGACGTGGTGCTGGACACCCAGACCCACGCCGAGCCGGAGGACATCCCGCTGGACATCCTGTACGAGGACGACCACGTCTTCGTGCTCGACAAGCCGGCCGGCCTGGTCGTGCACCCCGGCGCCGGCAATCCGACCGGCACGCTGGTCAATGCGCTGCTGTTCCGCGACCCGTCGTTGTCGGCGCTGCCGCGCGCGGGCATCGTGCACCGACTCGACAAGGACACGTCCGGCGTCATGGTGGTGGCGCGCACCGTGCCGGCGCATACCTCGCTGGTGGCGCAACTGGCCTCGCGCGACGTGCACCGCCAGTACCTGGCGGTGGTGGTCGGGGCTATGGTGTCCGGCGGCACCGCCAATGCGCCGATCGACCGCCATCCGCGCGATCGCCTGAAGATGGCGGTGCGCGAGGACGGACGCGACGCGGTGACCCATTACCGCCTGCGCGAGCGCTTCCGTGCGCACACGGCGCTGGAATGCCGGCTGGAAACCGGCCGCACGCACCAGATCCGCGTGCACATGGCGCACATCAAGTACCCGATCGTGGGCGATCCGCTGTACGGTGGACCGCTGCGGCTGCCGAAGGGCGCCAGCGACGAGCTGATCGCGGTGCTGCGCGGTTTCCGCCGGCAGGCGCTGCATGCGGAGACGCTGGAGTTCGCCCATCCCGTCAGCGGCGAGCCGGTGCGTGTCAACGCGCCGGTGCCGGCGGACATGGTGGCGCTGCTGGCGGCGCTGCGCGCGGACAGCCAGGCGCAACGCAGGTGAACCGCGCGCCCGTCGTGATGGCCGACTGGCCCGCGCCGGCGGGCGTGCAGGCGTTCACCACGCTGCGGCATGGCGCGGGGTACTCCGTGGCGCCGTTCGACACATTCAACCTCGGCAATCGCTACGCGGCCGACGGCGATGATCCGGCCGTCGTGGCACGCAACCGCGCACGACTGGTCGAACTGGCCGGCCTGCCGTCCGCGCCGCACTGGCTGAAGCAGGTCCACGGCATCGACGTGCTGCGCGTGAACGGCCCGGCCGATCCGGATGCCGCCGAGCCTGTCGCCGATGCGCTGGTGACCTCGACGCCGGGCGTGGTGCTCGCCATCCTCACCGCCGACTGCCTGCCCGTGGTGTTCGCCGCGAAGGACGGCAGCGAGATCGCCGCCGCGCACGCCGGCTGGCCCGGGCTGTCGAAAGGCATGCTGGAAGCCACGCTGGCGGCGATGACGACGCCGTCGTCCGGTCTGGTCGCGTGGATCGGCCCCGCCGCCGGCCCGGCGCGCTATGAGGTGGGGAAGGACGTGTTCGATGTCTTCGTTGCGCACGACGCGGGCGCCGCAGCGTGCTTCGTGCCGACGCGCCCGGATCACTGGCTGGCCGACCTGCCCGCGCTCGCGCGCCGGCGCCTGGTCGCGCGCGGCATGTCGCCGGGCGATATCCACGGCGGCGATCTCTGCACGATCAGCGAGCCCATGCGCTTCTTCTCCCATCGCCGCGACGGCCGCAGCGGCCGCATCGCCACGCTGGCATGGATGCAGCCGTAAGCGCGCTGTTCGCGCAGATGCTGGGACCGGCGTTCGACACGCTGCCGGCGCCGGTGCGCGCGTTGCATGTCGCGCAGGGGCGGCAGCGGTATCGCGGCGAGGTCAAGGTGGAGCGCGGCAGCGGATGGCTGTCGCGGTTCTTCGCGGCGGCCACGCACCTTCCATCGGCGGGTACGGGTCCACTGTGCGTGGAGATCGTTGCCTCGCCACTGGAGGAGCGCTGGACCCGCTTCATCGGTGGCCGCGCGATGCCGTCGCGGCTCTGGCGCGAGGACGAAATCCTGTGCGAACGTCTCGGGCTGGCGAGGTTCGGTTTCCGGCTCGCCATGGAAGACGAAGCCATCGTGTGGCGTGTCGTGCGGGTGCATGTGTTCGGCCTGTCGCTGCCGGCGCGCTGGTTCACCGGCGTGGGTGCCCGCGAATCCGCAGATGGCGAGCGCTACGCGTTCGATGTGTGGGCCTCGTTGCCGCTCGTCGGACTGCTGGTGCACTACACGGGCTGGCTGGATGTACGCAACGAGTGAATGGCGGTCCTTCTCCCCGCGTGCGGGGAAAAGGTGCCCGGAGGGCGGATGAGGGGCGCTTCTCTTTGTCGACACGGGGGGCGGGCGTCCGTGCATCGCGCGTTGCGCCTGTGCGGTGGCGCGATGGGTGGCAGGCTCCGCTCGCCCCTCACCCGCCGTTGGCACCCTCTCCCCGCACGCGGGGAGAGGGGAATCATCCTGTCTGATGGAGAGGTTGGGTGACGACAAGGGATTCATCCAGTCCGCGAGTGCCGGTCATCGTCTTCGATGGCATCTGCGTGCTGTGCAACGGCTGGGTGCGTTTCCTGCTGAAGCACGACCGTGAGGGCCGCTATCGTTTCGCGGCGATGCAGACGGAAGCGGGACGCGCGTTGCTGGCGGGGCATGGACTGGATCCGGACAACCCCGCATCGTTCCTGCTGGTCGACGGCGAGCGCGCGTGGACCGACAGCGACGCCATCCAGCGCGTGCTGACCGGGTTGGGTGGCATGTGGCGGCTTGCCGGCGTTATCGCGTGGGTGCCGCGTGCCGTACGTGATCCGCTGTACCGCTGGATCGCGCGCAACCGCTATCGCTTGTTCGGCACCACGGCCTGCCACGTGCCGACGGACGAGCAACGCGCGCGTTTCCTGTAGCGTGCGCCGTGCGCACGATGCGCGATGTATGGATCCTGCGGTCGTGCGCATGGCGCACGCTACGCCGCCATCCCGGCGCGGGCCGGGATGACGGCCGGGTCGATCAGAACGTGTAGCGGACCCGGGTGTAGTAGTACGCACCGTTGCTGCCGATGGGCGACAGCACGTCGTAGGGCAGGTTGCCGAAGTACGAGATGTCCGCGCTCGACAGGTCCGGGTACTCGTCGGTCAGGTTCAGTCCGCCCAGCGCCACGCTCCACTTCGGTGAGACGCGGTATTCGACTTCCGCATCCAGCTGCCATTCCGCACCATAGGTCTGTTCCGGCTCGAAGCCGCCGCCGAAGTTGAAGACGCGCTTGGCGCTGCCGTGGCGGGTGACGCGTCCCAACAGCGACCAGGCCGTGCTGTCCCAGCTGGCGGTGAAGATGCCCCGCGTGCGCGGTGAGGCATCGGTCAGCGTGTTGCTCTCTTCCACGCCGAACAGCACGTAGCCCGGATCGATCGCCAGCAGTTCGGCCGGCGTGGCGGCGATGTTCTTCAGCTCGGTCTTCGCATAGCTGTAGGTGCCGGTCAGCAGCAGGTTGCCGTCGCCGAGTTGCTGGCGCCAGTTGGCGACCAGTTCCGCGCCTTCGGTACGGGTGTCGGCGGCGTTGATGAAGAAGCTGGCGCTCTGCACGCCGGGCACGCCGAAGTTGTCCAGCACGAAGTCGGTCAGGGCATCGCCGGTGATGCGTTCGGTGATCGCCACGCGGTCGTCGATGTCGATGCGGAACACGTCCAGCGACAGGTCGAAGTGCTCGCCGATGCGGCTGGTGAAGCCGAGGCTGAGGTTCAGCGCCTTCTCCGGATCCAGGTCCTGCGCGCCGAGTGCGCGGGCGATGGGATTGTTCACCGACAGCAGCCGACCCTGGGTGAGCTGGCCGGACGCGTCGTAGCCGGTGGAGGTGGATTCGAAGCCGATCTGGCTCAGCGACGGGGCGCGGAAGTTGTTCGACACCGAGCCGCGCAGCGCGAAGGCTGGTGTGAATTCATAACGCGCCGCCGCCTTGCCGGTCAGTTCGCCACCGAAGTCGTCGTAATGCTCGTAGCGTGCGGCGAGGTCGGTGCTGAACTTCTCGCCCCACTGGCTGCTGAGGCTGGCGTAGACGCTGGACACGTCGCGGTCGAGGTCGGCGGTGTCCTGCGGCGTCAGTCCGCCACCGGCTTGAGAACCGGTCGGGCGGTCGGTGAAGGGACCGGCGGCGTACGAGGCCGGATCGCCCGCGCCGGTCTCGAAGGTCTCATGGCGGAACTCCACGCCCGTGGCGAACGTGTGTGCGCCGAACACGCGGCTCAGGTCGAGGTTGGCGAGCGTCTGTGCGGACTCGTAGTCGCCGGTCCTGAAGCGCGTCGGACTGGCCGGGCCGAGCGAGGCATTGAGCGAATTGCGCAGGCGGTAGGTGAATTCATTGCGGCCGTGGTTGAGGCTGGCGTCGTAGTCCCAGTCGCCCCATTGCCCGCGCACGCCGGCCACGCCGGCCAGGTCCAGGTTCTCGCCCTCGGAAATCGGGCGGTAACCGTCCGGATAGACCTCCTTCCAGTTCGCCACGCCGTCGGGGTAACGGAAGTAGTTGGCGCCTTCGGTATCGCTCTGGTGGTAGGTGCCGAAGGCGTAGAACTCGGCGGATTCGCCCAGCGGCACGGCCGCGTTGAGCCAGGCGTTGAGGTCGCGCGAGCTGCCGTCGCCCAGCACGTAGTTGCGCTGGCCGGCCAGGGCCATGTTGTCCGGCGTCTGCTCCTCGAAGAACGGGATCTGGTCGAAGCCGGCGCGATTGGTGCCCTCGCGCTGCTTGTACTCCAGGCCGACCCGGAAGAAGCCGCCGTCGCCGATGCGGTCGCCGACCTGCGCGCTGAAGAAGCCGCTCTGGCCGTCGGTGATGGTCCGGTCGATCGGCTCCACGTTCGTGTGGTGTGCGCCGTAGTTGGCTTCGAAGGCGCCACCTTCCGGCGCGTCATTGAGGATCACGTTGATGACGCCGGCCACGGCATCGGAGCCGTACTGGGCGCCTGCGCCGTCGCGCAGCACTTCGATGCGCTTGATCGCGCTGACCGGGATGGCGTTGAAGTCGACCGGCGTGTTGCCCTTGCCGATCTTGCTGTCGGTGTTGACCAGCGCGCTGCTGTGGCGGCGCTTGCCGTTGACCAGCACCAGCACCTGGTTGGGGCTCAAACCCCGCAGCTGCGCCGCGCGGATGTGGTCGGCGCCGCCGGAGTTGGACTGGCGCGGGAAGTTCAGCGACGGCAGCAGCGCCTGCAGCGCGCTGCCCAGTTCGCCGTTGAGCACGCCGGCCTTGCGGATGTCCTCGGCGGTCAGCACGTCGATGGGCGAGGTGGACTCCAGGGCGGTGCGGTCACTGGCGCGGGTGCCGGTGACGATGACGGCATCCAGGTCGGTGGTGCCGGCGGGCGCAGTCTGGGCGAAGGCGGGGAGGGCGAGCGCCAGCGCGATGGCGGCGCCGAGCGGAGCAAGGACAGGGCGGGACATGAAGAATCTCGTGGGGCGAGGGGAAGGGACGCATGAAGTCTATCGCTTCATTGCGATGGAGCGATATAGTAGCCGCCCCGACAGCGTCGGGGTCATGTCCGCTGCCCATCACCTTATGCCGCCGCGTTATAAGGCAGGCGCAGCGTCGTGCGCCATCCTGTCCTTCTTTCACGAGGTCTCTCCCCCATGTCGCATCGTGCCGTCTGGCTGCTGGTCCTTCTCGCGCTCGCCGGGTGCGCGTCCACGCCGCCGCCGTCCCCCGCGTCCGCCACCACGTCCGCGCTGGAGGGCGATGCCCTGCGTCCCGCCGCCGCCAGTGGCTGGGTCCGCAGCGAGCTCTACTTCGGTGTGGGCGAAGAGACGGGACCGGCGGATCGCCCGCAGGCCGAGCCCATCACCGAGGCGACCTGGCGCGCCTTCCTCGACAAGGAGGTGACCTCGCGCTTCCCGGACGGCCTGACCGTCTTCGATGCCTATGGGCAATGGCTGTTCCGTGGCGCGAGCGAGCCCAACCGCCTGAAGACCAAGGTGCTGGTGGTGCTGCACGAAGACACGCCGCAGCGCCGGGCCGACATCGAGGCGATCCGCCTGGCGTGGAAGCGGGCCACCGGGCACCAGTCGGTGCTGTGGTCGCGGCATGCGGTGGACGTATCGTTCTGACGCGATCCACTCCTTCCCCCGCTTGCGGGGGAAGGTCGGGATGGGGGAGAGCGCATGCGCGTGGATGAGCGGTGCGGATCCGCAGTGCCTGACGCGTGAAGCGCAACACGTGATGGTGTCGGTCGCGGACAGCGTGACCGGCTCCGTCGCCCCCACCCCAGCCCTCCCCCGTAAACGGGGGAGGGGGCTTATCCTGCGTTCTTCGGTTCCTCTCTTTTCCTTCTCCTTCCCCGGCCCCCCATGACCGCAACGGTTTCTTCTGTGCGCCGCTGGTTCGTCCCCGGCGACCTCAACGGTTTCTTCGGCCTGGTGGTGGACAACCTGTCCATCCTGGGCTTCATCGCCGCCGCGCTGATCGGCATCTTCCAGTTCCCGGCCGAGGTGGTGTTCACCCGCATGTTCCCCGGCACGGCGCTGGGCGTGCTGGTCGGCAACCTGATCTATACGTGGATGGCGCATCGGCTGGCGGCCAAGACCGGGCGCGACGACGTCACCGCGATGCCGCTGGGCCTGGATGCGCCCACCAGCATCGGCATGGCGCTGCTGGTGCTGGGCCCGGCCTTCGTCGGTTTCAAGCAGGCCGGCATGGACGAACAGGCCGCGGCCACGGCGACATGGCAGCTCGGCATGGCGTCACTGGTGGTGATGGGCGTGCTGAAGCTGGTGCTGTCGTTCTTCGGCGATGCGGTCGCGCGGGCGGTGCCGCGCGCCGGCCTGCTCGGCTCCATCGGCGGCGCGGCGCTGACGCTGCTCGGCTTCCTGCCGCTGATCGAAACGCTGCGCCAGCCCATCGTCGGCTTCGTCACCTTCGGTCTGCTGCTGTACGTGCTGGTGGCGAAGGGCAGGCTGCCGGTGAAGATTCCCGGCGTGCTGCTCGCCTTCATCGTCGGCACCACGCTGTACTACGCGCTGGGCCTGTCGGGCTTCGGCGCGCCGGGCTTCAAGGTGCCGGAGGCGGTGCCGCTGGCGGTGACGCTGCCGCTGCCCACGCTGGGTTGGCTCGACGGCCTGGCCTACACCGCGCCCTACCTGCCGCTGCTGCTGCCGTTCGGGCTGCTGATGGTCGTCGGCGGCATCAACGTCAGCGAGAGCGCGCGCGCCGCGGGCGACGACTACCGCACGCGCGACGTGCTGCTGGCCGAAGCGGTGTCGACGCTGGTCGCCGGCTTCTGCGGCGGCGTTGCGCAGACCACGCCCTATATCGGCCAGCCCGCGTACAAGCACATGGGCGCGCGCAAGGGCTACACGCTGCTGACCGGCCTCTTCATCGGCCTCGGCGGCGTGCTCGGCTACGTGTCGGGGCTGGTGCAATGGCTGCCCGTCGCCGTGCTCGCGCCGATCATCGTCTACGTCGGCCTGGACATCACCGTGCAGGCGTTCACCGAAACGCCGCGCAAGCATGCCATCGCGGTGGCACTGGGCTTCCTGCCGTCGGTGGCGTACCTGCTGACGATCAAGTTCGGCAATCCGGCGTGGATCGCGCCGGACCGCTTCGCCGGCCTGTACGAAGGCGTCGACGGCCACGGTCTGCCGGACCTGGCCACCATCGTCACCCTGGGCAATGGCTTCATCATCACCGCGATGATCTGGACCACCGCACTGGTGGCGATGATCGACGGTCGCGACGGCCGCGCCGTGGTCGCACTGCTGGTCGGCGCGGTGCTGACGCTGTTCGGCATCATCCACTCGGTGGATCCGCGCGGCGGCATCTACCTGCCGTGGGACGTGGAGGGCCTGCGCGCGACGATCCTGTGGCAGTTCGCGGGTGCCTATGCCGCATTGGCCGTGCTGCTGGGTCTGCTGTCCCTGCAGAAGAAGCCGTAGGGCGGGCCTCGGCCCGCCGTTTCCGATACATGCGCGAAAGCGGTGGGCCAGGGCCCACCCTGCGTGAACTCCGGTCGTTGCCGGACTTGAAACACCGCCGCTTAACCGCATCTGGGTAGCATCGACTGGCGTTCGCCGGCCCCACTTCCCTTGAGGTTCTCCCGATGCGGATGGACAAACTGACCTCGCGTTTCCAGCAGGCGCTGGCCGACGCGCAGTCGCTGGCCGTGGGCCGCGACCACACCATGATCGAACCGGTGCACGTGCTCACCGCATTGCTGGAACAGCAGGGCGGCAGCACGCGTCCGCTGCTGGCGCAGGCCGGCGTCAACGTGCCCGTGCTGCGCGAGCGGCTGGGCGAAGCACTGGAGAAGCTGCCGAAGGTCACCGGCCAGGCCGGCAATCTCTCGATCGGCAACGACCTGTCGCGCCTGCTCAACGTCACCGACAAGCTGGCGCAGGACAGCGGCGATACCTACATCGCCAGCGAGTGGTTCCTGCTGGCCGCTTTGGACGACAGCGGCGCCGCCGGCCAGGAACTGAAGGCCAGTGGTGCAGACAAGCAGAAGCTGCGCGCCGCCATCGAGCGTCTGCGCGGGGGTGAGAAAGTGCAGTCCGAGAATGCCGAGGACCAGCGCCAGGCGCTGGAGAAGTACACCATCGACCTGACCGAGCGCGCCGAGATCGGCAAGCTGGACCCGGTGATCGGCCGCGACGAGGAAATCCGCCGCACCATCCAGGTCCTGCAGCGCCGCACCAAGAACAATCCGGTGCTGATAGGCGAGCCCGGCGTGGGCAAGACCGCCATCGTGGAAGGCCTGGCGCAGCGCATCGTCAACGGCGAGGTACCGGAAGGCCTGCGCGGCAAGCGCGTGCTGTCGCTGGACATGGGCGCGCTGATCGCCGGCGCCAAGTTCCGCGGCGAATTCGAGGAGCGCCTGAAGGCCGTGCTCAACGACCTGGCCAAGAACGAAGGCCAGATCATCCTCTTCATCGACGAGCTGCACACGATGGTCGGCGCGGGCAAGGCCGAGGGCTCGATGGACGCCGGCAACATGCTCAAGCCTGCGCTGGCGCGCGGCGAGCTGCACTGCATCGGCGCCACCACGCTGGACGAATACCGCAAGTACGTCGAGAAGGACGCCGCGCTGGAGCGCCGCTTCCAGAAGGTGTTCGTCGGCGAACCCAGCGTCGAGGACACCATCGCCATCCTGCGCGGGTTGAAGGAGAAGTACGCCGTGCACCACGGCGTTGAGATCACCGACCCGGCCATCGTCGCTGCCGCGACGCTGAGCCATCGCTACATCGCCGACCGCCAGTTGCCGGACAAGGCCATCGACCTGATGGACGAGGCCGCCAGCCGCATCCGCATGGAGATCGACTCCAAGCCGGAGGAAATGGACCGCATGGAGCGCCGGCTGATCCAGCTCAAGATCCAGCGCGAGGCGCTCAAGAAGGAGAAGGACGCGCAGTCGAAACAGCGCCTGGCCGACCTGGAAACCGAGATCGAATCGCTGCAGCGCGAGTTCAACGATCTCGAGGAAATCTGGAAGGCCGAGAAGGCCACGCTGACCGGTGCGACCAAGATCAAGGAGCAGATCGAGCGGGTGAAGCTGGAACTGGAGGCCGCGCAGCGCAAGCAGGACTACGCGCGGATGAGCGAACTGCAATACGGCCAGCTGCCGGAGCTTGAAAAGCAGCTGGCGGCCGCGCAGGAGGCCGAGCAGAAGGGCTTCCGCCTGCTGCAGGACAAGGTCACCGACGAGGAGATCGCCGAGGTCGTCAGCCGCTGGACCGGCATCCCGGTCAGCAAGATGCTGGAGGGCGAGCGCGAGAAGCTGCTGCAGATGGAGCAGTCGCTGCGCGGCCGCGTGATCGGCCAGGAAGAGGCGATCAAGGTGGTGTCCGACGCGGTGCGCCGTTCGCGCGCCGGCATTTCCGATCCCGACCGCCCCAGTGGCTCGTTCCTGTTCCTGGGCCCGACCGGCGTCGGCAAGACCGAGCTGTGCAAGGCGCTGGCCGAATTCCTGTTCGACAGCAGCGACGCGATGGTCCGCATCGACATGAGCGAGTTCATGGAGAAGCATGCGGTGAGCCGCCTGGTCGGCGCGCCCCCGGGCTACGTGGGCTACGAAGAAGGCGGTTACCTGACCGAAGCCGTGCGTCGTCGCCCGTACAGCGTGATCCTGCTGGACGAGGTCGAGAAGGCGCATCCGGACGTGTTCAACATCCTGCTGCAGGTACTGGACGACGGTCGCCTGACCGATGGGCAGGGGCGCACGGTGGACTTCCGCAACACGGTCATCGTGATGACGTCCAACCTCGGCTCCAGCCTGATCCAGGAACTTTCCGACGACACGCCCGAGAGCTACACGCAGATGAAGGCCGCGGTGATGGGCGTGGTGCAGGCGCACTTCCGCCCCGAGTTCATCAACCGGCTGGACGACATCGTGGTGTTCCATCCGCTGGACAAGGCGCAGATCTGCGAGATCGCCCGCATCCAGACACGGTACCTGGCCAAGCGCTTGGCCGAGCGCCAGATCGTGCTGGAACTCGACGACTCGGCGCTGATGCTGCTGGGCAACGTCGGTTTCGATCCTGTCTACGGCGCGCGGCCGTTGAAGCGCGCGATCCAGGCGCAGCTGGAGAATCCGCTGGCGCAGAAGATCCTCGCCGGCGAGTTCGGTACCGGCGACACGGTACGGGTACGCGCCGAGGGCGGGCAGCTGGCGTTCGAGGTGGTCCGCTGACGGACGGTTGTGGCGGGCATGTCCTGCTTCCGTCCCTCAGTGCGTGGTAGTACGTTAAGGGGCGGCCTGCACTTGGGCAGGCGCGCGTCGTGCGGTCTCCGCTCCGGCGGAGCGCGTACAGCGGCAAGGACGGACCGATGGCCGACGATGCAGGGCAGCCGGTGCGTGGCCTGGGCGGGAGCATGCAAGTGCTCCTGCTGGGCGGCATGTGCCTGCTGCTGCAGCAGATCGCGGTGCGTTACCGCATCGACTTCTTCGGCGAGGTCGCCGACGCCTCCCTGATCCATCTCCATACCGGCCTGTTGCTGGCCATCGCCATGCTGGCGCGGGACGCGCGCGTGGTGGCCGGCTGCTTCGTGGTGACGTTCGTCGGCTGGACGTTCCGGCAGATGTACCTGTTCGATGGCGGGCGTCCCACCTGGATGCTGGCGTGGGGGGCGGGGAGCTATCTGCTGCAGTACGCCTGGACGCTGCTGTGCGTGCGCTGGATGGGATGGCCGCGCAGGCGCGGCGCGCGCGTGCAGCGCGATGACCTGATCCGTTTCGCGGGCATCGGCCTGCTGCTCTATCCGCTGGTGACGGCCGTGCTGGGCCTCAGCGTCGTGCTGCTGTCCTCGCCGGCCGACGCGGTGAGTACGGCGTTCCAGATGTTCTTCGCCAAACAGTTCGGCGTGGTGGTCGTGACCCTGCCGCTGGTGATCGGTTGGCAGGAGCGCGCCGCCCTGGCCCCGCGCGCCGACGCCGGCCGGCACTGGGTGTGGCCGGTGGCCTTGGGGCTGGGGCTGGGCATCAGCCTGTGGGCGGCGGTGACGGTGCGGCAGGCGTTCAGCGGTGCGTCCTTCCTGTCGGCGCCGGTGCTGATGGACTACCGGTTCGCCCTGCTGGTCGTGCTGGCCTGGTGCATGCTGCGGCTGCCGCCGCGCTGGGCCATGCTGTCGCTGTCGCTCACCCTGCTCCTGCTGGTCGGCATGGTGGCCGGCACGGCCGAATACGCCAACACCCCGGTCGGCTTCTTCAACCTGCTGCACATCGCGGTGGAGATGAACATCCTGCTGCTGGCGATGCTCTATCTCTGGCTGACCAACCGCGACCGGTCCGCGCTGGCCGACCAGCTGTCCGAGGAAACGCTGCGCGACCAGGTGACCGGCCTGCCCAACCTGAAGGCGATGCGCGAGCGGATGGACCGGCCGCTGCCGCGGCGGGAACTGGGATACCTGCTGCTGGACCAGACCGACACGCTGGTGGCCGGGTTCGGCCTGGATACGCAGGCGCAGGCGATGAATGCCACGGCGCGCCGGCTCGAGGATCTGGTCGAAACCTATTACGTGGGCACCGGCCAGTTCGCGCTGCTGCCGCGTCCCGGGCGCGACGCCGACCTGTGGGAGCGCGTGATGGCGCGCGTGGAGCATGCGGAGATCGATGTCGGCGGCGAACCGATCCGGCTGCTGCCTTACCTCGGCGTCGCCGCGTTCAACGGTACCCATCCCAGCATGATCGACGGCGCGGTGCTGGCGGCCTCGCATCTGGCCTTCGAGGCGCGCCAGCACGGCGAGCTGCGTCCGCGCTACAGCGATGTCGGCGACACCCAGGTGCGGCGCACGCACCGCCGCCAGCTGCACGATGCCACCGAAGCACTGGCCAGCCTGCGCAGCGAGCGCGTGGCGCTGTACTTCCAGCCGATCCGCGAGCTGGTGCCGGACATGCGGGACGAACCGCGTTCGCTGGCGGGCGAGGTGCTGTGCCGGTTGGTGGACGAGAAGGGCGAGATCATGTCGCCGGCCCGCTTCATGGCCCCGCTGGAAGCCGCCGGTCGCGGTGCCGAACTGGATCTTGCGGTGGTGCGCGCGCTGTTCCGGCTGCTGCGGAAGAATCCGGGCGCGCTGCCGTACTGCCGGGAGATCGCGATCAACCTGACCGGACAGAGCCTGGCGTCGATGAGCTTCCAGGTGGAACTGCGCACGTTGCTGGCCGGTTCGCCGCTGCCGATGAGCGCGCTGTGCTTCGAGGTCACCGAGACCGCCGCCATTTCCAACACGGCCGCCGCCAGCCATCTGCTCACCGACCTGCAGGCGCTGGGCTGCCACATCGCCATCGACGATTTCGGCACCGGCATGCAGAGCTTCGCGCGGCTGCGGGAACTGCCGGTCGACGTGATCAAGATCGACGGTTCGTTCGTGCGCAACGTCGCCCAGCTCGGCAAGGACTATGCCGTGGTGCAGGCCTCGGTGGCGGTGGCCAAGGCGTTCGGCGCGACCACCGTGGCCGAATTCGTCGAGGACGAGGACACCGAATTCTGCCTGCGTCGCCTGGGCGTACACCGCGTGCAGGGATACCTCTACGGCGCGCCGCGTCCGCTCGCCGACGTGCTGGCGGAAACGGCCGCCGAAGCCGCCGCCTCCCGCGAATGACGTCGACTCAGATGGCCACGCGCTGGGGACGGTAGGGCGGCGTGGACATCACCATTTCGGCCAGCGAGAACGCCAGTTCGCGTTCGGCCAGTACCGCGCCGTCGGCGCCATGCTCGAGCAGATGCTTCACCTCGCCCTCGCTGTGCGCGCGCGCCAGCAGGGTCAGGCCGGGGTTGATCGCGCGCAGCTTGGCCAGTGCTTCGCCGGCTTCCAGCGGCTGCGGAATCGCCAGCACCGCGATCTTGGCGCGTTCGGGGTGCGCCTCGGCCAGCACCCGGTCGGCGGCGGCGCTGCCGCGGATCGCCGGAATGCCGGCATCGTGCGCGCGGGCGACGTGGTCGCCATTGTCGTCGATGACGATCAGCGGCACGCCGCGGTCGCGCAGCACGCGGGCCAGTTCGCTGCCCACCCGGCCGTAGCCGATGATGATGGCGTGGCCGGTGACGTCCAGCGACGGCCCGGGCCGCACCTCCGGCTCCGCCGGCACCGGTGCCAGCGCTTCCTGCCTCTTCTGCCAGCGGTCCAGCCAAGTGAACAGGAACGGATTGGCGATGATCGACAGCAGCGAGCCGGCCAGGATCAGGTCGCGGCCTTCCGGCGGCAGGATCTTCAGCGCCACGCCCAGCGCGGCGAGGATGAAGGAGAACTCGCCGATCTGCGCCAGGCTCACCGAAATGGTCAGCGCCGTGCCGGTGGGGTGCTTGAACGCCTTGACGATGTAGTAGGCCGCCACCGACTTGCCCAGCACGATGATGGCGAACGTGGCCAGCACCTGCCACGGATGCGCCACCACGATCGCCGGGTTGAACAGCATGCCGACCGACACGAAGAACAGCACCGCGAAGGCATCCCGCAGCGGTAGCGAATCGTTGGCCGCCTTGTGGCTCAGTTCGGATTCGTTGAGCAGCATGCCGGCGAAGAACGCGCCCAGCGCGAACGATACGCCGAACATCGTGGCCGACCCGAACGCCACGCCCAGGGCGATGGCCAGCACCGACAGGGTGAACAGCTCGCGCGAGCCGGTCGCCGCGATCTTTTCCAGCGTCCAGGGAATCGCCCGGCGGCCGACCAGCAGCATGAAGGCCACGAACGCGCCCAGCTTGATGAAGGTCCACGCGATGGCGACGGCGAACGTGCCGAAACTGGCGCCTTCCGTGCCGCTTTCCGGGCCGAAGGTCTCGGCCAGCACCGGCAGCATCACCAGTGCCAGCACCATCACCAGGTCTTCGACGATCAGCCAGCCCACCGCGATGCGGCCGCGCTGCGTCTCCAGCAGGCGGCGCTCCTCCATCGCCCGCAACAGCACCACCGTGCTCGCCACCGACAGCGCCAGGCCGAACACGAAGCCGTTGAGCGGCGTCCAACCCATGCCCCAGGCCAGCGCCCAGCCCAGGCCGGTAGCGACGGCGATCTGCACGATCGCGCCGGGAATGGCGATCGCCTTCACCTCCAGCAGGTCTTCCAGCGAGAAGTGCAGGCCCACGCCGAACATCAGCAGCATCACGCCCAGTTCGGACAACTGCGTGGCGAGTTCCTGGTCGGCGACGAAGCCCGGCGTGAACGGGCCGACGAAGATGCCTGCAAGCAGATAACCGACCAGCGGCGAGAACCGCAGCTTGTGGGCGATCGCACCCAGCACGAAGGCCAGGCCCAGGCCCACCGCGATGATGTTGATCAGGTCGGTGTCATGCGGCATAGATGGCGGCTTTCCTCGTCATGGGGATCGAGTGTCGCCGATGCGAGCGCCCTGCGGCAAACGAAAACTAGCCGCGGGTGCACGCGCGCTCGTGCGCACCTCACTGCGCGCAAACGGAAACGCCCCGCGCGGGGCGGGGCGTTCCGGATGGATCAGGCGATGACGCCCATCACCACTTGTAGGCGATGCGCCCGTAGACATACGCGCCGTTGAACCCGCCCGGTGACTGGCTGCTGTAGGGGAACTGCCCGCTGTTAGAGTTCGGGAAGATCGTCCGGTCAGGGTACTCGTCCAGCAGGTTGTCCGCACCGAGCGTCAGCGTCCAGTTCTCGCTGGGACGGAAACTGGTGGACGCATCCAGGATCCACTTCGCCCCATAGGTCTGGTCGTTGACGGGGTTGCCGGTCTCGCTGACGCGCGTGGTGAACTCGCCATAGCGGGTCGCGCCGAAGGTGAAGTCCCAGCGGGCCAGCTTCCAGGCCGCGGTCAGCGTGGCCTTGTCGCGCGGATAGCCTTCCTCGATGCGGCCCTGCTCGTCGCGGCCGACGCGGAAGAGATTGGCGCCCAGCGCGGTCAGCTCCTGCGGATTCGGCGCGATGCGCTGGATCTCGGTCTTGTTGTAGTTGTAGCCGGCGGTCAGGGCGAGGCTGCTGTTCTCGAACGGCACCGTGTACTGTGCGATCACGTCGACGCCGCGCGTGCGGGTGTCGGCGGCATTGGTGAAGTAGCGCGCGCTGGTGACGCCGTTGACGCCGAGGCTTGCCAGCAGCGCCTGCGCCGCCGCGTTGCCGCCCAGCAGCAGGTTCGACGACAGCACGATGCGGTCGTCGATGTCGATCTGGTAGGCGTCGATGGTGACGTACAGGCTGTCCACCGGCCGCAGCACCAGGCCCAAGCCGTAGGACAGAGAGGTTTCCGCGGTCAGCGCTTCGGCACCGAGGGCCTGCGCGACCGGGCCGGTCGCGGGGAAGGTGCCGGATTCGAAGAAGCGGTCGAGCGACGCGTTGTACTGCGAGGTCACCACCTGGTAGTACTGCTGTGCGAGCGCCGGTGCGCGGAAGCCGCTGGCCACGGTCGCACGCAGGGCCACCGCATCGGTGAAGGCGTAACGCGCGGACAGCTTGCCCGACACCTCGCTGCCGAAGTCGGAGTAATCCTCGTAGCGCCCGGCGATGCCGGCGGAGAACTTCTCGGTCAGATCGGCTTCCAGGCCGATGTACGCCGCATAGCTGTCGCGGTCCGAATGCACCGCATTGACAGGAGTGAAGCCGGCGAATCCCTGCGCGCCGCTGCCGGTGTACGAGTTGAGTTCGCCCGGCGACTGGTTCCACTTCTCCTGCCGGTATTCGGCGCCGAACGACAGCGTTGCCGGGTAGGCCAGGCCGATCTCCAGCGGCTTGCTGACATCGGCATTCAACACGTTCTGGGTGTACTCCAGCGCGCCGTCGTAGAAGCGGTGCGGGCTGCTCGCGCCCAGGCTGTAGTTGATGCTGTTCTGGGTGTAGAACTTAAGGTGGTTGTAGCCGTAGTTGTAGCTGACGTCCCACTTCCAGCCGCTCTCGGTGTCGCCCTTGATGCCTGCGACCAGCGAACGGTCCTGTGACAGCTGGTTGATCTCGGGCACGTAGCCGTCCGGGTAGACCTGGGCCAGCAGCGCGCCCTGGCTGCTGTGGTTGCGCGAGCGATAGAAGGCGAAGGACACAATGTCGCGATTGCTGGCGATCGCGGTGGCGTACGCGCTGACGTTGTCGCTAAAGTCGAAACCGGCATTGGCCGAGACGGCGCCGGCATCGACCTGGGGATCGCCGTAGACGAAGGCGACCTGGCCCACCGCGGGATTGTTGCCCGTGTTCGGTGCCGTGCCCTGGTACGGGCCGGCGCGGTTGGTTTCGTCCTGCTGGGTCAGCTGCCCGGCGACATGGACGAAGCCGCGGCCGTCGCCGAACGACACGCCGGTATCGCCGGAGAGTTGTGTATTGCCGCCGTCACCGGCGGAGTAGCCGCCCACGTCGATCGCCAGGCTGCCGCCCTTGCCGGCGCCCTTCAGCACGATGTTGACCACGCCGGCGATGGCGTCGGAGCCGTATTGCGCAGAGGCGCCGTCGCGCAGCACCTCCACGCGCTCGATCGCCGACACCGGGATGGCGTTGAGGTCGACCGCCGACGAGCCGCGGCCGATGCTGCCGTTGACGTTGACCAGCGCCGAGATGTGGCGGCGCTTGCCGTTGACCAGGATCAGGACCTGGTCGGGCGACAGGCCGCGCAGCTGCGCCGGGCGCACGCCGCTGGTGCCGTCGGTGACGGCGGGACGCGGGAAGTTCAGCGAGGGCAGCGCGCGGGCCAGCGCCGTGGCCAGCTCGGTGGTGCCGGTCGATTGCAGGACTTCCGGCGTGATGATGTCGATGGGCGACTGCGATTCGGCCACCGTACGGTCGGAGACGCGGGTGCCGGTGACGATCAGGGTATCGAGAGTGCGGGCCTCGGCGGGGGCCGACTCCTGCGCGAACGTGGCGGGGGTGACCAGGGCCAAGCTGATGGCGAGGGTCAGGGGGGACAGCGAACGGGTCATGGGGGAAGCTCCGGGAAGGACAGCGAAGTACGACTTCAAGTGGATCAGGGCTTGCAAAGTTTCCTTTGAAACCATGGACTTAGGTGCTACCTGTTCTGGTTACAGGGGCGGGAAGGGCGTGTCAATGCTTTGTTAACAAGTGTGAGCGGGTGCGCTATCGATAAACTACGTGGCCGCTTCCGCCCAAATCCCCTTAGGTTGTTTCTTGATCTCCCTTCGTAATTTCGCGCTCCGTCGTGGCGAGCGCCTGCTGCTGTCAAATGTCGACCTCACCCTGCATGCGGGCTATCGCGTGGGCGTGGTGGGCCGCAACGGCGCGGGCAAGTCCAGCCTGTTCGCCGCCGTGCAGGGCGAACTGGAAGCCGACAAGGGCGACCTCGACCTGCCGGGCAAGGTGCGCATCGCCAGCGTCGCGCAGGAGACTCCCTCGCTGCCCGATCCGGCGCTGTCGTTCGTGCTGGGGGGCGACACCGAGGTCGCGGCGGTCCTGCAGGCCGAGGCCGACGCCTCCGCGCGCGAGGATTGGGAAGCCGTGGCCAACGCGCACCAGAAGATGGCCGAAATCGGCGCCTACGACGCCGAAGCGCGCGCCGGCAAGCTGCTGCACGGCCTGGGCTTCCCGGCCGATACGCACCACCGTCCGGTGTCGTCCTTCTCCGGTGGCTGGCGCGTGCGCCTGAACCTGGCGCGCGCGCTGATGATGCCCAGCGACCTGCTGTTGCTCGACGAACCCACCAACCACCTCGACATGGACGCGGTGCTGTGGCTGGAGCAGTGGCTGCTGAAATATCCCGGCACGCTGCTGCTGATCTCGCACGACCGCGAATTCCTCGACAACGTGGCCACGCATACGCTGCACCTGCACGGCGGCGGCGCCAAGCTGTACCCCGGCGGTTACACCGACTTCGAGCGCCAGCGCGCCGAGCAGCTCCGCCAGCAGCAGATCGCGCACGAGAAGGAGCAGGCCGAACGCGCGCACCTGCAGAGCTTCATCGACCGCTTCAAGGCCAAGGCCTCGAAGGCGGCGCAGGCGCAGAGCCGCATGAAGCGACTGGCCAAGCTGGCCGGTACCGAGGCGGTGCGTGCCGAGCGCGAATTCCGCATCGAGTTCGCCCCGCCGGCCAAGCTGCCGTTTTCGCTGATCCGCCTGAACCACGTGGAGGCCGGCTACGGTCCGGACGCGGTGATCCTGCACAACGTCGGCTTCGGCCTGGAGGCCGGCCAGCGCATCGGCCTGTTGGGCCCCAACGGCGCCGGCAAGACCACACTGGTGAAGTCGCTGGTCGGCGAACTGCCGGTGCTGGCGGGCGACCGCATGGCGCATCCGGACCTGCGCATCGGTTACTTCGCCCAGCACACGGTCGAGTCGCTGCACGAGGGCCAGTCGCCGATGGACCACTTCCGCGACCTGTCGCCGGACGCCAGCAACCAGTCGTTCCGCGATTTCCTGGGCAAGTGGAATTTCCCCGGCGATCGCGCGTTCGAGCCGGTCGACGGCTTCTCCGGCGGCGAGCGCGCGCGACTCGCGCTGGCGCTGATCGCCTGGCAGCAGCCGAACGTGCTGTTGCTCGACGAACCGACCAACCACCTCGATCTGGAAATGCGCGAAGCATTGGCCGAAGCGCTCAGCGACTTCGATGGCGCCATCGTCATGGTCTCGCACGACCGCCACCTGATCGGCCTGGTCTGCGACACGTTCTGGCGGGTGGCCGACGGCAAGGTCGAACCGTTCGCCGGCGACCTGGACGAATACGCGGCCTGGCTGCGCACCCGCTCCACCGCACAGGGCAGCAAGCCGCTGCGCAGCGAACCGGCGCCGGCGCCCAAGCCTGCCCCCGCACCCGCGAAGAAGGTCAATCCCGTCAAGCTGGCCGCCGCCGAGGCCAAGGTCGCCGAACTGGAAGCCAAGCTGGCCGAGGTGGACGCGCAGCTCGCGGACCCGTCCAGCTACGCCGATGCCGATCTCGCCGCACGCCTGGGCCGCGACCGGGAGGCGCTGCAACAGCAGCTCGCCAAGGCCGAAGAGGCCTGGTCGGCGCTGTACGACGAGGCTTGATTCTCGCCTTTCCCGACCCCAGACACGTGCCGGTTCACTCCGCTTCCCAAACCTGTCATGCCCATCTACGCCTTCGAATGCACCCAGTGCGGCCACAGTTTCGACCGGCTGCAGAAGCTGTCCGATCCGGATCCCGACACCTGCCCGGCCTGCAGTGCGCAGGCGGTGAAGCGGCAGGTGACGGCGCCGTCGTTCCGGCTGGCCGGCAGCGGCTGGTACGAGACCGACTTCAAGAAGGACGGCGACAAGAAGCGCAACCTGGCCGACGGTGGCGAGGGCGCCAAGCCGTCCAGCGAGGCCAAGCCGGCGGAGTCGTCGCCCGCGAAAGCCGAAAGCGCGCCGGCGAAGACCGAGTCCAAGCCGGCGGCCCCGTCCTCGACATCCTCGACCTGAGGCCAGCGGTGTAAGGTGCATCCCTTCCTGCCACGAAGGGATGCCATGAAGAAGACCCTGATCGCGTGTGCGGCGTTGCTCGCCGCCGGCTGCGCCACGTCGACTGCGGATGTGCCGGCGTCGACGCCGGCCGATGCGTTCCTCGCGTCGCTGGCCGATCACTGCGGCAAGGCCTACGCCGGCCGCATCACCGCCAACCAGCCCGCCTCGACCACGCCCGATCCGTTCGAGGGCAAGGCCTTGGTCATGCATGTGCGCGGTTGCGACGACCCGACGCGCGAGATCCGCGTGCCGTTCCATGTCGGCGACGACCACTCGCGGACGTGGGTGCTGACGCGGACAGGATCGGGTCTGCGGCTGAAACACGACCACCGCCACGAGGACGGCAGTCCGGATGCGGTGACGATGTACGGCGGCGACACGGCGGTCGCGGGGACGGCCCAGCGACAGGCGTTTCCGGTGGATGCGGAATCCATCGCGATGTTCCGGCGCGGGGGTCTGACAGCCTCGGTGACCAATACCTGGGCGATGGAACTGGTGCCGGCGGAGACCTTCGTCTACGAACTCAGCCGCCCGAACGGGCGCTTGTTCCGCGTGGAGTTCGACCTGACCACGCCTGTCGCGCTGCCGCTGGCGCCGTGGGGCAGCAGCGAGGACGGGTGAGGGAGAGGCCTCACTGCGTTGCGCTTGCGAGCAACAGCCGCAATGGGTCCCAGCGTTCGCTGGGACGACGAAAGTCAGCGCCAATTCAACGCCGTCGTCCCGGCGAACGCTGGGACCCAAGCGGACGTTGTATGCCCTTCCTGTCGTGCAACGCCGTCAAAGCAAGTCGCTGGGTCCCGGCGTTCGCCGGGATGACGGGTCCGGGTCGGCTCCGGCGTTATCGATCGGTAGCGTGCGCCGTGCGCACGACGCCGTATCGTACGGTTCCGTCAAAGCGGGTCCCTGGATCCAGGCCTGCGCCGGGATGACGGGCACGGGCCCCAGCGCTCCCTCACCGGACTCAGCGTGGCCCGAAGCGGCCGCGGCAGCCGCGGTCCACCCACACCTGGGTGCCCGTGTAGCCCCAGCTGTAGCCCTCGCGGCAGCTGTTGTTCGAGAGTTGCTGCTGCAGGATCGGCCGGCCCTGGCGCGGGTCGTAGGCGCAGGTCCTGCGGCGGTTGTCGTCGCTGCTGCAGGTGATGGTGTAGCCGCTGTTGCCGCCGCCGCCCCCGCCATTGCCCGAGTCGCGGAACTCCGCCCGGCAGCCGCCGCGCACCCAGATCATGCCCTGGCGCTGGCCCCAGTTCTGGTTCTCGCTGCAGCGGGTCGATGACAGGTTGCGCTGCACCACCGCGCGTCCACGGAAGGGGGTGCGGCATTCGCGATAGGCATTGTTGGCGCTCTCGCACACCACCGTGGAGCCGCTGCCGCCGCCCCAGCCGCCTCCCGAGCCCTCCGCGAACCGGCCGCGGCAACCGCGGTCCACCCACACCACCCCATTGCCGCTGCCCCAGTTCTGACCCTCGACGCAGCGCGTGCCGGACAGGTTCTGTACCAGGACCGCATGCCGGCGGAACCCGGTCGTGCATTCCCGGCGGCGGTTGTCCTTGCTCTCGCAGGTGACCTGGCCGCCGGAAGGCGGCGGGTTCGGGTTCCAGCCCCCGGTGTTGCCGCCGAGCGACTGGGCGATGTCCTGCTTGATGCGGCTGAAGGTCCAGTTGGAGCGGTTGACCTGGTCCAGGTAGAACCGCAGTTGGTCGTCCGGAATGCGGCGGCCGCGCGACTGTTCGGAGTACTCCAGGCTGATCACGCGGGTCTGGTCCTGCACCGACAGCGTGCGCAGGTTCTCGGGCGCGTAGGCCCTGGGCGCGATCTGGGCGAAGGCACTGCCGGCCGCCAGGGCCAGCAACAGTACGAAAACGGACTGCAACAACGGCTTCTTCATGGCGGCACCCTCCTGGGGAGGCGCCAGCATACGCCGGGAATGTTAATCCGGAGCAGAGGCCGGTCGGGGGAGCAGGTAAACTAGCCGGCTAGGACGGCCGACGGCCGTTGCACCCCTTCCGGCGATGTCCGGATGACCCCCTGGAGTTCCCATGCGTACCCATTTCTGCGGCCTCGTCGACGAGGCCATGATCGGCCAGACCGTGACCCTCTGCGGCTGGACCGACGTCGCCCGCAACCTCGGCGGCGTCTGCTTCATCGACCTGCGCGACCACGAAGGCATCGTGCAGGTGACGGTGGACCCGTCCAATGCCGAGGTGTTCAAGGTGGCCGCATCGCTGGGTTACGAGGACGTGCTGCAGGTCGAGGGCGTCGTGCGTACGCGCGAGGCCGTCAACACCAAGATCCGTACCGGCCAGGTGGAAGTGATCGCCACGAACATCACCGTGCTCAACAAGGCCGAGCCGCTGCCGTTCCACCACCACGAGAACCCGGGCGAGGACATCCGCCTGAAGTACCGTTACCTCGACCTGCGCAGCGCCGACATGCAGCGCAAGCAGCGCACGCGCATCCGCCTGGTGCAGGCACTGCGCCGCTGGCTGGACGCGCGCGGTTTCCAGGACATCGAGACGCCGATCCTGACCAAGGCCACGCCCGAGGGTGCGCGCGACTTCCTGGTGCCGGCGCGCATGCATCCGGGCGAGTTCTACGCGCTGCCGCAGTCGCCGCAGCTGTTCAAGCAGATCCTGATGGTGGCCGGCTTCGACCGCTACTACCAGATCGCGCGCTGCTTCCGCGACGAGGCGTTGCGCGCCGACCGCCAGCTGGAATTCACCCAGCTGGACATGGAGTTCGCCTTCGTGCGCGAGCGCGACGTGCAGGACGCCGTGGAAGGCATGATCCGCGACATCTTCAAGGGCGTGATGGACGTCGAGCTGGCCAACCCGTTCCCGCGCATGACGTGGGCGGAGGCGATGCGTCGCTACGGCTCGGACAAGCCGGACCTGCGCATCGCGCTGGAACTGGTCGACGTGGCCGAGCTGGTGAAATCCAGCGAATTCGCGGTGTTCACCGCCGCGGCCAGCGATCCGGACGGACGCGTCGCCGCGCTGCGGATCCCCGGCGGGGCGTCGCTCAGCCGCAAGCAGATCGACGAGTACGCCGCGCACGCCGCCAAGTACGGTGCCAAGGGCCTGGCCTACATCAAGATCGACGAGGCTGGCGAAATCTCCTCGCCGATCCGGAAGTTCTTCGCCGAAGACGCTTTCGCGGCGCTGGTGAAGCACGTCGGCGCCGGCAACGGCGACATCGTGTTCTTCGGTGCGGGCGGCTACAACAAGGTCAGCGACTTCATGGGCGCGCTGCGCCTGAAGGCCGGCAAGGACTTCGGCCTGGTGCAGGACGGCTGGAAGCCCCTGTGGGTCACCGACTTCCCGATGTTCGAATGGGACGACGAGGCGCAGCGCTATGTCGCGCTCCACCATCCCTTCACCGCACCCGCGGTGGACGACATCGACGACCTGCGTGCGAACGCGAAGACGGCGGTATCGCGCGGTTACGACATGGTGTTGAACGGCAACGAGATCGGTGGTGGTTCGATCCGTATCCACCGCCCCGACATGCAGAGTGCGGTGTTCGAGCTGCTCGGCATCGGTGCGGAAGAGGCGGAAGCCAAGTTCGGCTTCCTGCTGGACGCGCTGCGCTTCGGCGCGCCGCCGCACGGCGGCATCGCGTTCGGCATCGACCGCATCGCCGCGCTGATGGCGGGTACCGAGTCGATCCGCGACGTCATCCCGTTCCCCAAGACCACCAGCGCCCAGTGCCTGATGACCGGCGCGCCGTCGCCGATCCCGGATGAGCAGCTGGCGGAAGTGCACATCCAAGTGCGTCCGAAGAAAGACTGATCGAGAGAACCGCGCAATGACCGAGTTTGCTTTTTCGCTGGAGTGGGAACGCCTGGGCAATGAAGGCGCCGATGCGGGCCTGGTGACGGAACGCGCGCGCGTGTTCGGTGGCTGGCTGGTGCGTGTCGGCACGTCGCCGGCGTCGATGGCGGTGACCTTCGTGCCGGACGGCCAGGGCCGCTGGGACGGCGAGGACTTCGGCGAAGACGATTACGAGGAAGAAGACGAAGAAGAGTACGAAGAGGAAGAGGACGAGGATTCCGACGAGGAGGACGAGTCCGAGGAAGGGGACGAGGAAGGGGACGAGGAAGGGGACGAGGAAGAAGAGGACGCGTGAGCGTGGGGATCCGCCGCGCCACCGTCGAGGACGCCGCGCTCCTGTCGGACTTGGCGTCTCGCACGTTCACCGAGACCTTCGGGCATCTGTATCCGGCCGAGGATCTTGCGGCCTTTCTTGCCGATGCCTATGCGGTCGAGAAGCAGCGGGTCATCCTGGCCCACTCGGATTACGCGGTGTGGCTGCTGGAGGATGATGGCGTCGCGGTCGGCCATGCGGCGGCCGGGCCGTGCGGGCTGCCGCATCCGGATGTGCAGTCCGGCGATGGCGAGCTGAAGCGGCTGTATGTGCTGGCGTCGCACCAGAACGGTGGCTGGGGCGGGAAGCTGTTCGCAGAGGCCGAGCGGTGGTTGTTGAAGGACGGGCCGCGGACGGTGTGGATCGGGGTGTGGTCGGAGAACTTCGGTGCGCAGCGGTTCTATGAGCGGCAGGGATTCGTACGGGTGGGGGAGTACAAGTTCCCGGTGGGGAAGACGCTGGATGATGAGTTCATCCTGAGGCGTGCGGCTTCTGCCGATGTCTGACCGACAAGAGCGTTCCGCTGGCCCTTCGGGTCAGCGTGTAATTTTTATTTGTCTGGCCGCGCCCCGCGTTAAGCAGCTACCTCGAATCGTCGCGCGCCGCAGCGCGTCCAAAAGTTTCCGGCAATGGGCTTCCGCTTGCCCTTCGGGCCAGCGGGTAACTTTTCTTTGTCTGGCCAAAGAAAAGTCACCAAAAGAAAGGCCATTCCCCGACGAAGCAATCCCACCGTGTCATTGCTAACGGGATTTTCCGACTCGCCATCCTGGCGAGGCGGAAAACGGCGGACATCCCTGTCCGCCGCCCTCCGGGTCTGTTGGGCTTGTGGGTGCATTGGGGGCGCAGCAAGCGGAGCAGCTACCGTCATCCCCGCGAAGGCGGGGACCCAGCGACTTCCGGCTATGGAAAGCAAAGACACTGGGTTCCCGCCTTCGCGGGAACGACGAACAACCGCCGGATTGTCCGGAAGATCGTTGATGGTTTGCGGAAAACGGCGCAGCCGAATCCGCCTCCTTTCAGGTTTAACGGGCCAGCTGGCGCGTGGGGTGGCTAAGTGGTGCTTGAACAACAGCCGTCTTCCCCGCGAAGGCGGGATCCAGCGACTTCAGGCCACTGAAGGCAAAGACACTGGGTTCCCGCCTTCGCGGGAACGACGAGCGAAAGCCGGGTTGTTCGGAAAGTCGCTGATGGTTTGCGGAAAACGGTCGGCAGTCTTGTCCGTCCCCTTTCCGGTCTGGCGGGTCCACTGGGGCATCGACTTGGCGAACGTATCGGTCTCACCGAGAGTCCGGGCAACGGCCGTCATCCCCGCGAAGGCGGGGATCCAGCGACTTCCGGCCATGGAAAGCACCGGCACGGGGTTCCCGCCTTCGCGGGAATGACCAGCAGAAGCTGGCTGTTTAGAGAGTCACCGAAGATCAAAAGCGAACGGCCGCATGTGCGGCCGTTGCTTTGTCTTCGTGTCCGAACTTACTTCTGGAGGAAGTCGAGCAGGTCCTGGTTGACGCGATCCTTGTGCGTATCCGTCAGGCCGTGGGGTGCGCCGGAGTAGACGATCAGCTTGGCGTTCTTGATCAGGGCGGCCGAGGCCTTGCCGGAGGCGTCGATGGGGACGATCTGGTCGTCGTCGCCGTGGATGACCAGGGTCGGGATGTCGAACTTCTTCAGGTCGCTGCGGAAGTCGGTGGCCGAGAACGCGGCGATGGAGTCGTACGTGTTCTTGTGACCGGCCTGCATGCCCTGCGCCCACCAGCTGTCGATCAGGGCCTGCGAGACCTTCGCGCCGGGGCGGTTGAAGCCGTAGAAGGGGCCCGACGCGATGTCCAGGTAGAGCTGCGAGCGGTTCGCCAGCGAGCCGTTGCGGATGCCGTCGAACACCTCGATCGGCAGGCCGCCGGGGTTGTCGGCGGTCTTCAGCATCAGCGGCGGCACGGCGCTGATCAGCACGGCCTTCCTGACGCGGCCGGTGCCATGGCGGCCGATGTAGCGCGCCACTTCGCCGCCGCCGGTGGAGAAGCCGACCGCGGTGACGTCCTTCAGGTCCAGCGTGTTGATCACGGTGGCCAGGTCGTCGGCGTAGTGGTCCATGTCGTTGCCGTCCCAGGGCTGGCTGGAGCGGCCATGGCCGCGGCGGTCGTGGGCGACCACGCGGTAGCCCTTGGAGGCCAGGAAGATCATCTGCGATTCCCAGCTGTCCGAGGACAGCGGCCAGCCGTGGCTGAAGGTGACGACCGGGCCGTCCTTCGGGCCCCAGTCCTTGTAGTAGAGCTGCACGCCGTCGGCGGTGGTCAGGGTGCTGGCGGTGCGTTCGACGGCGACCGGCGCGGTCGCCGGTGCGGCATGGGCGGTGAGGCTGGCCTGGGTGGCGACGGCCAGCAGCGTGGTGGCGATAGTGCGGGTCAGAGCGTTCATCGGTGCGGTTCCTGCGAAAGGTGGTGGGTCAGGAAAGAGGTCAGTCGGCGAGCACCAGCGTCACGTCGATGTTGCCGCGCGTGGCGTTGGAGTACGGGCAGACGATGTGGGCGGCGTCGACGAGGGCCTGCAGCTGTTCGCGATCCACGCCCGGGGCGGCGATGGTCAGTTCGGCCTGGATGCCGAAGCCGGTGGGGATCGGGCCGATGCCGACCTTGCCGGTGATGGTGGTGGACGCGGGCAGGGCGACCTTCTGCTTGCCGGCCACGAACTTCAGTGCGCCCAGGAAGCAGGCCGAATAACCGGCCGCGAACAGCTGCTCCGGGTTGGTGCCGTCGCCGCCGGCGCCGCCCAGCTCGCGCGGGGTGGTCAGCTTGACGTCCAGCGCGCCGTCGGACGAGGTGGCCTGGCCTTCGCGGCCGCCCGAGGCGGTGGCGGTGGCGGTGTAGAGGATCTTTTCGATGGACATGGCGGTTTCCTTGGGTGGGTTGGGGTGGTCCGGCGGGTGGCCGTCCGGTGAGGTGTACTTTGCGCCGTCGTCCTGTACGCATGGTGATGTAGAATCCTGAAAACTTGATCAGGAGTTTCGCCATGGTGGACCGCCTTGCCGTCCTGCTGGACCGGTTCTCGGTCAGCGCGCAGGTGTTCAATGCCGGTGCGCTGTGCGGCATCAACACGCTCGAGGCCGAGCCCGGGGCGGGCCAGTTGCATCTGATCCGGCGCGGGCCGCTGGAGGTCTTCCATGGCAGCACCTCGCTGCGGATCGACGAACCCAGCCTGCTGCTGTTCCCGCGCGCGCTGACGCACCGGTTCGTCAGCGACGACGTGCGCGGCGCCGACATGACCTGCGCCACGCTGCGGTTCGAGGGCGGCGAGCAGAACCCGATCTGCGCCGCGCTGCCCGAGGTCGTCTGCCTGCCGCTGGACCAGCTGCACGGTGCGCAGGACGTGCTGGCGTTGCTGTTCGAGGAGGCTTTCACCCAGCGCTGCGGACGCACGGCGCTGGTCAACCGCCTGTTCGAGGTGGTGATGATCCAGGTGCTGCGCCAGCTGATGGAAAGCGGCGAGGTGAAGGGCGGCATGCTGGCCGGCCTGGGCCATCCGCGCTTGCGCAACGCGATCGTCGCCATGCACGAAGCGCCGGCGAAGGAGTGGACGCTGGAGGAACTGGCGCGCGTGGCCGGCATGTCGCGCAGCGTGTTCGCCACGCAGTTCCGCGAGGCGCTCGGCATCACGCCGGGGCAGTACCTGCAGGGTTGGCGCGTGGGCCTGGCGCAGCAGGCGCTGCGTCACGGCAAGCCGTTAAAGGTGGTGGCGTCGGACGTGGGTTACGGCAGCGAGGCGGCGCTGTCGCGCGCGTTCAAGGCGCACACCGGCGCGTCGCCACGCGAGTGGAAGCGGCAGCAGGTCGTGCACTGAACCACGCTGGCGCATGCATGCCGCTTCGCAGACACTGCGTCACATGAAAGCGAACCGGGAATCTCCGCCGCGCGTCGTGCTGGTACATGGCATCTGGAATGCGAAGTCATGGCTGACGCCGTTGGCCCGGCGCCTGCGTCAGGAGGGCTTCGAGGTCGAGGTCTTCGGCTATCCCAGCATCCTGGGCGGGCCGGAGCCCGCCATCGCCGCGCTCATCGCCCAGCTCAGGGACGGCCCGCCGGTGCACCTGGTCGGGCACAGCCTCGGTGGACTGATCGGGCTGGAGGCGCTGCGTCGGTGCCCCGATCTGCCCGTACAGCGGATGGTCTGTCTCGGCTCGCCCCTGTGCGGCAGCCGCACCGCCCGCAGTCTAGGGCGCTGGCCGTGGACGGCGCCGGTGCTGGGGCGCAGTGGCCCGTTGCTGCAGACGGGGTGTCCGCCCTGGGAGGGCGGCGTGGCGGTCGGCATGGTGGCGGGCAACGTCGCGCGCGGTGTCGGGCGCCTGCTGACGCGGTTCGAGGGTGCGTCCGACGGCACGGTGGGGCTCGACGAAACCCGCTTGCCCGGGTTGGCGGCGCACTGCGTGGTGCCGTCCAGCCATACCGGCCTGGTGTTTTCCGCCGAGGCCGCGCGCCAGGCGGCGCGTTTCCTGCGGGATGGCCGGTTCGATGGCCAGGACTGACGGCTGCATGCGGGCGCGTATAATCCGCGCCCTTGTCAGTGCACTCCGGAATCCCCCATGGGCAGAGGCCCGTCGATCGAAGCCCGCAAGAACGCCACCGACGCCAAGCGCGGCAAGATCTTCACCAAGATCATCCGCGAGATCGGCGTGGCGGCCCGCGCCGGCGGTGGCGAGCCGGCCAACAACCCCCGCCTGCGCGCGGCGGTGGACAAGGGCCTGTCGGCGAACATGTCGAAGGACGTAATCGAGCGCGCCATCAAGAAGGCGACCGGTGAGCTGGAAGGCGTGGTGTTCGAGGAGATCCGCTACGAAGGCTATGCGCCCGGCGGCGTCGCGGTGATCGTCGACTGCCTGACCGACAACCGCGTGCGCACCGTGGCCGAAGTGCGCCACGCCTTCGGCAAGCACGGCGGCAACATGGGTACCGAAGGCTCGGTGGCCTTCATGTTCAAGCGCCTCGGCGTGCTGAGCTACGCGCCCGGCGCCGACGAAGAGAAGATCACCGAAGCCGCCATCGAGGCGGGCGCCGACGACATCGTGGTGTATCCGGACGATGGGTCGATCGATGTCGTCACCACGCCCGACGCCTTCCAGGCGGTGAAGGACGCGATGACCGCCGCCGGCCTGGCGCCGGACCATGCCGAGACCACCTATCGCGCCGACAACGACATCCGCGTCGAGGGCGAGACGGCCCTGCAGGTGAAGAAGCTGCTGGACATGCTGGAAGACCTGGACGACGTGCAGAACGTCTATTCCAACACCGACCTGGGCGCGGATGCGTATGCCTGACGGATGGGATTGGGGATTCGGGATTGGAGATTCGCAACAGCGTTCTCCCCTGGCCCTGGCGTCGAGTTCCGCGTCCGCCGGTTTCGAATCCCGAATCTCGAATCCCCAATCCCGGCTCCCATGACCCGCATCCTCGGCATCGATCCTGGTTCGCAGCGCACCGGCATCGGCATCATCGATGTCGACGCGGCGGGCAAGACCACGCATGTCTACCACGCACCGCTGGTGCTGCTGGGCGAGGGCGACTTTCCGTTGCGGTTGCGTCGTTTGCTGGACGGGCTGGGTGAGATCATCGCCACGTGGGCACCTGACGAAGTGGCGATCGAAAGAGTGTTCATGGCCCGCAATCCGGATTCGGCACTGAAGCTGGGGCAGGCGCGGGGCGCCGCCATCAGCGCGGTGGTGCTGCGCGACCTGCCGGTGCACGAGTACGCCGCCACCGAAGTGAAGCTGGCCGTGGTGGGCCGCGGCAGCGCCGAGAAGGCGCAGATACAGCACATGGTCGGCCTGCTGCTCAGCCTGCAGGGCAAACTGCAGGCCGATGCCGCCGACGCACTGGCCGTCGCCATCACCCACGCGCATGTACGCGCCACCGCCAAACGACTGGGTGTGGGGTCGCAACTGGCCTGGAGCAGGAAATGATGGGGCGGCGGCCGCAGAGCGAGCCCCTCTCCCGGCGGGAGAGGGGTTGGGGAGAGGGCAGCCGGAGTCTGGATGGCACCCGATCCGTGTCGTTGGCCGCGTTCCGCTGTTCGCCGCTGCGAACTCGGCTCGGCCCTCATCCGGCGCGTTGCGCCACCTTCTCCCGGTGGGAGAAGGGAAACGCAGGAGCTTTTCCATGATCGGACGTCTGCGCGGCATCCTAGCGTACAAGTCGCCGCCCTGGCTGGTGATCGACGTGGGTGGCGTGGGCTACGAACTGGAAGCGCCGATGAGCACGTTCTACGACCTGCCGGATGTCGGTCGCGAGGTGCTGCTGTTCACCCACTATGCGCAGAAGGAAGACAGCGTGTCGCTGTACGGTTTCCTGCGCGAGGGCGAGCGGCGGCTGTTCCGCGACGTGCAGAAGGTCACCGGCATCGGCGCGAAGATCGCGCTGGCCGTGCTGTCCGGCGCCAGCGTGGACGAGTTCGCGCGCATGGTGCAGGCCGGCGACATCACCGCGCTGACGCGCATCCCCGGCATCGGCAAGAAGACCGCCGAGCGCATGGTGGTGGAACTGCGCGACCGCGCGGCCGACCTGATGGGCACCGGCGTGGGCGGCATCACCGCGCTGCCGGCCGATCCGCAGTCCGAAGCCACCATCGCCCTGCAACAGCTGGGTTACAAGCCGGCCGAAGCCACGCGGATGGCGCGCGACGCCACCGCGCCCGGCGACGATGCCGCGACGATCATCCGCAAGGCCCTGCAGGCCGCGCTGCGCTGACCGTCGTCCTCGTCCTAGAGCATCCCTTCACTTTCCCAGCGCTACCCTGCCGGCCGCCATGTCCACCCCACATCCTTCCCCCGCCGAGTCCGGCAGCGCCGGCCCGCACGGTCATTCGCAGGCAGGCATGGTCGCGCTGGTGGCTGGCGCGGTCGGCGTGGTGTTCGGCGACATCGGCACCAGCCCGCTGTACACGATCAAGGAGATGTTCCACCCGCACTTCGGCCTGACGCCGGATCCGGACACCGTGCGTGGTCTCCTGTCGCTGGGCTTCTGGTCGCTGCTGCTGGTGGTGACGCTCAAGTACGTCATCGTGATCATGCGCGCCGACAACGAAGGCGAGGGCGGCATCATGGCGCTCACCGCGCTGGCCCAGCGCAGCCTGGCCAAGGGCTCGCGCATGAGCTACACGGTGGGCATCCTGGGCATCTTCGGCGCGGCCCTGTTCTTCGGCGACGGCATGATCACGCCGCCGATCACGGTGCTGGGCGCGGTCGAAGGACTGGAGGTGGTGTCGCCCGTCTTCAAGCAATGGGTGGTGCCGATCAGCCTGCTGATCCTGACCGGCCTGTTCGCCTTCCAGCGCTTCGGGACGGCCAAGGTCGGCAAGGCCTTCGGTCCGGTGATGATCACCTGGTTCATCGTGCTGGCCGGGTTCGGGCTGTACAACATCGCCCACAATCCGTCGGTACTCGCGGCGCTCAATCCGTACTGGGCGTGGCACTTCTTCACCACCCACGACTGGCATGCAGTACTGATCCTGGGCGCGGTGGTGCTGACCGTGACCGGCGGCGAGGCGCTGTACGCGGACATGGGGCATTTCGGCAAGCGTCCGATCCGCTGGGGCTGGTTCGGCTTCGTGCTGCCCGCGCTGGTACTGAACTACTACGGCCAGGGCGCCGTGCTGCTGCGCCATCCCGAAGCGGTGGCCAATCCCTTCTATCTGTCCATTCCGGACTGGGCGCAGATCCCGATGCTGGTGCTGGCCACGACCGCCGCTGCAGTGGCCTCGCAGGCCGTGATCACCGGCGCGTTCTCCGTGACGCGTCAGGCCATCCAGCTCGGCTATCTGCCGCGCCTGCACATCAAGTACACCTCCAAGGACACCATCGGCCAGATCTACGTGCCGTCGGTCAACCTGGTGCTGTATCTGGCGGTGATCGTGCTGGTGCTGAGCTTCCAGAGTTCCGGGGCGCTGGCCACGGCCTACGGCCTGTCGGTGACCGGCACCATGCTGATCGACACGCTGCTGCTGGCGATCGTGGCGTATACGCGCTGGCCCGACTCGCGCAAGTGGGTGTTGCCGTTGTGCGCGGTGTTCCTGCTGATCGACTTGGCGTTCCTGTTCGCCAACGGGGCGAAACTGCTGACCGGTATCGGTGCCTGGGTGCCGCTGTTCATCGGCATTTCCGCCTTCACCATGATGCGTACCTGGCGCCGCGGCCGCGAACTGCTGCATGGCGAAGTGCAGAAGGAAGGCATCCGGCTCGATACATTCCTGCCCGGCCTGATGCTGGCGCCGCCGGTGCGCGTGCCCGGCACGGCGATCTTCCTGACCGCCGACAAGGGCGTGGTGCCGCACGCGCTGCTGCACAACCTCAAGCACAACAAGGTGCTGCACGAGCGCAACGTGTTCCTGACGGTCGAGACGCTGACCGTGCCGTATGCGCCGAAGAAGAAGCGGCTGAAGATCGATCCGATCGGCGACGACTTCTACCGCGTGGTCATCAGCTATGGCTTCGCCGAAACGCCGGATGTGCCGCAGGCGCTGATGAGCTCCTGCGATCAGGGAGGCGTGTACTTCGATCCGATGGAAACCACGTACTTCGCCAGCCGCGAAACCGTGGTCGCGCGGCGCCAGGGCGGCATGCCGTTCTGGCGCGACAAGCTGTTCGCCGCGATGCACCGCAATGCCGCGCCGGCGACCGGGTTCTTCCGCATTCCCGGCAACCGGCTGGTGGAACTGGGCGCGCAGGTCGAGATCTGACCGCGCGGAAAGGCGCGGGATCGGCCGTAAACTCGGCTCTCGCCCACGCAAGGACGCAGGATGCTGCCGCATGACCGCCTGACCGTGCTCGACGTGCTGCGGGGCATCGCCATCCTCGGCACGCTGGGTACCAACATCTGGATCTTCATGTACCCGGGCGGCCTGCTTGGTTACCTGGAGACCGGCTGGGGCCAGTCGGACGGCATGCACTGGGGCACGCTGGCGCTGCAGCAGCTGACCCAGGGCAAGTTCCTCGGCCTGCTGGCGCTGATGTTCGGCATGGGCATCGCCCTGCAGCAGCGATCGGCGATCGCGGCCGGCATCCGCTGGCCGGGTCCTTACCTGGTGCGCGCAGCGTTGCTGTTCGTCGATGGCGTGCTGAACTATCTGTTCGTGGTCGAGTTCGACGTGCTGATGGGCTATGCACTCACCTCGGTGGTCGTGGCCTTCATGCTGCGTCTGGGAAGCCGTGGCAGGACTGCCTGGCTGGCGGCTGCCGCCGCTGTGCATTTCCTGCTTCTGGGCCTGATCGTGCTGGCACTGGCGATCTTCGGTGGCGACATCTCGAGTGGAGTGACCGCTGTCGCGTCGACGGGCTGGTGGGACATGGTGCGCTCGCGCATCGACAATGTCTGGCTGTTCCGCGAAGAGATGTTCTTCATCGCGCCGATGAGCGTGGCGTTGTTCCTGCTGGGTGCGCGGCTGCTCGACGCGGGCGTGTTCGAGGCGCGCGGTGCGCGCCTGCGCCGCTGGCTGATGGGGATGGGGCTGGGCATCGCATGGCCCCTCGACATGGCGCTGGGCGTGTTCGGCGGCGACGCCGGCATCATGGCCGGTCGCTACGGCACGGCGCCGATCGTCGCGATGGGCCTGCTCGCCGCGGTGGCTGAGGCCTTCCACCACCGTCCGCAGCCGGGTGTAGGGGGGCGCCGCCTTGCCGAGGTGGGTCGCATGGCCCTGACCGGATATGTGCTGCAGAACCTGCTTGCGTCGGCGCTCTGCTACGACTGGGGTCTGGGGCTGGCGCGACGCGTGCCGGATGCCTGGGCGGTGTCGGCCACCGTGGGAATCTACCTGCTGGTCGCGGCCTGCGTGATGCTGTTCTGCCACATATGGCAGCGGCGCTGGAAGCGGGGGCCGCTCGAGTGGTTGTGGCACGTGTCGTACCGCCGGCTGACCCGCAGGTCGGGCACGAGTGGCAACGTGGCGGCCTGATCGAAGGGTCGCGGGACGGATCCGTCCGTCATAATGGCCGCATGACCGCCGACCGCATCATCACTTCCTCCGCCACGCGCGAAGACGACGCCATCGAGGCCAGCATCCGGCCCAAGCGGCTGGACGAATACCTGGGCCAGAAGCCGGTGCGCGAGCAGCTGGACATCTATATCCAGGCGGCGAAGGGACGCGGCGAAGCGCTCGACCACGTGCTGATCTTCGGACCGCCGGGCCTGGGCAAGACCACGCTGAGCCACGTGATCGCCAACGAGCTGGGCGTGAACCTGCGCGTCACCTCCGGTCCGGTGATCGAGAAGGCCGGCGACCTGGCCGCGCTGCTGACCAACCTGCAGCCGCACGACGTACTGTTCGTAGACGAGATCCATCGCCTGTCGCCGGTGGTCGAGGAAGTGCTGTACCCGGCGATGGAGGATTTCCAGATCGACATCATGATCGGCGAGGGCCCGGCCGCGCGGTCGATCAAGCTGGACCTGCCGCCGTTCACCCTGATCGGCGCCACCACCCGCGCCGGCCTGCTGACCGCGCCGCTGCGCGACCGCTTCGGCATCGTGCAGCGGCTCGAGTTCTACTCGCCCGAAGAGCTGACCCGCATCGTGCAGCGCTCGGCGCGCATCCTGGGCATGGACTGCGTGCCGGAGGGCGCCGCCGAGATCGCGCGCCGCGCCCGCGGCACGCCGCGCATCGCCAACCGCCTGCTGCGGCGTGTGCGCGACTACGCCCAGGTCAAGGCCGACGGGCACATCGACGTCGAGGTCGCGCGTGCGGCGATGCAGATGCTCAAGGTCGACCCCGAAGGCTTCGACGAACTGGACCGCCGCATGCTGCGCACCATCATCGACAGCTTCGACGGCGGGCCGGTCGGCGTGGAGTCGCTGGCGGCGGCGCTCAGCGAGGAGCGCGGCACGCTGGAAGACGTGATCGAGCCTTATCTGATCCAGCAGGGCTTCCTGATCCGTACCGCGCGTGGCCGCATGGCGACCCGTAAGGCCTACCTGCACCTCGGACTGACGCCGAAGGGCAGGGTGCCGGACGCGAACGACGCGTCGGGCGATCTCTTCTGAGCGCCACTGGTTTCCGGTTGGTATGCATCACAACGTGCGGGAGTGCGCGCTTTGACGACTGAATCGAAGACGATCGCCGGGGATGCGGCGCCGTTCATCTTTCCGACACGCGTCTATTGGGAAGATACCGACGCCGGTGGCGTGGTGTACCACGCGCAATACGTCGCTTTCCTGGAACGGACCCGCACCGAATGGCTGCGGGCCCAGGGCTACGCCCAGGAGCGGCTGCGCCAGACCCACGACCTGGTGTTCGCCGTCCGCGCGATGCGTCTGGATTTCCTGCGCCCCGCCCGGTTGGACGATCTGCTGCACGTCAGCGCGCGCATCCACCAGTGCAAGCGGGCCAGCGTGGTCTTCGCCCAGTCCATCGAACGGGACGGCGAAGTCCTGCTGACCGCCGAGGTGAAGGTGGCCGCGCTGAGCGCGTCCGGATTCAGACCCGTCGGGTTGCCCGAGACGTTGTACGAAGCATTCCGCCGGCTCGAGCATCCGCGCCAGCACTGACCCGATACGCAACACGAACCGAAAGACGAGGAACGACGGATGATCGCAACGCTGCTGGCCTTCCAGGAAGTCGTGACGGAGGCGCTGCCGCCGGAGGCCGCCGCTGCCGCCGCCGAGGCCTCGGCCGCCACCGTGCACAGCGGCATCAACTACATCGACCTGATGCTCAAGGCCAGCCTGCCGGTGCAGTTGATCGTGCTGCTGCTGCTGGCCGGGTCGCTGATCAGCTGGGTGATCATTTTCCGCAAGGGTCGCGTCTTCAAGAATGCCAACCGCGATGCCGACGAGTTCGAGGGTCGCTTCTGGTCGGGCGCCGAGCTGCACAAGCTCTACGCCGGCGCCGCCGACCGCAACCGCGTGGTCACCGGACTGGAAGCCATTTTCGAAGCCGGCTTCCGCGAATTCACCCGACTGCGCGACAAGCGTGGTCTCGATGGCCGCGCGCAGCTGGAAGGCGCCCAGCGCGCGATGCGCGTGACCTACACGCGCGAGGTCGACCAGCTGGAACGCAACCTGGAACTGCTGGCCAACATCGGCTCCACCGCGCCCTACGTGGGCCTGGTCGGCACGGTGTTCGGCATCATGGTGACCATGCACGACATGCTCAACAGCGGCGAGCAGGCGGGCATCGCCGCGGTGGCGCCGGGTATTTCGGAGGCCCTGTTCGCCACCGCCATCGGCCTGTTCGTGGCGATTCCCGCTGTGTGGGCCTACAACCGCTTCACCACCCGCGTCGAGCGGCTGGCCGTGCGCTACGAGAGCTTCGCCGAGGAGTTCAGTTCCATCCTGCAGCGCCAGAACGCGGCCGAGTAAGCGGAGCCCACCATGGCCGGAAGCATCGTCCACCGCAAGCGGCGCAAGCTGAAATCCGAGATCAACGTCGTGCCTTACATCGACGTGATGCTGGTGCTGCTGATCATCTTCATGGTGACCGCGCCGCTGCTCACGCTGAGCGTGGACGTGAAGCTGCCGTCGTCCACGGCCAAGGCCGTGGAAACCAAGAACGACCCGATCATCGTCGTCGCCTACCCGGATGGCCGGCTGGGCCTGCAGCTGCCCGGCGACAAGGCGCCGCGCACCGTCGACGCGGCGCAGCTCGAGGCCATGCTGGCGCCGATCAAGGCCGAGCAGGGCAACGAATTGCGCGTGTTGCTCGCAGGCGACGCGGATGCGCCGTACCAGCGGGTGATCGACGCCACCGAGGCGCTGAAGAAGGCCAAGGTCACCAACGTCGTGCTGTGGACCAAGCAGTAACGCGCCATGCACGCTGAAGCCTTCCAGCGACAGACGCCGACGCAGGACGACGGGCTGGGCCGGGCGGTCGCGTGGGCCATCGGCCTGCACGTGCTGCTGCTCGTGGTGCTGCTGGTGTCGCCGTACTTCAAGTGGGACCGCGAGCGCCTGAATGCCGCAGGCTCGCAATCGATGGAGGCCACGCTCGACGTGTCGTCTTCCGATGCGCGCGCGGTCGAACGGGCGCTCGATTTCCAGCCGCCGCCGATGCCCGAGCCCGTGCAGGAGCCGGCGCCTGAAGACACCATCCCGCCGCCCCAGCCAATCCCCGAGCCGGCGCCGCAGGACGCTCCGGTCGAACGCCAGGCCCAGGCACAGGAGCGCATTCCCGTCCCGGACGAGGTCGACCAGGACGAAGCGCGTCGCGAGGCCATCTCGCAGGAAAAGGCGCTGCAGGAACAGGAGGCCAAGCGTCGCCAGGAACAGATCGACCTGACCGAACGCAAGCGGCAGGAGCAGGCCGAGCAGCAGCGCCGGCTGGCCGCCCAGCAGGAAGAAGACCGGCAGAAGCGCATCGCCGCCGAGGCCGCGCAGAAGGCGGAGGCCGACAAGAAGCGGCTGGAGGACATCCGTCGCCAGCGTGCCCAGGCGCAGCGTGAGCAGCAACTGGCCGAGCAGAAGCTGCGCCAGCTCGCGGATGCGCGTGCGCGCCAGGCGGCGGCATCGGCCAACCAGGCCCAGTACGGCGCGCCTGCCGGACCGGCCGGCGCCGGCGGCACCGACGAAGACCTGCGGGGCCGCTATGCCGCCGCCATCCAGGAGGCGGTGCTGCGCCAATGGACGCGACCGGAATCCGTGCCCGTCGGCACCCGCTGCCGCGTGGTGATCCGCCAGTTGCCGGGCGGCGACGTGGTCAGTGCCGAAGTGCAGCCGGGCTGCGCCATGGATGCGGCCGGCCAGGACTCGATCGAACGCGCGGTGCTCAAGGCGCGTCCCCTGCCGTATCGGGGGTTCGAGCCGGTGTTCGCCCGCACTCTCACCCTGAATTTCGAGGCGCGGGACCGCTGATTTCACATCGCGTTTCGCCGGCTTCCGTTCACAATTGTTAAAACGTTCACGCGCGGGCTGGTATCCCTTTGCCGCCCCGTTCAACTCCAGAGCCGTTGCCCATGAAGAAACCGCTGCGCTGGTTTGCCCTGCTCCTGTTCACCCTCGCCCCGGTCCTGGCCTCGGCCCAACAACAGGGCCTGGAAATCGACATCATCGGCGGCAACGCGTCGGCGCTGCCGATCGCCATCGTGCCGATGCCCTACCAGGGCAGTGCCGGCACCCCGCCGACCGATGTCTCCGCCGTGGTCCGTGCCGACCTGGAGCGCTCCGGCGCGTTCCGTACGCTGCCCGAAGCCCGCATCACCGAGCGCCCGACGCGCGGCGGTGAGATCCAGTACCCCACCTGGCAGGCGTTGCGGCAGGACTACATCGTGGTCGGCCGCGTGGTCGATGCCGGCGATGGCGGCTACCGGGTGGAGTACGAGCTGTTCGACGTGGCCAAGCAGGAACGCATGCTCGGCCTGGCGATGACCGCCCGCTCCAACGCGCTGCGCGATGTCGCCCACCAGATGGCCGATGCCATCTACGAGAAGATCCTCGGCGTGCGCGGCGCGTTCTGGACCCGCATCGCCTACATCACCGCCGCCGGCACCGGCAAGGCCACGCGGTATGCGCTGATGGTCGCCGATTCCGATGGCTTCAACCCGCAGACCGTGGTGCGCTCGGCCGAGCCGCTGCTGTCGCCGTCGTGGAGTCCGGATGGCCGCAAGCTGGCCTACGTCAGCTTCGAGGGCGGCAACTCGGCCATCTACATCCAGGACATCTCGACCGGGGCACGCGAGAAGGTCGCCAGCTTCCGCGGCATCAACGGTGCGCCCGCGTTCTCGCCCGACGGCCGCCAGCTCGCGCTGACCCTGTCGCGCAGCGGCAACCCTGAGATCTACGTCATGGACCTGGGCAGCCGCTCGCTGCGCCAGCTGACCAACACCTCCGCGATCGACACCGAGCCGGTCTGGAGTGCGGACGGCGGCACGATCTACTTCACCTCCGACCGCGGCGGCCGCCCGCAGATCTACCGCGTGCCGGCCGCCGGTGGCAGCGCCAGCCGGGTGACCTTCGAGGGCAACTACAACGCCACCGCCAGCGTGTCGTTCGACGGCAAGAAGATCGCGGTGGTGCAGGGCAGCGGCAACAATTACCGCATCGCCCTGATGGACAGCAGCCTGGGCGGCGCCCGGTGGACCTCGCTGTCGCCGGGCTCGCTGGACGAGTCGCCGAGTTTCGCCCCCAATGCCAGCATGGTGCTATACGCCGCCCGCGAAGGCGGGCGGGGCGTGCTGTACGCCGTCTCGGCCGATGCGCGCGTCCGCCAGCGCCTGGTCGTGGCCAACGCCGACGTGCGCGAGCCGGCATGGTCGCCCTACCGTACCGCCCGTTAAGTTTCTGTCTACAATGTGACCCCTCGCTCCACCTGTCTCCCCTGTTCCAATGACGCAAGGAATGACCATGAACAACACCACCCGTGTTCTGATGCTGTCCCTGATGTCCGTCGCCGTGCTGGCGGGCTGCAAGAAGGACGTCAAGCCGACCCCGCCGGCTGACACCACCACCACCGCGCCGACCACCCCGACCGGTCCGACCACCTCGGGCATGTACGGTCCGGGCGACCTCGACACCGATGCCTGCCTGCGCCAGCGCGTGGTCTACTTCGACCTCGACCAGGACGCCCTGAAGCCGGAGTTCCAGGCCATCATGGGTTGCCATGCCAAGTACCTGCGCGACCGTCCGTCCTCGCGCATCACGCTGGAAGGCCATGCCGACGAGCGCGGCAGCCGCGAGTACAACCTCGGCCTGGGCGAGCGTCGCGGCAACGCCGTGAATTCGGCCCTGCAGGCCAACGGCGGTTCGGCCAGCCAGCTGACCGTGGTCAGCTACGGCGAAGAGCGTCCGGTCGCCACCGGCTCGGACGAAGCGTCCTGGTCGCAGAACCGTCGCGTCGAGATCGTCTACACGGCGAAGTAAGCCGACATCGTCACGATGATCGCGAAGAAGACGTACCTGCTGGTTCTCGCGGCGGCCCTCGTGGCCGCCGCTCCCGCGCACGCGCAGCGCGTCAGCCTGGCTGATCGCGTGGCCGCGTTGGAAGCGAAAGCCAATAACCCGCAGCAGAACCTGGACCTGCTCAACCGCGTCACCCAGCAGGAAGCGGAACTGCGTGAGCTGCGCGCGCAGCTCGAGCAGCTGCAGAACGAGAACGAGCAGCTCAAGCAGCGCGGCCGCGACCAGTACCTCGACCTGGATGGTCGCCTCAACCGCCTGGAAGGTGGCACGGCCCCGGCTCCGGCCGCTGCACCGCCGCTGGGCAATGCCCCCGTCGCCGCGCCGGCCACCGTGCCGGCGCCCGTCGTGGCGGCCGCAGCGGACGAACGTCCGCCAGCAGTCCACGGCGACATGGGCGCCCTGTCCGCCGCCGGCGACGAGCGCACCGCGTACAACGTGGCCTTCGACAAGCTCAAGGCCGGCGATTACGCCGATGCCGCGCAGCTGTTCACCAGTTTCCTCCAGCTCTATCCCAGCGGCGTGTACGCGCCCAATGCGCTGTACTGGCTGGGCGAGAGCTATTACGTCACCCAGAATTACGCGCTGGCCGCGGACCAGTTCCGCGCGCTGCTGGCGCAGTATCCGACCCACGACAAGGCGCCCGGGGCGCTGCTGAAGATCGGCCTGTGCGACTACGGCCTGGGCAAGCTGCCGGAGGCCGAGCGCACGCTGGGCGAGGTCATCGCCAAGTACCCCGGCACCGATGTCGCCCGCACCGCCGACGACCGCCTGCGCGCCATCCAGCTCGGCCGCCTGCGCTGAGTCCAGGACGTCCGGCGCTCCGTAGCGGAGGCGCCGGGCCGGCAGGGCGTATCATGCGCACCCCATGAACGACGCCGCCCGCCCCAGCGAGATCGTCCAGTCCCCGCTGGAACGCCTCAAGATCACCGAAATCTTCCTGTCCCTGCAGGGCGAGGCGAACACGGTCGGCTGGCCCACGGTCTTCGTCCGCCTGACCGGCTGCCCGCTGCGCTGCCAGTACTGCGACACCGCCTACGCCTTCCACGGCGGCGAGTGGCGCGAGATCGACGACATCGTCGCCGAGGTGGTCCGCCATGGCGTGCGCCATGTCTGCGTGACCGGCGGTGAACCGCTGGCGCAGAAGCGCTGCCTGCTGCTGTTGAGGAAGCTCTGCGACGCCGGGCTCGACGTCTCGCTCGAAACCTCCGGTGCGCTCGACATCGCCGACGTCGACCCGCGCGTGTCGCGCGTGGTGGACCTGAAGACGCCCGACTCGAAGGAAATGGCGCGCAACCGGCTGGAAAACCTGCCGCTGCTCACCGCGCGGGACCAGGTGAAGTTCGTGCTCTGCGGCCGCGCCGACTACGAGTGGGCACGCGGCATGGTCGCCGAACACCGGCTGGCCGAACGCTGCGACGTGCTGTTCTCGCCCAGCAAGTCCGACCTGTCGCCGCGCGAACTGGCGGACTGGATCGTCGAGGACCGCCTGCCGGTGCGCTTCCAGATGCAGCTGCACAAGCTGCTGTGGAACGACGAGCCGGGGAGGTGAGGCAGTGATTGGTCATTGGTGATTCGTGATTCGGAAAATCGGTCTTCATTGGCCGGAACCCGAATCACGAATCACGAATCACGAATCACGACCATCCAATGAAAAACGCCGTTGTCCTTCTTTCCGGTGGCATGGACTCCGCCGTCGTCGTCGCCATCGCCCGTGAGCAGGGTTTCGCGGTGCATGCATTGAGCGTGCGTTATGGCCAGCGCCACACCTCCGAACTCGACGCCGCCGCGCGCGTGGCCGCCACGCTCGGCGTCGCCGCGCACAAGACCGTGCACGTGGACCTGCGCAGCATCGGCGGCTCGGCGCTGACCGACGATATCGACGTGCCGGAAGCCGGCGGCCCGGGCATCCCGGTGACCTACGTGCCGGCGCGCAACACCATCATGCTGTCGGTGGCGCTGGGCTGGGCGGAAGTGCTGGGCGCCAGCGACATCTTCTGCGGCGTCAACGCGGTGGACTATTCGGGGTATCCGGATTGCCGGCCCGAATTCATCGAGGCGTTCGAGCGGCTGGCCAACGTGGCGACCAAGGCCGGCGTGGAAGGCGCGGGCCTGCGCATCCACGCGCCGCTGCTGCGCATGAGCAAGGCCGACATCGTGCGCGAGGGCGTGCGCCTGGGCGTGGACTTCGCCCAGACCGTGTCCTGCTATCGCGCCGACGAGCAGGGCCGCGCCTGCGGACACTGCGATGCCTGCCGCCTGCGCGCTGCCGGCTTCGCCGATGCCGGCGTGCCGGATCCCACGCACTACGCGTGAGCCGGGCGGATTTCGCCCCCTCGCGGACGATGCGCTAGAATGCACACCCCGGCGCAAGGCCGGGATGCGTTTCCGGGCCGTTAGCTCAGTCGGTAGAGCAGAAGACTTTTAATCTTTTGGTCGAAGGTTCGAATCCTTCACGGCCCACCACGCACATCCCGACGACGCGCCATCACTGCGCCGCGTTCGCGTCGGCGCCCGGCAGGGAATCCCACGAGTGACCACGGCAGCGCGTGACTGGACGGCGCAGGCGATCCAGCGCATCGAAGCGGACTTCAACCGGTCCGCCGACACCCACCTGATCCCGCTGCCGCTGCCCGGCTTTCCCGGCATCGATGTCTACCTCAAGGACGAATCCAGCCATCCGACCGGCAGCCTGAAGCACCGGCTGGCGCGCTCGCTGTTCCTGTACTCGCTGGCCAATGGCTGGCTGCGCGAGGGCGCGCCGGTCATCGAGGCGTCCAGCGGTTCGACGGCCGTATCCGAGGCGTACTTCGCGCGCCTGCTCGGTCTGCCCTTCATCGCCGTGATGCCGTCGTCCACCTCGCCCGACAAGATCGCGGCCATCCAGTTCCAGGGTGGGCGTTGCCACCTGGTCGAGCAGGCGGCGGAGATCAACGAAGTCTCGCGGCGGCTGGCGCAGGAAAGCGGCGGCCACTTCATGGACCAGTTCACCTATGCCGAGCGCGCCACCGACTGGCGGGCGAACAACAACATCGCCGAATCGATCTTCAAGCAGATGGAGGCCGAACCGCATCCCGTGCCGGCGTGGATCGTCTGCAGCCCCGGCACCGGCGGGACCAGCGCCACGCTGGGGCGCTACGTGCGCTATCGCCGCCATCCGACGCGGGTGCTGTGCGCCGATCCGGAGCACTCGGTGTTCTTCGACCAGTATCGCGGCGCCTGCGACGGCTGCGACGACACCACGCTGACCTGCGCACGCGGCTCGGGCATCGAAGGCATCGGCCGGCCGCACTGCGAGCCCAGTTTCATCCCCGCCTGCATCGACGCGATGGTGAAGGTGCCGGATGCGCTGAGCCTGGCGGCCATGCGTCACGTCAGTGCGGTACTGGGGCGACGCGTGGGCGGATCCACCGGCACCAACTTCGTCGGCATCCTGGCGGCGGCCTCGCGCATGCGCGAGGCCGGCGAATCCGGTTCCATCGTCAGCATCCTGTGCGACAGCGGTGAACGCTACGCACACAGCTACTACAACCGGGACTGGTATCTGCAGCGCGGCATCCCCATCGTGGAAAGCGACGACGCCATCGCCACGGCGGTGGCCGGGCGCGGCCTCCCGCCGCTGACCCAGGCCGACTGGCCGAACTGAACCCCTTTCCGAACGAGGCACGCCCATGACCAATCCGCTGCTCGACTTCTCCGGACTGCCGCATTTCGATGCCATCCGCCCCGAGCACATCGCGCCCGCCATCGACCGGTTGCTCGCCGAGGCCGAGGCGGCCGTGAAGACGGCGGAAACCGTGGCGCCGGTGACGTGGGAGACCTTCGTCGTGCCGCTGGACGACGCCACCGAGCGCCTGGCGCGCGCCTGGAACCAGGTGGTCCATCTGGAAGCGGTGACCAACACGCCTGCATTGCGCAGCGCCTACAACGCCCAGTTGCCCAAGGTGACGCGCTTCTGGAGCGCGCTGGGCCAGAATCTGGCGCTGTACAGACAGTACCGCGCATTGGCCGATGCGGCGGAAGCCGCGCAGTACGACGACGCACGCCGCAAGGTGCTGGACAACGCCCTGCGCGATTTCCGCCTCGGCGGTGCCGAGTTGCCCGACGGGCAGAAGGCGCGCTTCGCGGCCGTGAAGGAAGAACTGGCGAGCCTGTCGGCCAGGTTCTCGCAGAACGTGCTGGATGCCACCGACGAGTACGAGTTCTGGATCAAGGACAAGCAGCACCTCGGGGGCCTGCCGGCCGACGTGGTGTCGGCGGCGCGCGCGGCGGCCAAGGCCGACGACGAGCCGGGCTGGAAGTTCACACTGCAGATGCCGTGCTACCTGCCGGTGCAGGCGTATGCGGACGACCGCGCGCTGCGCGAGACGCTGTACCACGCCAATGCGGTGCGCGCGTCCGAACTCGCCGACAACGAGGCGCTCGACAACTCCGCGCTGATCGACCGCATCCTCGCCCTGCGTGCTGAACTCGCCGCATTGCTCGGCTTCGCCAGCTATGCCGACTACTCGCTGGCCACCAAGATGACCGATACGCCGGACGAGGTACTCGCGTTCCTGCGCGACCTCGCCGCGCGCGCCAAACCGCATGCGCAGCGCGACCGCGAGGAACTGGAAACCTTCGCCCGTGAGCAGCTCGGGCTGGAGACGCTGGAAGCGTGGGACCTGGCCTACGCCAGCGAGAAGCTGAAGCAGGCGCGCTACAGCTTCTCCGCGCAGGAGGTGAAGCAGTACTTCACCGAGGCGGCGGTGCTGGCCGGCCTGTTCGGCGTGATCGGCGACCTGTACGGCCTGCGCGTGGAACAGGACGAAGCGCCCACCTGGCATCCCGACGTCCGCTTCTATCGGCTGGTGGATGGCGACGGCGCACTGGTTGGGCAGTTCTATCTCGACCTGTATGCGCGCGAGGGCAAGCGCGGCGGTGCGTGGATGGATGACTGCCGCAACCGCCGCGATACCGCGCGCGGCACGCAGACCCCGCTGGTGTACCTGGTGTGCAACTTCGGCAAGGGCCAGGACGGCAAGCCGGCCACCTTCAGCCACAGCGACGTGACCACGCTGTTCCATGAAATGGGCCATGGCCTGCACCAGCTGCTGACCCAGGTCGGCGAACTGGGCGTGGCCGGCATCAACGGCGTGGAATGGGATGCGGTGGAGCTGCCCAGCCAGTTCATGGAGAACTTCTGCTGGGAATGGGAACGCGTGCGGGCGATGACCGCGCACGTGGAGACCGGCGAGCCGCTGCCGCGGGAACTGTTCGATCGCATGGTGGCGGCGAAGAACTACCAGAGCGGCATGGCGACCGTGCGCCAGCTCGAGTTCGGGCTGTTCGACATGCTGCTGCACAGCGGCTTCGACGCGGCGCAGGACGGCGTGCTGGCGCTGCTGGACCGCGTACGCGCCGAGGTGGCCGTCAACATCCCGCCCGCGTTCAACCGCTTCCCGCACCAGTTCAGCCACATCTTCGCCGGCGGTTACGGGGCCGGGTACTACAGCTACAAATGGGCCGAAGTGCTCAGCGCGGACGCCTATGCGGCCTTCGAGGAGGCCCCGGCGCAGGTGGCCGACACCGGCGCGCGTTTCCGGCACGAGGTGCTGGCCCGCGGCGGCAGCCGGTCGGCGGCGGAGAACTTCCGAGCGTTCCGTGGGCGTGCGCCCCGGATCGACGCGCTGCTGCGTCATTCCGGCATGGCCGGATGAGCCGCGTCCACGCGGCCGGCCTGCGGCCGGAAAGCCCGCCGCACAGGGTTTGACCCGACCTGTAAACGTTTTCATAATGTCGCTCCCGTGACACCTGCGTTCCTGGGAGGACCGCCTACATGCCGCATCAGCGAAGGATCGAAGGCCTGATCGCCGAGATGACGCTGGAGGAGAAGATCGGCCAGCTCGGTGCCTTCGCCGACGCACTGCGGCCGTTCGCCTTCGACGTGAATCCGGAGACCTTCGCCCGCGATGCCGAGCAGGTCCGCGAGCAGATCCGCGCCGGTCGCGTCGGTGCGCTGTTCAACGGCGTGGGCGCGGCGGAGGGTCGCGAGGCGCAGCGCATCGCGGTGGAGGAGAGCCGGCTCGGTATTCCGCTGCTGCTGGGCGCCGACGTCATCCACGGCATGCGCACCGTGTTCCCGATCCCGCTGGGCGAAGCCGCCAGCTTCGAGCCCGACCTGGCCGAGCGCACCGCGCGCGCCACCGCGAAGGAAGCCACCGCCGCCGGCATCCAATGGACGTTCGCGCCGATGGTCGATATCGCGCGCGACCAGCGCTGGGGCCGCGTCGCGGAGACTTCGGGCGAGGACGTGCACCTGTCGTGCGAGTTCGCCGCTGCCCGTGTGCGCGGCTTCCAGGGCGACGACCTGACCGCGCCGGATTCGCTGCTGACCACGCCCAAGCACTTCGCCGCCTACGGCGCGATCTCGGCGGGACTGGACTACAACTTCGTGGACATGGCGCCGCAGACGCTGCGCGACGTGCACCTGCCGCCGTTCAAGGCGGCCATCGGCGCTGGTGCGCTGACGCTGATGAGTTCGTTCAACGACATCAACGGCGTGCCGGCCTCGGCCAACCGCGAACTGCTGACCGACATCCTGCGCGGCGAGTGGAAGTTCGAGGGCTTCGTCGTCTCCGACTACACCTCCGACCTGGAGCTGATCGCGCACGGCTACGCCAGCGACGAAGCCGACGCGGCGCAGAAGGCGCTGTCGGCCGGCCTGGACATGAGCCTGCAGAGCGGCATCTACGCCGGCCATGTCGCCACGCTGGTCGAGGAGGGCCGGCTGACGATGGACGAGGTGGACGAAGCCGTGCGCCGCGTGCTGCACGTGAAGGCCGCGGTCGGCCTGTTCGACGATCCGTATCGCTGCCTCGACGCCGGACGCGAAGCCGATCAGTCGCACCTTCCGGCGCACGACGCGCTGGCGCGCGACTGCGCGCGCCGCTCGATCGTGCTGCTGAAGAACGACGGCGACCTGCTGCCGTTGAAGAAGGCCGGCCAGCGCATCGCGCTGATCGGTCCCTTCGCGCAGGACACCGCCAACCTCGGCGGCTGCTGGAACATCTTCGGCGACGCCTCCCGCATGGTGGATGTCGAAACCGGCGTGCGCGCCGCGCTGGACGACCCTTCCGCGCTGGTGGTCGTGCCGGGCAGCGGGATCGAGGAGGCCATCGACGGCGGTATAGACGCCGCCGTCGCAGCGGCACGCGATGCCGATGTGGTGCTGCTCGCGGTGGGCGAGCCGCACGAGTTCTCCGGCGAGGCGCAGTCGCGCACGCAGATCGTGCTGCCCGCCGCGCAGCAGGCGCTGGCCGAGGCGGTCGCCGCCACCGGTACGCCGATCGTCGTGGTGCTGCGCAATGGCCGCGCGCTGGCGCTGGAAGGCGCGGTGCGCGACGCGCAGGCGATCCTGGTGGGCTGGTTCCTGGGTACGCAGACCGGACCGGCCATCGCCGACGTCGTGTTCGGCGACTACAACCCGTCCGCGCGCCTGCCGGTGAGCTTCCCGCAGGACGCCGGCCAGCAGCCGTACTTCTACAACCATCCGGCCACCGGCCGTCCCAACGTGCCGGGCACGCCGCGCTTCTTCCAGACGCGCTGGCGCGAAGTCAGCCACGCCGCGCTGTATCCGTTCGGCCATGGCCTGTCGTACACCCGTTTCGACTACGGCGTGCCGCAGCTCGATACGCAGACGCTGGGCTGGGACGACACGCTGACCATCCGCACGCGCATCGCCAACGTCGGCACGCGGGCAGGCGAGGAGGTCGTGCAGCTGTACCTGCGCGACCGCACCGCCAGCCGTGTGCGTCCGGTGCGCGAGCTGAAGCGCTTCCGCAAGATCGCGCTGGCCGCCGGCGAGTCGCAGGAGGTCGAGTTCGCCCTGACGCGCGCCGATCTGGAATTCCACGGCGTGGACAATCGCCCGATCGCCGAGCCGGGCCTGTTCGATCTGTGGGTCGCGCCATCCAGTGCGGTCGGCGACGCGGTGACGTTCGAACTCCGGGCGCCCTGATACCGCATGACGGCTGTGCCTTCGGTCCCGTCCGATCCCGCCATGCCCGGCCGGCGCGAGGCGGTGGCCACCCGGATCGTCTTCTTCATCGCCGGTTGCGCCGTCTCGGCCTGGGCGCCGCTGATTCCGTTCGCCAAGCGCCGGCTGCTACTGGATGACGGGCAGCTGGGGCTGATGCTGCTGTGCCTGGGCGTGGGCTCGGTGCTGATGATGCCGCTGGCCGGTGGCCTGGCCGCGCGCTTCGGTTGCCGGCGCACGCTGCTGGTCGCCGGCGCGGCCCTGTGCGTGTGCATGCCGGCGCTGATGCTCGCGCCCGGCGTGCCTGCCATGGCACTGGTGCTGGCGGTGTTCGGCGCGAGCCTGGGCGTGCTGGACGTGGTGGTGAACGTGCAGGCCGTGATCGTCGAGCGCGCCAGCGGTCGGGCGATGATGTCCGGCTTCCACGGCATGTACAGCGTGGGCGGCATCGCCGGTGCCGGCGGCGTGGCGGCCGCGCTGGCGCTGGGCGCGTCGCCGCTGCTGGCGATCGGCACGACGGCGATCATCGCGTCGCTGCTGCTGGCTGTGTCGCGTGGTGGCCTGCTGACCTACGGTGGCGAGGCCGATCATCCGGCGTTCGTGCTGCCGCGTGGGCGCGTGCTGCTGATCGGCGCCGTGTGCTTCGCGATGTTCCTGTCCGAAGGCGCGGTGCTGGACTGGAGCGCGGTCTTCCTCAGCTCCGTGCGCAACGCCGATCCGGCCACGGCCGGTTTCGGTTACGTCGCCTTCGCGGTGACGATGACGCTCGGCCGCCTGACCGGCGACCGCATCGTGCAGGCGCTGGGGGCGTTCCGTGTGGTGCTGGGCGGTGCGTTGATCGCGGCGGCGGGCTTCGCGGTGGCGATCCTGGTGCCGTCACCGCTCGCGGGGCTGGCCGGCTTCGCGCTGGTCGGTGCCGGTGCGGCGAACGTGGTGCCGGTGATGTTCTCCGCCGCCGGCCGCCAGCACGCCATGCCCACGCACCTGGCGGTCGCGGCGGTCACCACGATGGGCTATGCGGGGATACTGCTGGGGCCGGCCGCGCTTGGCTTCATCGCCCGGCTTGCATCGCTGTCGGCCGCACTGGGGCTGCTGGTCGTGCTGCTGGTGGCGGTGGCGCTGGTCGCACGCCTCGCTACCCGCGACTGAGCGGGTTACTGGCGCGGTGCGCCGCGCATCATCGGGCCGGCGGGGTAGCCGCCATAGGGCCCGTAATACCCGCCGGGGCCGTCGTAACGGTCCACGTTGATGTTGAAGTTGAACGTACGCGGCTTGCCCTCGTCGTCGTACGTGGTCTTGCAGAGATTGAGGTTGGCCGAGTTGTAGGTACTGCGGCCATGGCCCTTGCTGTAGCCGATGCCGGTGGTGACGCTGCCGGACACGCCGTCGCCGTCGTCATCGCCGTAATACACGCAGGGATCGACCGGCGCGGGCGATGCAGTGTCCTTCACGCGCGCGGGCTGCCGGTCGCCGTACCAGGTGCCGGGCGGATCCTTCGCGTGGGTCGCGGATGCGGGCAGGCTGAGGTCCAGGGCTTCCGCCGTGGATTGCGCCAGCGCGGGCGCCGTGGACAGCAGGACCAGCAAGGCGGCGGACAGGGTCTTCATGGGGAGTCCCGGAGCGGCGGGCCACCGGCTGGCGGACCTCGCAGGCAACGTAACAGTCGTGGATTGAACGTCGGCTGATACGGATGCCTGCGGGCAGGGAACTTCATCCCGCCGCGCCCAGCGCTTCCAGCACGCGCTGGCCATAACGCTCCAGCTTGGCGCCGCCGATGCCGCCGACCCGCGCCAGGTCGTCCAGCGTGGCAGGCTGCTGCTCGGCGATGTTGCGCAGCGTGCTGTCGTGGAAGATGACGTAGGCGGGCACGTTCTGTTCGCGCGCCAGTCGCGCGCGCAGGTCGCGCAGCACCTGGAAACGCGGCAGGTCGGCGGGCTGCACCGGCACGCCGCTGCGCGCGCCGCGGTCGCGTTCCCGCCGCTCGCGCTGTTCCTTGCGCAACTGCAGGCGGCGCTCGCCCCGCAGCACGGCGCGACTGCCCTCGGTCAGTCGCAGGCTGCCGAATTCGGCCTCGACTTCCAGCAGCCCGCAAGCGACCAACTGGCGGAACACGCTGCGCCACGTCGTGGCGTCCAGGTCCCTGCCGATGCCGTAGGTGGTCAGGTGGTCGTGCCCGCACTGGCGGATGCGTTCGCTCTCGCTGCCGCGCAGCACGTCGATCACGTGGTTCACGCCGAAGCGCTGGCCGCTGCGGTACACGCAGCTCAGGGCCTTCTGCGCGGCTTCCGTCGCATCCCAGGTCTCGGCCGGGCTCAGGCAGTTGTCGCAGTTGCCGCAGTCGTGCGGGTAGGTCTCGCCGAAGCCCGCCAGCAACACCTGCCGGCGGCATTGCGTGGACTCGCAGTAGCCCAGCAGCTGGTCCAGCTTGCGGCGTTCCAGGCGCTTGCGCTCCTCGCCGGCCTCGCCCTGTTCGATCATCTGCTTGAGCAGCACCACGTCGCCCAGGCCGTAGCACAGCCAGGCTTCGGCGGCCTCGCCGTCGCGGCCGGCGCGGCCGGTCTCCTGGTAATACCCTTCCATCGACTTGGGCAGGTCCATGTGCGCGACGAAGCGCACGTCGGGCTTGTCGATGCCCATGCCGAAGGCGATGGTCGCGACCATGACGATGCCGTCCTCGCGCAGGAAGCGGCGCTGGTTGTGCGCACGCACGCCGGCGTCGAGGCCGGCGTGGTAGGGCAGGGCGTTGAAGCCCTGCTCGGCCAGGTAATCGGCGAACTGTTCCACCCGCTTGCGCGACAGGCAGTAGACGATGCCGGCCTCGCCGCGGCGATTGCGCAGGAAATCGCGCAACTGGTGGCGCGCGTTGTCCTTCTGCACCACGGTGTAGCGGATGTTGGGCCGGTCGAACGAGCTGACGAACTTCTCGGCCTCGACCAGGTTCAGCCGCTCGGCGATCTCGCGCTGGGTCGGCGGGTCGGCGGTCGCGGTCAGCGCGATGCGCGGCACGTCCGGCCAGCGTTCGTGCAGCAGGGCCAGTTCCAGGTATTCGCGACGGAAGTCGTGGCCCCACGCGGAGACGCAGTGCGCTTCGTCGATGGCGAACAGGGCGATCCGGCTGCGGTCCAGCAGCGACAGGAAACGCCCGGTCAGCAGCCGCTCCGGGGCGACGTACAGCAGGTCCAACTCGCCGCGCAGCAGGGCCTGTTCGACCTGCTGGGCCTCATCCGCCGCGAGCGAGGAATTCAGGAACGCCGCACGCACGCCCAGCTGGCGCAGGGCATCCACCTGGTCCTGCATCAGCGCGATCAGCGGCGAGACCACGATGCCGGTGCCCTCGCGCAGCAGCGCGGGCACCTGGTAGCACAGGGACTTGCCGGCGCCGGTCGGCATGAGCACCAGGGCATCGTGGCCGGCGGCGAGGTGTTCGACGATGGCCTGCTGGTGACCGCGGAAGGCGTTGTAACCGAAGACGCGCTGGAGGGTTTCGAGTGCGGGGGACGACATGGGGACAAGGATAACGCGGTGAAGGGTGTCGGCCCGCTTCGAGTGCGCGGTGGGCGATCGGAAATCGGTGTGGAGTGGGGTAGGAGTTCATCCTGATACGAGCAGGCCGCCTCAAGCCCCTCTCCCTGTGGGAGAGGGGTCGGGGTGAGGGGTAACGGAGTCCGCTTCTTCGCTCTCCATGGGGTGCCACAACATCCGCGATGGCTTTGGGGTCCCTGGCCTTGCGGGATTGGTCCTCTTCTCTGACATATGCTGCCGCTCGCCGCGGAGGCCTTACTTTTCTTTGCTTGTGCAAAGAAAAGTAAGCAAAAGAAAGCACACCCCGGCGGTCCGCCCGCCGCAAGCGGCGGGTGCGCAGTCCCGGCGGGAATTTTCGTGCAGGGCATCCTGCCCTGTACGAAAACGGCGCACATCCTTGTGCGCCGCCCTGCGGGTTGTACCCGCCGGGACTGCCGGACCTCAGTGGGCCCAAGAGCAAAAGCAGAAGCGTCCGAGCGCCGCGTTTGTCTTTGCTTGCTTCAGGGTCCCCATGAGGCACGGTGAGTGGGCCGGGTAAAACCCGAAGGGCGCCGCCCCGGATGGGCGGCGTTTTCGTATGACACATGGATGTGCCTTACGAAAATCCCGGACCACTCGCGGACCCGGAGCGCGCAGCGCGGAGGGCGTGCCGCCTGGGGTGTGTTTCTTTGATTCTTTCTTTGCACAAGCAAAGAAAGAATGCCGCCGCGGCGAGCGGCACTACCTTCAATGAGAAAAAAGCGCCTCCCGTCAGGCCATCAAAAACAGAGCCCGTCGCGGATCTGGTGGCCGCGACCGCAGGGCGAAAGCACGGACTTCGTTGGCCGTCACCCTAACCCCTCTCTCCCACGGGGACTTCCTTCGGTCGCCGCAGGGAGAGGGGCTTCAGGGGCCCGAGCGGCCAGCGAAACGTCATGGCGGATGTGGTGTCGACTACGGGCGGATCGAAGACATGGACTCCGTTGGCCCTCACCCCAACCCCTCTCCCGCGGGGAGAGGGGCTCAGAGGGCCGACAGCAAAACGCCCGGACCAGCCGGGCGTTTCGAGGGAACCGCAAGCGTCGCGATTACTGCAGCAGCGAGCGCAGCATCCACGCGTACTTCTCGTGCGTCTGCAGACGCTGGGTCAGCAGGTCCTCGGTCGGGGCATCGTCGGCGTCGTCGGCGATGTCCAGCACTTTGCGGGCCGTGCGGCAGACCGCCTCGTTGCCCACCACCAGCTGGCGCACCATCTCGCGCCAGTCGGCGCTGTCGGTCAGCCCCGGCTCCTCGGGGATCGAGGTCAGGCTGACGAACTCGCGGTACGAACCCGGCGCATTGAAGCCCAGCGCGCGGATGCGCTCGGCGATCTCGTCCAGCGCCGTCCACTGCTCGGTGTACTGGGTCTCGAACATCGTGTGCAGCGAGTTGAACATCGCGCCGGTGATGTTCCAGTGGAAGTTGTGGGTCTTCAGGTAGAGCGTGTAGCTGTCGGCCAGGAAGCGCGACAGGCCGTCGGCGATCTTCTTGCGTTCGCCGCTGCTGATCCCGATATCGATGTTCGGTGCCGAGGGCGCCGCCGCGAGCGGAGCCGCTACGGAGGGGGCCTTGGTCTTCTTGGCGGGCTTGGACTTGGTCTTGGCCATGCGGAATCTCCTGAGGGTGGGTTGAGGCGGCACAATAGACACACTAGAACATGTGGCGTGAGCGAAAAGTTTCAACCGTTTGCCGAAGAATGACGACCTCCCGTGACCTTTCCCCCGCCGGACCCGACCGCACCGCCCTGGAGCAGGGCCGGCGCGCGCTCGACCGTGCGCTGAGCCGCGACCGCGGCCGCCTGCACGGACTGTGGTCACGCTGGCAGGGCAAGCCGGCCGACGACGGGGTGCGGCAGGCGTTCGAACAGGCATTGGACGCGTCGATCGCCGGCCGCGAGCGCCGCCTGTCGACGGTGCCGGCGGTGACACTCGACGAATCCCTGCCGATCGCCCGGGAAGGCGCACGCATCGTCGAACTGATCCGCAACCACCAGGTCGTCGTCATCGCCGGCGAGACCGGCTCGGGCAAGACCACCCAGTTGCCCAAGCTGTGCCTGGCCGCCGGCCGCGGCGTGGCCGGCATGATCGGCTGCACGCAGCCGCGCCGCATCGCCGCGCGCGCGGTGGCGCGCCGCGTGGCCGAGGAACTGAACACCGAACTCGGCCGCAGCGTCGGTTTCCAGGTGCGTTTCAACGACCAGGTCGGCGACGACACCCACATCAAGTTCATGACCGACGGCATCCTGCTGGCGGAAATCGCGCGCGACCGCTGGCTGTCGGCCTACGACACCATCATCGTCGACGAGGCGCACGAGCGCAGCCTCAACATCGACTTCCTGCTCGGCTACCTGAAGCAGCTGTTGCGCAAGCGCCGCGACCTCAAGGTCATCGTCACCTCGGCCACCATCGATACCGGGCGTTTCTCGACGCATTTCGACGACGCGCCGGTGATCAGCGTGGAGGGGCGCACCTATCCGGTGGAGGTGCGCTACCGGCCGCTGGAGGGCGAGGGCGAACAGGAAGGCGACCGCACCGTCAACGATGCCATCGTCGGCGCCATCGACGAGATCACCCGGCTGGACGCACGCGGCGACGTGCTGGTCTTCCTGCCCGGCGAACGCGAGATCCGCGACGCGCACCAGTCGCTGGAGCGCCGCAAGTACCGGAACACCGAGGTGCTGCCGCTGTATGCGCGGCTCTCCAACCAAGACCAGGACCGCGTGTTCAATCCGGGTCCTGGCCGCAGGATCGTGCTGGCCACCAACGTGGCCGAGACCTCGTTGACGGTGCCGCGCATCCGCTACGTGGTCGATCCCGGGTTCGCGCGCGTCAAGCGCTACAGCCCGCGCAACAAGCTGGACCGCCTGCATATCGAGCCCATCTCGCAGGCCAGCGCCAACCAGCGCAAGGGCCGCTGTGGACGCATCGCCGAGGGCATCTGCTACCGGCTGTATGCAGAAGCCGATTTCCAGGCGCGCGCGGAATTCACCGATCCCGAGATCCGTCGCTCCAGCCTGGCCGGGGTGATCCTGCGCATGCTGCAGCTGGGCCTGGGCCGGATCGAGGACTTTCCGTTCCTGGAAGCACCGGACGAACGCGCCGTGGCCGATGGCTGGCAGCAGCTGGCCGAACTCGGTGCGATCGACGGCGAGCGCCGCATGACCGCCGTCGGCAGGCAGATGGCCCGCCTGCCGGTGGACGTGAAGCTGGCGCGCATGCTGGTGGCGGCGCAGGCCGCCGGCTGCCTACGGCCGATGCTGGTGATCGCTTCCTTCCTCGGCATCCAGGATCCGCGCGAGCGTCCCGCCGATGCGCGCGGTGCCGCCGATGCCGCGCATGCGCAGTTCGCCGATGGCCGCTCCGAGTTCGTCGGCGTGCTGCGGCTGTGGGACGCCTACCGCCAGGCGCATGAGGACCTGACCCAGTCCAAGCTGCGCGACTGGTGCGGCCGTCATTTCCTCGGCTTCCTGCGCATGCGCGAATGGCGCGAGCTGCATCGCCAGCTGCGCCTGCTGTGCGAGGAACTGGGCTGGAAGGAAGAGGCCATCGAGGCATCGCTGGCGCCGCTGCTCGCCGGCAGCAGTGCGCCCCCCGCCGCACGCGATGACAGCGCCGCGGCGGTGAAGGCCACGCGCGGCCAGCAGCATCGTGCCGCGCGCCTGGCGCGCGAAGGCAAGGCCGAGCCTGCACCCGCACCCGTGGCCGCGCGCGCGCAGGCGGAAAAGGTGTCTGCCAGCGGCGGTTTCAGCGAGCGGGCGCGCGCCGGCGCTTACCAGACCTTGCATCGCGCGCTGGTGGCCGGCCTGCCCACGCAGATCGGCCATCGCACCGACAAGGGCGATTTCCAGGCGCCACGGCAGCGCCGCTTCCTGCCGTTCCCCGGTTCGCCGCTGTCCAAGCGGCCGCCGCCGTGGCTGCTGGCGGCCAACCTGCTGGATACGCAGAAGGTGTGGGGCATGACGCTGGCGTCGATCGAACCGGACTGGGTGATCGCCGAACTGCCGCACCTGCTGCTGCGCAAGCACTTCGATCCCCACTGGTCGCGCGCGCAGGGCCAGGTGCTGGCGTCGGAGCAGATCAGCCTGTTCGGGCTGGTGCTGGCACCGAAGAAGCCGGTGCACTACGGCCGCATCGCGCCCGGCGAAGCGCACGATCTGTTCGTGCGCCAGGGCCTGGTGACCGGCGAGATCAATACGCGCGCATCCTTCGTCGCCGACAACCTGAAGACGCTGGAGCAGGCGCGCGAAGAAGAAGCAAAGCTGCGACGCGCCGGCCTGGTCGCCGACGAGGACTGGCAGGCACGCTGGTACCTGGACCGCATCCCGTCCGAGATTCATTCGGCCGCCGGTCTGGACGCGTGGTGGAAGGCCTTGCCGGCCGACAAGCGCCGCGCGCTGCACTGGTCGCTGGCGGACCTGCTGCCGGGCGAAGGCAGCGAAGAAGACCGCTACCCCAAGTATTTCGCACTGGGCGATGCGCGCCTGCCGCTGCACTACCGTTTCGAGCCCGGCGCTGCCGACGATGGCGTGACGCTGGACGTGCCGCTGCACCTGCTCAACGCGCTCGATCCGGCGCGGCTGTCGTGGCTGGCGCCGGGCTTCGTCGCCGACAAGGCGGCCGGCTTGATCCGCAGCCTGCCCAAGGCGATGCGCCGCAACTACGTGCCGGCACCGGATTTCGGACGCGCGTTCTTCGAGGCCTTCGCGAAACCGACGGCCGACGACCTCCGTGGCGAACTGGCGCGCTTCCTGTCGCGCGCGACCGGCGTGGCAGTCACCGCACTCGACTTCGACGAAGCGGCGCTGGAGCCGCACCTGCGCATGAACCTGCGCCTGCGCGAAGACCCGCGCGGTGGCGGCGACGGCCGCGTGCTGGCGGAGTCGCGCGACCTCGACGCGTTGCGCGCGCGCTTCGGCGCCAAGGCGGGGCAGGCCTTCGCCGCGCGTGCCGGACGCGAGATGGCAGCGACGGGGCTGCGCGACTTTCCCGCGCAGCCGATTCCGCGCGAGGTGCCGGGCGAAGCCGGCGTGCCCGCGTACCCGGCGCTGCGCGACGACGGCGAGACGGTGGCGCTGCAGGTGTTCGCCGACCGCGCGGAAGCGGCTGCCGCGCATCCGGGCGGCGTCCGCCGGCTGCTGGAGATCGCGCTGGCCGACAAGGTGAAGCAGGCGCGCAAGCAGTTGCCGGTATCGCCGAAGACCGGTCTGCTGTATGCCGCCATCGAGTCGCAGGAGCGGCTGCGTGGCGACATCGTGGAGGCAGCGATGAATGCAGTGCTGGCCGACGGCCTGGACGCCGTCCGCGATCGCGCCGCGTTCGAGCACCGCCGCGACGATGCCGGCAAGCGGCTGTTCGGCGAGGCGATGGAGCGGCTGAAACTGGCCGAGGCGATCCTGTCCGCGGTCGCGGACCTGAAGCCGCAACTGGAGGCGCCGTTGATGGGCTGGGCGCGCGGCAACCTCGACGACCTGAAGGCGCAGCTGGCGTCCCTCGTGCATCCGGGCTTCCTGCGCCACACGCCCGCCGAGGCGCTGGCGCAGCTGCCGCGCTACCTGAAGGCGATGACCCTGCGCGCCGAGCGCGCCAAGCGCGACCCCGCGAAGGACCAGGCGCGCATGCTGGAGCTCAAGCCGTTCGCCGATGCGCTGGCGCAGGCCGACGAGCAAGGCGTCGCGCAGGCGCCGGACTGGCAGGCGCTGCGCTGGGAACTGGAAGAACTGCGGGTCTCGGTGTTCGCGCAGGAGCTGGGCGCGAAGAGCGGCGTCTCGCCGAAGAAACTCGCGCAGCGCCTTCAGGCACTGCGCGGGTGAAGTACGGCGCGCGCGTCAGTCGGCGCGCTGCACCTTCGGCCTGGGGTTGTGGCCGTCGACCTGCAGGTACCAGCCGCTGATCTTGCCTGGCGATACCACCACCCTGGCATTGCCCAGGGGCTTGCTGGCGTAGTACTCGCCATCGATGACGCGCCAGCGCTGGCCGTTCTCCAGCACGAAGACGGTGCCGCGCGACCAGCCGCGCAGGTTGCCGGTGAGCGTGCTGGTGACGGGCTCGAGTCCGTCGCCGCCGAACAGCGTGCCGGTGACGCGCGGACCGTCGTTCCCGCGCTCCTTGCGGACCTCCTCGGCGACCGCCTTGCGGTCCTCGTCGAGCAGGCGGTTCAGCAGGCGCAGCTGCTCGGTGGTCAACTGGTCCAGGCCGGTGGCCTTCATCTGTTCGGGCGTGAGGCGCTGTTCCAGCGGGACATGGTCGCGTGCCGCGAAGGCGGACGGGCAGATGGCCAGCAGCAGTCCGAAAGCGAGCAGTCGTGGTGTCGTCATGGGCGTGTCCTCCTCGTCACTCGATCCGGCGCACGGAGGCGGCGGAGTTGTAGCCGTCGATCCGGAAGTACCAGTTGTTGCCGACGCGCGAGGGAGTGATCTTCACGCCCGGCTTCTGCCGCACCACGCCCGACAGTGTCGCGTTGTCCACCTGTTCCCAGACCTGTCCGTTCTCCAGCGTGTAGCGCCGGCCCTTGGCGAAGCCACGGAACTCGCCCGCGAGCACGGTGACGATCGGCTCGGCGCTGCCGAAATCGAAGAAGCCGCGCGTGGACTGCTGCACCTCGCGTCGTCCGGCCTCCTTGGCCTCGGTCACGGCCTGCGCGGTCTCCTGTTCGATCCGGCGTCCCAGCCACGCATCCAGGGCCGCCAGTTCGGCGGGTGTCAGCTTGTCCAGGCCGGCGGCCTTGAACTCGCTGTCGCTCATCGCCTCGCGCAACGGTTGGTCCGCGCGGTCCTGGGCGAAGGCGCACGTGGCGGCGACCGACAAGGCGAGGGACAGAAACCAGCGGCTCATCTTCATGGTTGTTCCTTCAGTCGACTGGCCGGTAGTGTAGTCATTCCGGCGACGCTTGGTCGCGCCTTCGCACGGCCATGATTTCCCCCGTCCACGACATCGCCACGCTGCTGCAACGGCCCGCCCAGCAGGCGCTGCCGGCAGGGCTGCGCCGCACGCTCGCCGAGGCGGCGTCCGTGGCGGGCTCGGGGGAGGGCATGCCCGATGCCGTCGGCGTCCTGGCCGATACTCTCGACACGCTGAGCGCCCTCGGCGCCGATGCCGAGGTGATCCTCGCGGCCACGTTGCACGGGCTGCCGGCGTTGCAGCCGGCGCTGGTCGCGGCGGCCGGCAAATCGATGCCCGGTCTGGCCGACCTGCTGGAGGGCCAGGTCGCCGCGGCCCAGGTCTGGGCGCTGCATGCGGAACAGTCGCGCGGCCTGAACACCGAGGGACTGCGCCGGCTGCTGCTGGCGATCGTGCGCGACCTGCGCGTGGTGACGATCCTGCTGGCCCGCCAGCTCGCCCGCATGCGCGCGGCCGCCGCGCTGCCGGACGAGCAGCGCCTGACGCTGGCACGGCTCACGCGCGACATCCATGCACCGCTGGCGAATCGCCTGGGCATCTGGCAGCTGAAGTGGGAGCTGGAAGACCTGGCGTTCCGCTATCTGCAGCCGCAGGTCTACAAGCAGATCGCCACGCAGCTGGACGAGAAGCGCCTTGGCCGCGAGCGCTACATCGGGGCTGTTCTCGATGCCCTGCGCACGGCGCTGGCCGACCACGGCATCGCGGCGGACGTCAGCGGGCGGCCGAAGCACATCTACAGCATCTGGCGGAAGATGCAGCGCAAGCAGGTCGGGTTCGACGAGCTGTACGACCTGCGCGCGGTGCGCATCGCCGTGGACGATGTCGCCGCCTGCTACGCCGCGCTGGGTGTCGTGCATGCCCTGTGGGTCCCGATCCCCAGCGAGTTCGACGACTACATCGCGCGGCCGAAGGCCAACGACTACCGTTCGCTGCACACCGCCGTGGTCGGCCCGGAGGGCCGCACGCTGGAAGTGCAGATCCGCACGCACGAAATGCACGCGCAGGCCGAGCTGGGCGTGGCCGCGCACTGGAAATACAAGGAAGGCAAGGCGGGCGGCGATGCCTTCGACCGCAAGATCGCCTGGATGCGCCGGTTGCTGGAAGGTGCGGCCGACGGCGCCGGCGGCGACGGTACCCTGGCGGGCGAACTCGATGCCGAACTGGTCGAGGACCGCGTCTACGCACTGACGCCGAAGGGCGAAGTGGTCGACCTGCCGCAGGGCGGCACGGTGCTCGATTTCGCCTACCACGTGCACACGATGGTGGGCCACCGCACGCGCGGCGCGAAGGTCAACGGCCGCATCGTGCCGTTGAACCATGTGCTGCGCAGCGGCGACCGCGTCGAGATCCTCACGTCGAAGGAACCGGAGCCGCGCCGCGACTGGCTGCTGCAGGCCAACGGCTTCCTCGCCAGCGGGCGTTCGCGCGACAAGGTGCGCGCGTGGTTCCACAAGCTGGACCGCGCACGCAACCTGCAGGCCGGACGCGACCTGCTGGAAAAGGAGCTGAAGCGGCTGGGGCTGCACCACGCCGACCTGACCGGCGTGGCCAGGAAGTTCCATGCCGACAGCATCGAGGAGCTCTACATCCAGGTGGCGCTGGGCGACGTGGGCCCGCACCAGGTCGGGCGTGCGCTTCACGAAGAGCAGCGTGCCGCCGCCGAGCCGGATGCGGTGTCGCTGCCGGTGCTGCGGCCGCCGCGCAGGGTCGCCAAGCCCGGCAAGTCCAAGTTCACCGTGCAGGGTGTGGGCAACCTGCTGGTGCAACTCGCCCGCTGCTGCCAGCCGGTGCCGGGCGAACCGATCGCCGGCTACCTGACGCGCGTGCGCGGCGTCACCGTGCATCGCACCGACTGCGCGGCGTTCGCGCGGCTGGCCGCCACCAGTCCCCAGCGCGTGCTGCCGGTGGAATGGGGCCAGGCCGGCGGCGGCTACGAAGTCGACGTGCAGGTCACCGCGCTCGACCGCAAGTGGTTGCTCAAGGACATCATCACGCTGATCGCGCAGGAAGAGGCCAACGTGCTGGACATCAACAGCCAGGGCAATCGCGCGAGCGGCCGCGTCCACCTGCGTCTGCGCCTGAAGGTCGCCGATTTCGGCCAGCTGTCGACGCTGCTCGGCAAGCTCGACGCGCTGCCGGGGGTCGAGGACGCACGACGTTCAGGCTGAGTGGGTATGCTGCGGGCGTGACCCGCGAAGACCACCCCGGGGCCGGACCGGACCGACGCATCGAGCCGCGCATCGACTGGACGCGTGCCGTCCAGGCGGATGCCGCCTCGCGCCGTGTTGCGGTTCCGGCATGGCGCGACAGGCGCCATGGGCGCTGGGCAGCGGTCGGTATCGTCGTTTTCCTCCTGCTGATCGTCGTCCTGCGCCAGCCGCTGGCGGACATGCTGTGGCCGCAGACCCGCGTGCAGGTACTGCTCGAACAGGCCGACCAGGCCCTGCGCGACGGGCGGCTGGATGCCGCGGACGGCACCGGTGCGCGCCAGCTGTACGAGGCGGCGCAGGCCCTGGACACCGACCGCACCGAGGCGACCGCGGGACTGCGTCGCGTGGCGCAGGCGGCGCTTGTCGCGGCGGAGGACGCGCTGCGGCAGGACCGGTTCGACGACGCACGCGAGCGACTGGCGCTGGCGCGCGAACTGCAGGTTCCCCGGCCGCAGGCGGATGCGCTGGCGGCCCGGCTGCGCGCGCGCGAGGCCGAACACGCCGGGATCGACGGTTTGCTGGCAGCGGCTGCGCGCGCGCAGGCCGATCGACGGCTGTGGGGCGATGATGCCGCCGCCTTGCCGCTGTACCGACGCGTGCTTGCGCTGCAGCCCACCCGCATCGAAGCGCTCGAAGGCAGGGAAGATGCGTTGTCGGACCTGTTGCAGGAGGCCGAAAGGCAACTCTCGCGTGGCGCACTGGGCGAGGCGGCCGCGCGGGTCGCCGCCGCCCGCAGCTTCGATCCCGGTCATGTCGATCTGCCCAGGGTCGAGGCGGCCCTGGCGGCGGCGGTGGATGCGCGTCGCCGCACTGCCGCCCGCGACATGGCGCGGGGCCGGCTGTCGTCGGCGCGCTCCGCCTACGAGGCGATCCTGTCGGCGATGCCCGAGGACCGTGCGGCGCGGCAGGGCTTGGAGCAGGTCGGCGTTGCCTACGCGCGGCAAGCGGAACGTCATGCGGGCGACTTCCGCTTCGTGGAGGCGCAGCAGGAGCTCGAACTCGCGCGCGCGTTGGCGCCGCAATCCCCGGTCGTCGCGCAGGCGGCTCACGCGCTGGCCCGTGCGCGCGACGTGCGGCAGCGACAGGAACTAGCGCAGTCGATCCCTGCGCGCGAGCGTCAACGGCGCGTCACCGCCCTGCTTGCGCGCATGGCCCAGGCCGAAGCGCAGGGCCACTGGCTCACGCCGCCTGGCGAGAGCGCGTACGACACCCTGCGCGCGGCGCAGGCGCTGGCGCCGGAGAGTGTCGACGTGAAGCAGGCAGCCACGCGCCTGCTGCCCGCGGTCCGCCGCTGTTACGAGGATGAACTGCGCGCCAACCGCATCCGCCGTGCGCAGGCGTGCCAGCAGGCATGGCAGACCCTGGAGCCGCGGGACCCGGCGTTGCCGGACGCGCGCCGGCGACTGGCGGAAAAATGGATCGCGGTGGGCACCGAGCGGCTGGGCGCGGGTGATGTGGCGTTCGCGGCCCAGTCACTGCAGGAGGCGCGAAGGCTGGATGGTGCCGTGCCGGGTCTGGAAGACTTCGCGACCCGTGTGCGCGTCGCCCAGGCGGGCACCGTGCCTTAGGGATCCTCTGAACAACACGGCATTGGCCGTCATTCCCGCGACTCCGGGAACCCGGTGCCTTTGCCTGGCAATGCGTCGGGGACGACGGCCGTTATCCAGACCGTCCCCGACGCCGGAAGACGCGTTGCACCGTGTCGCGCGCCGCTTCCATGGAGAAATGGTGCGCGATGTTCTCGCGGCCATGGTCGGAGAGCCTCTGCCACAGTGCCGCATCGTTATACAGACGCAACACGGCTTCGGCGAAGGCGTCGGCCTCATCGGCGACCAGCACGTCGTGGCCGTCGGTCAGATGCATGCCTTCGACCGCGCAGGAAGTGGCCACGACGGGCTGGCCGTGCGCCATGCTCAGATTGATCTTGCCCTTGACGCCCGCGCCGAAGCGCAGCGGCGCGATCGCGACGCGCGCGCCATCCATGTAGGGGCCGACATCCGCCACGTGTCCATGCACCACGATGCCCGGTTGCGACTGCAGCGCCAGCACCTCGGCAGGCGGACTCATTCCGATGCAGTGGAATCGGATCTGCGGCTGCCGCGCATGGATCGCCGGGAAGACATGGCGACCGAACCATCGAACGGCATCGACATTCGGCGGGTGGCGGAAACCGCCGACGAAGACCAGATCGTGCCGCTGCTCGAACGGAAGGCCGGTGGCTGCGATCTCGTGGAGGTTCGCCACCACCTCCACATGGACCTCGGGCAGCAGCGTCGACAGCATGCCGCGCTCCACCGGGCTCACCACCAGCGTGGTATCGGCCTGCCGCATCAGGGCGAACTCGCGGTCGCGCGTGCGCTCGGCGGCGCGACGGAGATGCGCATCGTCCGCCAGTTCGGCGCCGCGCAGTTCCCGCAGGAAATGCAGGTCGACCGTGTCGAATACCACCCGCGCCTGTGGCGCGAAGCGACGGACCAGCGGCAGGAACTCGGCCGCGACGTAGTGACGGGACAGCATCACCACGTCGAAGCGGGGCCCATGTTCGCGAAGCCACGCCGCCGGACGCGTCGCGAACGGTGCATGCCACGCTTCGATGCCATGACGGCGCAGGCGCCCGGTGCCGGCGTCCACGTAACGGAGGTCTGCAGGCAGGAAGACCACGTGCGCATCGTCTTCCACCAGCAGTCGCATTAGGTTGACCAGGCGCAGGGACGCGGAGTCATGGTCGGGGCGCGGTGTCTCCGCATCGATGACCAGGACCTGGCGTCGTGGGCGCGCCACCGAACCGGCCGTCGGCATGTTGCCCGCAGGGGGCTGGCGGACGAGGGCATCCTTCCACTTCGCCGCGAACACCTCGCGGTTGCGGACCTGGTAGGCCTTGGTCCCGCTGCCGGTGTCGGTGCCGGAGGTGATACCCTCCAGATGCACGACGCGCGACGCGGGTTGGTAGAGCACGCGCAGGCCGTGCGCGCGCACGGCGAAGGCGAGGTCGGTGTCCTCGTAGTAGGCCGGCGCGTAGCGCGTGTCGAAGCCGCCCAGGTCGCGGAACACCGGCGCGGGAATCGCGATCGCCGCGCCCGAGCAATAGTCCGTGTCGCGCATGCTGGCGTAGCGCGGATCGTCGGGCGAGTCGAAGCGGCCGTAGTTCCAGGCCGACCCGTCGTCGAACACCACGCCGCCGGCTTCCTGCAGGCGGCCGTCGGGATACACCAGTTGCGCGCCGGTCAGGCCGACGCCCGCCTGCGTATCGAAGGTCGCCAGCAAGGCATCGAGCCAGCCCGGCTGCGGCACGGTGTCGTTGTTGAGGAAGACCAGGTAGTCGCCCCTCGCCAGCGCCGCGCCGTCGTTGCACGCCGCGATGAAACCGCCATTCGCGGAACGCCGGTGGTAGCGCAGGCCGGCGACCTGTGGCATCCACTCGCCGGTTTCGTCGCTGGACCCGTCGTCGATCACAAGGATCTCGCAGGTTGCGACCGGCGGATGTTCGGCGAGCGCGCGCAGACACGCGAGCGTATGGGCCGCCTGGTTGTAGACCGGGATCACGATGCTGGCGCGCGGCGTGTCGCTGACCGGCACCGCAAACGGCGCGAAGGCACTCGCGGGCGGGAAGTACAGCGGTACCGCGGAAGGAGGTGCGGACCGCGCGAACTGCCGCCGCACCCGCGCCCACGTCGGTCCAACACCACGCATACGCAGGCTGGCCACGCCTCGACGGATCAGGCCGCGCGCGCGTTCCAGCATGAAGCGCACGTCGGCCCACGACATCGACATTCCGTTTGCAACTCCAGCTGAGCGAAGGGGGAGCGGGCCGGGCGCACCCTCGGCGGCTGCGCTAGACTCGCCCGAATTCCCATTGTCGCATTCCCTGTGGCCCGCAACGACTACGACGACGAAGCACTGGACGACGACATCGACGACGGCGACGACGACGGTCCCGGCTGGCGGCAGCGCCTGCTGACCTGGGGTCTGGCCGTGGTGGGCCTGGGCCTGGGATTCCTCATTCCCTACACGATGTACCTGAACCACCAGGTCACCGAGCGCTTCGGCGAACTGCGTTGGCAGATTCCCACCCGCGTCTACGCACGACCGCTGCAGCTCGCGCCGGGGCTGGCGATGGATGCGCAGACGCTGAAGACCGAACTCGATGCCGCGTCCTACCGCGACGATGGCGTCGGCGAGCGGCCGGGCACCTATGCGCGCGACGGCGGTCGCTTCACCATCTCCAGCCGCGGCTACATCGATGTGGACGGGCGGGTGGCCCCGCGTCGCGTGCAGGTCAGCCTGTCCGGCGGCCGTGTCGCCTCGGTGCGCGACCTCGCGCGCAAGCAGAACCTGAGGGCGGCGCGGCTGGATCCGGCGCGCATCGCCACGCTGTACGGGCAGAAGCAGGAAGAGCGCCGGCTGGTGAGGCTGGAGGAGGTTCCGGAACTGCTGGTCACCGGGCTGCAGGCGGTCGAGGACCGCGACTTCAAGGACCATCACGGCATCGACCTGTCGGGCATGGTGCGCGCGGCGTGGCTGCTGGTGCGCTCGGGCGGCGACACGCGCCAGGGTGCCAGCACCCTGACCCAGCAGCTCGCACGCAGCGGCCTGCTCGGCATCGGCAAGGAACAGACGCCGACGCGCAAGTTCAACGAGATCCTGTATGCGCTGATCCTGGAGGCGCGCTACGACAAGCGCACGATCCTGGAGGCGTACTTCAACCAGGTGGACCTGGGCCAGCGCGGCAGCCAGGCGATCCACGGCGTCGCGGCCGGCGCCGAGTTCTGGTTCGGGCGCGACCTGGACAGCCTGACCACCGAGCAGGTCGCCCTGCTGATCGGGCTGGTCAAGGGGCCATCCTGGTACAACCCGCGGCGCAATCCCGAGCGTGCCAAGCAGCGGCGCGACTACGTACTGTCGAAGTTGCACGAGACCGGCCTCATCGACGACGCCGAATACAAGCGTGCGCAGGCCGCGCCCCTCGGCGTCACCCAGACCCCCGGCATGGCCGCGGCCAACCGCTTTCCCGCCTACGTGGACCTCGTGCGCCGCCAGCTGGCCCGCGATTACCCCGAAAGCGCGCTGCAGGGCGCCGGCCTGAGCGTGCTCACCGGCATGTCGCCGTCGGCGCAGGCCTACGCGGAAGCGTCGGTGACGCGCACGATCAAGGCGCTGGAGAACAAGCGCCGGCCGCCGCTGCAGGCCGGCATGGTGGTGACCGACGTGCACGACGGCGACGTGCTGGCCGTTGTCGGCAGCCGCAACGTGTCCGAAGTCGGCTTCAACCGCGCGGTCGAGGCGCAGCGGCCGGTCGGTTCGCTGCTCAAGCCGTTCGTCTACCTGCTGGCGCTGGCGCAGCCGGACCAGTACTCGCTGGCGACGTGGGTCGACGATTCGCCGGTGACCGTGCAACTGGGCAAGAACCGGCGCTGGACGCCATTGAACTCGGACCGTCGCAGTCACGGCACCGTGCGGCTGGTCGATGCGCTGGCGCGTTCGTACAACCAGGCCACCGTGCGCGTGGGCATGAAGGTCGAACCGGACCGCCTGGCGCAGCTGATCCGCGTGCTGGCCGGAATCCAGGCCGAACCGAATCCGGCGTTGATCCTCGGGGCGACCGACCAGAGCCCGTACGCGATGGCGCAGCTGTACCAGTTCCTCGCCTCGGGCGGCGAGATCCAGCCGCTGCACGCGGTGCGCGGCGTGCTCGATCCCGACGGCAAGCTGCTCAAGCGTTACGACAAGACCCCGGCGCCGGCGCAGGAGGGCGATTCGATCGCCGCCAACCTCATCACCGTGGCCCTGCAGCAGGTGGTGTCGAACGGCACCGGACGCCAGCTGATCGGCGACGGCCTGGGCCGGCTGCAATCGGCCGGCAAGACCGGCACCAGCAACGACGGCCGCGACAGCTGGTATGCCGGCTATACCGGCGATCACCTGGCCGTGGTGTGGATGGGCAACGACCAGAACGAGCAGACCGGCCTGTACGGCGGCACCGGCGCGATGCGCGTGTGGTCGGGTCTGTTCGCCCGCCTGCCGAGCGCGCCGCTGAAGGTGTCGGGCAAGGGCCTGGACTGGCAGTGGGTGGTCGGCTCCAACACCACCGATGCCGGCTGTCCGGAGGCGCGCCAGCTGCCGTTCGTGGCCGGCTTCGCCCCGCCGTATGCCGCCTGCGTGATCGAGCAGCCACCCATCGAAGGCGAGGAACAGGAAGGCGGCGGCTGGCGCAGCTGGTTCGGCCTGGACCGCAAGGAAGAACCCGCCCCGCCGCCGGAACCCGCCCCGCAACAGCGATGAACACCAAGCACGTTTTCCCCGTTTTCCTGGTCCTGCTCGGCGGCTGCGTGTCCGCGCCGGCGCCCGATGCGCCGGTCGCGCGCGATCCGCTGACACCGGAACAGCGTGTCGCCGCCATCCAGGTCGCCGCCGGCGCCGACGACCGCGAGCTGGCCGTGCAACCGCTGCGCGACCCGCAGGTCGAGGATCTGCGCGAGACCGCGCAGCGGGCGCGCGCGTCACGCAATGTCGCGGTCGCTGCGGAGGCGCTGAACCAGGCGCTGCTGCTGGTGCCGGACGATCCGGCCGTGCTGCAGGAGCGGGCCGAAGTCGCGTTGCTGCAGGGCGACTACGCCCGTGCCGACACGCTGGCGCAGCGCGCGTTCCAGCTGGGTTCGCAGGTGGGGCCGCTGTGCCGCCAGCACTGGGAAACCGTGCGCCAGGTGCGTCAGCACGAACTCGCCGTGCAACCACCGCTGCCCGCGCGTCACTCACCGGAGGACGCCGCGCAGCACGCGGCGCGGGCAGCGACGGCGCAGGCCGCCATCGCCGAGGCCGAACGCCGGCGCGATGCCTGCACCGTGCCGATCATCGAGCGCATGTGAGACGCATGCCGCGTCCGTCGCGACGCGGTACCCTTGCCGCTGCACGCCGCTCTCCGTTTCCCCGATGTCCCAGCTAGCCCAGGCCAGCCGCGACGCCCTCAGCGAGGGCGGTGCGCTGGCGGAACGCCTCGATGCCTTCGCCCCCCGCGACGCCCAGCAACGCCTGACGGCGGCGATCGCCGATGCGTTCGACGGGCGCGACGTGCTGCTCGCCGAGGCCGGCACCGGCACCGGCAAGACCTTCGCCTACCTGGTGCCGGCGCTGCTGTCGGGATTGAAGACCATCGTCTCCACCGGCACGCGCGCGCTGCAGGACCAGTTGTACCACCGCGACCTGCCGCGCGTGCGCGACGCGCTCGGCGTGGCCGGTCTGAAATCCGCGCTGCTGAAGGGGCGCAGCAATTACCTGTGCCGCTACCGCCTGAACCAGGCCAAGGGCGATCCGCAGGCGTTGCGCACCACCTTCACCAGCCGCGAGCAGGTCGACCAGTTCCAGCGCATCGTCGCCTGGGGCGGGCGCACCAAGCTCGGCGACATGGCCGAACTGGCGGCGCTGCCGGACGATTCGCCGCTGCTGCCGCTGGTCACCTCGACGATCGACAACTGCCTGGGCAGCGAATGCCCGTTCTGGGAGGACTGCTTCGTGGTGCAGGCGCGCCAGCGCGCGCAGTCCGCGGACATCGTGGTGGTCAACCACCATCTGCTGCTCGCCGACCTGGCGCTGAAGCAGGAGGGTTTCGGCGAAATCCTGCCGGGCGCGCAGGCGTTCGTCATCGACGAGGCGCACCAGCTGCCCGAACTGGCCGCCAATTTCTTCGGCGAAGGCTTCGGCATGCGCCCGCTGCAGGAACTGGCGCGCGACTGCCTGGCCGAATCCAAGGAAGCGGCCGGCGCGCTCTCTGCGTTGCAGCCGCCCGTGCGTGCGCTGGAACAGGCCCTGCGCGAGCTGCGTGCGGCGATGGAAGGCCTGCCGTCGCGCGGCACGCGTGAGCGGCTGCTGGCCAAGCCGGGGGTATCGGCGGGCTTCGATGGACTGGTGGACGCGCTGGGCGACCTGGCGGCGGCGCTGGCGCCGCTGGCGGAAGCCTCACTGGGACTGGAGGCCTGTTCGGCACGGGCGAAGGAATTCGGCACGCGGCTGTCGCGCTGGTACGAGGCGCCGTCCGGTGTCGATGCATCCGACGCGGACGCGTCGACCGCCGCCGGGTCCCGCGACGTGCTGTGGTACGAACTGACGCCACGTGCGTTCCGCTGCCAGCGCACTCCGCTCGATGTTTCCGGGCCGCTGCGCCAGCATCGGGAGCAGTCGCGCGCGGCGTGGGTGTTCACCTCGGCCACGCTTGCCGTCGGTGGCCGCTTCGACCATCTGGCCGAGCGCCTAGGTCTGGACGATCCGCCGACGCTGCTGCAGCCCAGTCCGTTCGACTGGCCGCAGCAGGCGCTGTGCTACCTGCCCACCGGCCTGCCCGATCCGAATGCACCCGGTTACGGGGCCTCGCTGATCGCCACGTTGCGGCCCGTGCTGGAAGCCTCGCGTGGGCGCGCCTTCCTGCTGTTTGCGTCGCATCGCGCCTTGCGCGAAGCCGCCGATGCCTTGCGTGGCGGGCCGTGGCCGCTGTTCGTGCAGGGCGAGGCGCCGCGCGGCACGCTGCTGGAGCGCTTCCGCGAATCCGGCAACGGCGTGCTGCTGGGCGCGGCGAGTTTCCGCGAAGGCGTCGACGTGGTCGGCGACGCGCTGAGCGTGGTGGTGGTGGACAAGCTGCCGTTCGCCGCACCGGACGATCCGGTGTTCGAAGCACGGTTGGAAGCCGTGCGCCGCGCCGGCGGCAACCCGTTCCGCGACGAGCAGCTGCCGCAGGCGGTGATCGCGCTGAAGCAGGCCGTCGGCCGGCTGATCCGCAGCGAAACCGACCGTGGCGTGCTGGTGTTGTGCGATCCGCGCCTGACCGGCAAGCCGTACGGTCGCGTGTTCCTCGATTCGCTGCCGCCATTCCGCCGCACCCAACGCGTGCAGGACGTGCAGCGTTTCTTCGGTGCCGAGATCGAGGACGCGCCGGCGGTACCCGTGCGTGCCGGCGATGCGGACGACTGGTTCGCGGATGCGCGCTTCTGACGGCCTCGCTAAGCTAGCCGCCTTCCTTCGTAAGCCATCGCCATGAAGCTGCTCGCCTTCGAGACCGCCACCGAAGCCTGTTCCATCGCCGTCTACGTCGATGGCGAGGTGCGCGAGCGCTTCGAGATCGCGCCGCGGCGGCATGCGGAACTTGCGTTGCCGTGGGCGGAACAACTGCTTGCCGAGGCGGGCATCGCGAGGGCGCAGCTCGATGCCGTCGCGCTGAGTCGCGGCCCCGGCGCGTTCACCGGCGTACGCTTGGCCATCGCGCTGGCGCAGGGCATCGCGCTGGCGCTCGACCGCCCGCTGGTGCCCGTGTCCACGCTCGCCGTGCTGGCCGCGCAGGTGCCGCCGCCGCCGGTGACGGCGGGCGAGGGCGGCTGCGACATCGGCCTGCCACGCCCCATTCTTGCGGCCATCGACGCGCGCATGGGCGAGATCTACACCGGTACGTTCGTGCATCGCGGCGACCGCCTCGAGGCGACGTCGGGCGAAGCGGTCGTCGCGCCCGCCGACTATGCGCTCGTCGGCGACGACGGTGGCTGGATCGGCGTGGGGACCGGCTTCGCCGCCGCCGAGGGCGTGCTCGCTGCGCGCCTGCAGTCCCGTTTCACCCGCATCGATGCGCAGGCATTGCCGCATGCGGCGGATCTCGCGCGGCTGGCAGCGGCTGCGTTCGCGCGCGGCGAGACCGTTGCGCCCGAACACGTCGAGCCGGCCTACCTGCGCAACAACGTCGCCCTGACCCTGGAAGAACAGAAAGCGCTGCGCGCTTCGCGCTGAGCCGTTCGACCGCTACTCGTCGCGCACTTCGCCGCCCGGCAGGAAACGCCAGGTGCGGGTGACATGCAGGACGTCGACGTTCTCCGCCGTTTCCGGCAGGGGCGGAAACGGCGAGGACAGCTGCACGATGCGCTGCGCGGTGGAATCCAGCAGCGGGATGCCGCTGGACTGGATGATGCGCGTCTGCTCGACGCTGCCGTCGCGGCGCACGGCCACGCTGATCACCAGCGTGCCGGCCAGGCGCCGGCGGCGCGCTTCGTCGGGGTAGTTGAGGTTGCCCACGCGCTCGGCGCGGTCCACCCAGGCGCGCAGGTAGTTGGCGTAGACGTACTCCTTGGTGCTGGCCGAGACGAACTTGCGCTTAGGCCGCTTGGCGTACAGCTCCGAGCGCAGGTGGTATTCGGCCGCCAGCCGTGCCATTTCCGCATCGCGCTGCACTTTCTGCTGTCCCAGCGGCAGGTCGGGCTGGTCCGGCTGCGGGCGTGCTTCCGGTGTGGGCGTGCGTATCTCGCTTTCGCGCGTGGTCACGACGCGACTTTCCGGCGGCGGTACCGGTGCCGTGGTCTGCGCGCGCAGCGGCTGCGGCGCCAGGCCGGTGTCGGGTTGCGGGATCCAGCCCGCCTGGCTGTCGCGCGGGCGCTTGGCCACGTCGCTTTCGCCGCCGCCTTCCTGGTTGGCCGCGGCCAGGAAGTCGGCTTCCTTCGGAGTCAGTGGGGTGCTGGTCTGGCTGAGGATCACGTCCAGCGTCGGCATCACCGGCGCGGCGTCGTCCAGGGCGAAGCCCACGCCCAGCACCAGCAGCCCATGCACGATCAGCGACAGCGCCAGCGTGGCGCCGAGGCGTTCGTTGGCGCCGATCTTCGGCGGTGGTACCGGGACCGCGGACATCTCAGACCGCCAGCTTCTTCTCGATCACGTCGAACAGCTGGCCGGCGATGTTCAGGCCGAACTGCGCATCCAGTTCGCGCACGCAGGTGGGGCTGGTGACGTTGACCTCGGTCAGGTAGTCGCCGATCACGTCCAGGCCGACGAACAGCATGCCGCGCCGCTTCATCTCCGGGCCGACCTGCGCGGCGATCCAGCGGTCGCGCTCGCTCAGCGGGCGACCCTCGCCGCGACCGCCGGCGGCCAGGTTGCCGCGGAACTCGTCGCCCTGCGGGATGCGGGCCAGCGCGTAGTCGACCGGCTCGCCGTCGACCAGCAGCACGCGCTTGTCGCCGTCCCTGATGCCGGGAATGAAACGCTGCGCGAGGGTGAGGCTGCCGGCGCCGATCAGGGTTTCCAGGATGACGTTGGTATTGGGGTCGCCGGCCTTCACGCGGAAGATCGAGCGCCCGCCCATGCCGTCCAGCGGCTTCAGCACCGCTTCGCCGTGCTCGGCGACGAAGGCCTTCAGTGCCGCCGCATCGCGGCTCACCAGCGTCGGGGGGCAGCATTGCGGGAAGAGCAGGGCGGCCAGCTTCTCGTTGTAGTCGCGCAGGCCCTGCGGGTCGTTGACGATCAGTGCGCCCGCCTGCTGCGCGATGCCCAGCACGTGGGTGTCGTAGAGATACTGGTCGTCGACCGGCGGGTCCTTGCGCATCAGCACGACCTGGCCGGGACCGAACGCGAGTTCGCGAGCCTCGCCCAGCGTGAACCAGTCCGCCTTGTCGTCGCGGACCGTCAGCGGCGCCACCTGGGCGTGCGCCACGCCGTCGCGCAGCGACAGCCGGCCGGGGGTGACGTAGTGCAGGCGGTGGCCGCGCCGCTGGGCTTCCAGCAGCATGGCGAACGTGGTGTCCTTGGCGATCTTGATGGACCCGATGGGGTCCATGACGACGATGACGTCCAGCGGCATGGGAGAGGTTCGGCGGGAGACGCCGCGATGGTAGCAGGGCGCGCGACATCGCCGCCCCGGCCGGCGGTGGAACGCTTCTTGCCTCCCGTCACGACAAACTGCGACGCAGTTCGCATCATCCCGTTCATCGGGTCGGCCGTCGACGCTGTCGCTTGACAGTGCGCGCCGGGATAGGGGATATAGGCAGCAACGCAGCGTGGCCGGTTCGTCAATGAAGCCACGCGCGCATGGGGAAATCAGGTAATGACGCAGAACGAAGGCCAGGCCGGTGGACTCCACGGCCTACGGGTCATGGTGATCGATGACTCGAAAACCATCCGCCGCACCGCGGAAACCCTGCTCAAGCGCGAGGGTTGCGAGGTCGTGACCGCGACGGACGGGTTCGAGGCCTTGGCCAAGATCGCCGACCAGCAGCCGCAGATCATCTTCGTGGACATCATGATGCCGCGCCTGGACGGGTACCAGACCTGTGCGCTGATCAAGAACAACCAGGTGTTCAAGTCCACGCCGGTCATCATGCTGTCGTCCAAGGACAGCCTGTTCGACAAGGCGCGCGGGCGCATCGTCGGCTCGGAGCAGTACCTGACCAAGCCGTTCACGCGCGAGGAACTCCTCGACGCCATCCGCGCCCACGTCAGCACCTGAGGGGCTGGCGCCATGACGATCATTCGCACTGAAGTCACAGGGGGCGGGCGATGATCCGCACACCGTTCGATACGCTGGCCGAATACGAGCGCCGCAGCCTGGCGCACGCCGTGCTGCAGCCGGCCCGCGAGATCGCGCAGGACCAGTACCGCGGCGTCGGCTACCGGGTCGGCAAGCGCCGGCTGATCTCCAACTTCGGGGAAGTCGTGGAAATCGTGCCGATGCCGCCGGTCACGCCGGTGCCGGGCGCGCAGCCGTGGCTGCTGGGCATCGGCAACCTGCGCGGCAACCTGTTTCCGGTCGTGGACCTGAAGCAGTTCCTCGAAGGCGACCGCACCGTGCTGCACGAGGGCCAGCGCGTGCTGGTCATGCGCCAGGCCGGCGGCGACGTCGCGCTGACCATCGACGAACTGTACGGCCAGCGCAGCTTCCACCAGTCGCAGCAGGTCGAGCCGGGGGATCTGGCGGACGGCCGCTACGGGCATTTCATCGATCGCGCCTTCGCCAGCGACGATCAGCGGTGGGGCGTCTTTGCGCTGGGGTTGCTCGCGCGCACGCCCGAATTCCGCCAGACCGCGCTCTGAGCGCGAACGACAAGCACTATCCAGGGGTTGAACGATGAGCACTGCGACGGATTCTCCTAGCGCCGGCAAGGTCGGCAGTTTCGGCAACAACTTCTGGTTGTTGCTGCTCGCACTGTCGGTCATCGTCTTCGGTGCCAACACCGGCGTGGCCACCTACCAGGGCAGCCGCCTGTCCGGCGCCGGCACCGGCGCATCCGACATGCGCGTGCTGTCGCAGCAGCTGGCCAACCAGGGCCGCGAGGCCGTGGCCGGCAACGCCGAGGCGTTCAAGGCCTTCAGGGAGACCAAGCAGTCGGTGGAGTCCACCATCGAGGAACTGCAGAAGGACTTCGGCGACGAGGGCGCCATTTCCGGATCGCTGGCCAAGCTGACCGCCACCTGGGCGCCGCTGGGCAAGAACGCCGACCAGATCGTCGCGTCCGAGGCCGCCGTGCTGGCGCTGGCCGGCAACGCCGACCGCTTCGCCACCCAGGTGCCCAACCTGCAGGCGCAGCTCAACGAAGTGGTGCGCGCCATGTCCGCCAGCGGCGCGCCCTCCTCGCAGATCTACAGCGCGCTGCAGCAGGTCGTGCTGGCCGGCACCATGGCCCGCCGTGTGACCGAAATCCGCGCCGGTGGCGCCGGTGCCGCCACCGCCGGCGACGCGCTGGGCCGCGACGCCGTGCTGTTCGGCCAGGTGCTGGACGGTCTGCGCGACGGCAACCCGGACCTGGGCATCGCCCCGGTCCGCAACGCCGCCGCCCTGGCCGCGCTGCAGAATTCGCAGACCCTGTGGACCGCGATGAAGAAGGACCTGGACGCCATCCTGGCCAGCTCGCGCAACCTGTTCGCGGCGCAGTCGGCCGCCGCCGCGCTGACCAACGGCTCCGGCCAGATGCTCCAGGACAGCACCAACCTGTTCCAGGCGTTCTCGGCCTTCGGTTCGGTGCGCGACACGCGCCTGTTCCCGAACTTCTGGCTCGGCATCGCCTCGGGCATCGCGGCGCTGGTCTCCATCATCGGTCTGTTGTGGTCGCTGTACCGCACCCGCCAGCGCGAGCAGGAAATGCGCTACCAGACGCAGGTGGAATACAACAGCCGCAACCAGCAGGCGATCATGCGGCTGCTGGACGAAATCAGCTCGCTGGGTGAAGGCGACCTGACGGTGAAGGCCTCGGTGACCGAGGACATGACCGGCGCCATCGCGGACGCCATCAACTACGCCGTGGACGAACTGCGCAACCTGGTGACCACGATCAACGACACCTCGGTGCAGGTGGCGGCGTCGACCCAGGAAACCCAGGCCACCGCGCTGCAGCTGGCCGAAGCCGCCGGCCACCAGGCCGACCAGATCACCACCGCGTCCGACCGCATCAGCGAGATCGCGACCAGCATCGACCAGGTGTCGAAGAACTCCACCGAGTCGGCCGAAGTGGCGCAGCGCTCGGTGCAGATCGCCACCGAGGGTGCCGGCGTGGTGCGCGAGACGATCCGCGGCATGGACCAGATCCGCGACCAGATCCAGGAAACCTCCAAGCGCATCAAGCGCCTGGGTGAGTCCTCGCAGGAAATCGGCTCGGTGGTGGAACTGATCAACGACATTTCCGAACAGACCAACATCCTGGCGCTCAACGCGGCCGTGCAGGCGGCCTCGGCCGGCGAAGCGGGCCGCGGTTTCGCGGTCGTGGCCGACGAAGTGCAGCGCCTCGCAGAACGCACCTCCAGCGCGACGCGCCGCATCGAATCGCTGGTGCAGACCATCCAGGCCGATACCAACGAAGCGGTCAGCTCGATGGAGCAGACCACCGCCGAAGTGGTGTCCGGTGCGCGCCTGGCCGAGGATGCGGGTACCGCGCTGGGCGAGATCGAGCGCGTGTCGAACGACCTGAACAACCTCATCAAGGGCATCTCGACCGCCGCCCAGCAGCAGTCGTCGGCCGCGCTGGACATCACCCAGACGATGGGCGTGATCCGCCAGATCACCTCGCAGACCTCGCTGGGCGCCGGACAGACCGCCGAGTCCATCGGCCATCTGGCGCAGCTGGCCGCGGACCTGCGCCGCTCGGTCGCCGACTTCAAGCTGCCGGGCTGAGGACGGGACGCACTGCATGAACTTCCTACGCCATCCCGCCCGCCAGCAGCGCGAGGCTGACGGCTCCGCCGTCGCTGCGGGAGCACGCCCATGAGTGCGCTGCGCGAAGCCATGAGCCACGCCGTGCTCGGCTGGGTGAAGCCCGAACTGGACGAGACGCTGCGCCTGGTCCGCCAGGAGATCGAAGCCTTCGTCGAAGCGCCCGCCGACACCAGCCGCATGCGGTTCTGCGCCGGTTACCTGCACCAGGTGCAGGGCACGCTGCGCATGGTCGAACTGTATGCGCCGGCGATGGTCGCCGAAGAGCTCGAACTGCTCGCCAAGGCGTTGCAGGACGGCGGCGCGGGCGACCGCGACGAAGCCTGCGCCACGCTCATGCGCGGCGCGGTGCTGTTGCCGGACTACCTGGAGCGCCTGCAGGAAGGCCATCGCGACATCCCGATCGTGCTGCTGCCGCTGCTCAACGAGATCCGTGCCGCGCGCGGTGCGCCGGGCCTCAACGAAAGCATGCTGTTCCCGCCGGGCAGTTGCGACGACGCGGCGCCGAGCGAAGCCGAGATCGACCACGCGCGCAGCAGCCTCAGCGGGCGCAACCGTGAACTGCTCGACACCGTCGGCAATGCGGTCAAGGAAGAACTGCTGCGGGTGAAGGATGCGCTGGACCTGCACCTGCGCACGGGCAGCGATTCGGCCGAACTGGAGTCGCAGGTCACCGAACTGGGCAACGTCGCCGATACCCTCGGCATGATGGGCCTGGGCGTGGCGCGCGACGTGGTGATGCAGCAGCGCGACACGCTGCGCGAGGTGGTCGCCGGCACGCGGCCGGCGGACGAGGGCACGCTGCTGGACGTGGCCGGCGCGCTGCTGTACGTCGATGCATCGCTCGACGACCAGGTCGCACGCCTGGGCAGCGGCGGCGACGCCGCGCCGGATCCGAGCGCCGCCGAGTCGCAGCGCACGGTCGAGATCCTTGCGCAGGAAGCCATCATCAACTTCGCCGGCGCGCGCGAGCGCTTCGTCGCCTTCATCGAGACCAACTGGGATCACGCCGAACTGGCGGACGTGCCGCGCCTGCTGGACGAAGTGGCCGGCGCCCTGCGCATGCTCGAGCTCGGCCAGGCCGGCGACTACGTGGTCGGCGTGAAGCGCTACGTCAGCGGCGAACTGATCGGCAAGAAGCGCGTGCCGGGCGGACAGCAGCTCGACACCCTGGCCGACGCGATGGCCAGCCTGGAGTACTACCTGGAAGCGCTGCGCGAGCGGCGCCCCAATCGCGAGGACATCCTCGAGATCACCCGCGGCAGCCTGGAGACGCTGCGCTACTGGCCGCTGCCGGCGGAGGCCGTCGCGCCCGTGGCCGTGCCCGTCGTCGAGGCGCCGGTTGCCGCGCCGACACCGGTCGCCGAAGCGCCGATCGCACAGGCACCTGCCGCCGACGCGCCGGTTGCCGACGCGTCGGGCGCCCCGTCTGTCGAGCCCGTGGCCGAGGCGCCCGCACCCGTGTCGTTCGGCGCGCTGTCGCTGGAGCCGCTCGACGCGGCCCCGGCGCCGCCCAGCGCGGCCGCGAACCCGTTCGATCCGGTCGGCTTCGAAGAAGACGGCCTCGACACGCCGGCGGCCGCCGTGGCCCCGCCGCCCGCGTTCGAGTTCCCGGCCGACGTGGACGATCACGCGATCGATGCGCCGGCCGACGACAACGCCGCGATCGATGTGCCGGAGACGGTCCCGACGCCGGCGCCCGTGGTCGAATCCGACGTGCTGCCCGACCTCCGTCACGAGATCGCCGCCGCAGCAGCGGCCGTGCCGTCCGCCGTCGTCGGCGGCTTCGATGGCGACAGCACCGACATCGACGACGACATCCGCGAGGTGTTCCTCGAGGAGTTCGACGAGGAGATCGTCAACCTGCGCCAGCTGCTGCCGGCCTGGCGCAGCAACACCGAAGACCTGGAGCGCCTGCGGCCGATCCGCCGCGTGTTCCACACGCTGAAGGGCAGTGGCCGCCTGGTCGGCGCCAAGACCCTCGGCGAGTTCAGCTGGAAGGTCGAGAACATGCTCAACCGCGTGCTCGACCGCACGCGCGCGCCCAGCCATGCCGTCGAAGTCCTGCTGGAGCAGGCCTGCGAGACGCTGCCGCAGCTCAACGCCGCGCTGCGCGGGCAGGGCAGCGTCACCGCCGACCTGCCCGGCCTGCAGGACATCGCCGACCGCCTGGCGGCGGGCGAGGACGCGTACTACAGCGCCGAACCGGTCGTGCTGGACGAGGAGGCCGATGTCGTCGCGCCCGTGTCCGCCGCACCGGTGTCGTTCGTCGACGACGCCCCGGCCGTGTTCGAGCCGGAAGCCGAAGGCACGCCGGCGTCCGTCGATGCGGTGCTGCGCGAGATCCTGGAAGCCGAGGTCGACAACCACCTCGACACCGTCGACCACTGGCTGCAGAAGGCCCAGGTCGACGCCACGCCGGTCACCGAAGAACTGCTGCGCGCGATCCACACGATGAACGGCGCGCTGGCGATGGCCGACGTGCCGGAGATCACCCACGTCACCTCGCCGGCCGAGCAGTACGTCAAGCGCCTGCTCGCCGCGGGCGAGACGCCCACGCCGGAAGGCGTCGCCGCCCTGGCCGACACCGCGCAGGCGATCCGTCGCAGCGTGGCGGCCCTGCAGGCCCCGTCGCCGCGCATTCCCGTGTTTGCCGCACTCGCGGGCCAACTGCGCGCGCTGGGCGACAGTCTGCCCGACGTGCGCCATGGCGCGCAGATCGTCGACGACACCCGCCAGGGCACCTATGTCGGCCAGACGCCGATCGCCCCGCCGGTCGGTCCGTCCGACGTCGAGCTGTTGGCGATGGATCTGTCGGCCTACCTCGATGCCGAGGCGGCCAACGGCGCCGGCGGGTTCGACGCCATCACGCCCGTTGCGGAGACCGGCCCGGCCGAGGCCGCGACGTCGCCGGTCGACGAGACCGCCAGCGCCTCGGACGCCACCGTCGGCCCGGCCGACGCGCCCGTCGTACCGGAAACTCCGGCATCGGTGGATCGCAGCGTCACCTTCTACGACATCGATTACCGCATCACGCCGCGCACCTCGGCACCCGAGGCGGGCGTTGCCGCTTCGTCAGGCGAAGAAGCGCGCGATGCCGATTCGCCGGTTCCCGTGGAAGAGGTCGCCGCTGAAGACATCGCCACCGTCCACATCGATGTCGACGCCGGTGCCGATGCCGATGCCGGCATGGCCGATCAGGACGACGCCCTTTCGACGGCCGCCGAAGAGACGGCCGAGCCTGTCGAGGCGGACGTTTCCGTCCAGGCCACCGACGACACGGTCTCCGTCGCCGAAGACGACGCGCTGCTGGTCGATGGCGACCTGCCCGCGTTCCTCGTCGAAGCCGATGCCGCGACGCCGGCCGACACCGACGGGACGGTCGTCGAAGAAGGCGTGTCCGTGGTCGACGACATCGCCGCTGCGGACGAGCCGGTAGCCGTGGACGCAACCGACACCACTGCGGAAGAAGCGCAGGCGGACGCCGCCGACGAGATCGAAGCGATCGCCTTCGAGGGCGATGTCGCCGGCCGCGATGCCGCGGCCACCCTCGAGACGCCGACGGAAACCGTGGAAGACGAAGCGCCTGCCGACGAGGCCACGACGTTCGCCGTCGCGGACGACGCATCGCAGGCCGACGCCGGATCCGACAATACCGTTGACGCCACCGCCGACGTTTCCCCGTCCGATGACGAGATCGTCGTCGAAGCGGCTGCGCCGGACGCGTCCGTCCTCGACGCCGCGGACACTACCGGCGCCGTGGATGCCGCGGATGCGGAAGAAACCGCGTCGCAGGACGTCGAAGCCGTTGCCTCCGTCGAAGTCGAGGAGTCTGCCGTGACCAGTGCACCCGCCGACATGCCGGAGCCGGAAGACGCGCTCGACGTCACCGGGCTGGACCTGGACCTGGTCGAGATCTTCATCGAGGAAGGCAACGACCTGCTCGACCACTCGGACGACCTGATCGCCAAGCTGCGTGAAACGCCGGAAGACCGCGCACTGATCACCAGCCTGCAGCGCGACCTGCACACGCTGAAGGGCGGCGCGCGCATGGCGGGTATCCACGCCGTCGGCGACCTCGGCCACGCGATCGAATCGATGCTGGAGTCGATCGCCGGCCAGCGTACCGAGCTCGACCGTCGCGCGATCCAGCTGCTGGAGCGGGGCTTCGATGCGCTGCACGCGCAGCTGGCCCGCGTCACCGCGCGCCGCGCCGTCGTCATTCCGGATGGCATGATCGCCGAGTTCAACGCGCACGCCCGTGGTATCGAGCTGCCTGCCGCGCCCGCCGCCAGCGACGCGCCCGCCGCACCGGTCGAACTCGCGCCGCTGTCGGCGCCGATCGACACCGACGCGGCGACCGCGCCTGTCGAAGAGGAGTTCTTCCCGGTCGGCCAGCAGGAACAGGTGCGCGTCCGCGCCGACCTGCTCGACCGCCTGGTCAACAACGCCGGCGAAGTCGCGATCTACCGCGCCCGCCTCGAACAGCAGCTGGGCGCGTTCCGCGGCGCGATGGCGGAACTCGACCGCACCAACATCCGTATGCACGACCAGCTGCGTCGTCTCGACCTGGAAACGGAGGCGCAGATCGTCGCCCGTTACCAGCGCGAGCACGACAAGCAGGATCCGACCTTCGATCCGCTGGAACTGGACCGCTTCTCCACGCTGCAGCAGCTCAGCCGCGCACTGGCCGAGTCGGCCGCCGACATCAGCGGCCTGCAGGGTGTGCTGGACGACCTCGCACGCCAGTACGACAGCCTGCTGCAGCAGCAGTCGCGCGTCAGCTCGGAGCTTCAGGACGGCCTGATGCGTGCGCGCATGCTGCCGTTCGAGGGCATCGTGCCGCGCCTGCGCCGCGTGCTGCGCCAGGCCGCCACCGAGACCCACAAGCAGGTGAGCCTGCAGTTCTCCGGTACGCACGGCGAAATGGACCGCAACGTGCTGGACCGCATGACCGCGCCGCTGGAGCACCTGCTGCGCAACTCGGTCGCGCACGGTCTGGAAACGCCGAAGGAACGCCGCAAGGCCGGCAAACCGGAAGAGGGCACCGTGCACGTCGCGTTGCGCCGCGAAGGCTCGGAAATGGTGCTGGAGGTGACCGACGACGGCGCCGGCCTGAACCGGGACGCCATCCGCAGGCGTGCCGAACAGCGCGGCCTGCTGCAGCCCGGCGCCGTGCTGCCGGACAGCGCGCTGGACCGCCTGATCCTGGAGCCCGGCTTCAGCACCGCCGACAAGGTCAGCCAGCTGGCCGGCCGCGGCGTGGGCATGGACGTGGTCTACAACGAAGTGCGCCAGTTGGGTGGTTCCCTGGAGATCAACTCCGTCCCGGGCAAGGGCGCGACCTTCACCCTGCGCCTGCCGCAGACGCTGGCGGTCAGCCAGGCGGTGTTCGTGCAGATCGGCGAGACGCAGTTCGCGGTGCCGGTGGCGGCGGTCAGCGGCATCGGCCGCATCAGCCACGCCCGCTTCAGCGCCGGCGCGGGCAGCTATCACTACGCCGGCGAAGACTATCCGCTGTACAACCTCGGTCACCTGGTCGGCCAGGGTGCCGCCAAGGCCGAAGGCCAGCCGCAGGTGCCGCTGTTGCTGGTGCGCTCGGGCGACCTGCGCGCCGCGGTGGCGGTGGATCAGGTGCTCGGCAACCGCGAGATCGTGGTCAAGCCGGTCGGTCCGCAGATTTCCTCGATCCCCGGCATCTACGGCGCCACCATCACCGGCGACGGCAGCGTCGTGGTGATCCTGGACGCCGCGCCGCTGGTGCGCCGCCACCTGGCGCAGCCGCAGGAACCGACCCAGCAGGCCCCGGCGGTGGAACAGCGCCGCGTGCCGCTGGTGATGGTGGTCGACGACTCGCTGACCATGCGCAAGGTGACCAGCCGCGTGCTGGAACGCCACAACTTCGAGGTCAGCGCCGCGCGCGACGGCGTCGAGGCGCTGGAGAAACTGGAAGAGCGCGTGCCCGACCTGATGCTGCTCGACATCGAGATGCCGCGCATGGACGGTTACGAGCTGGCCACGGCGATGAAGGCCGATCCGCGCTTCAAGGATGTGCCGATCGTGATGATCACCTCGCGTACCGGCGACAAGCACCGCCAGCGCGCCTTCGACATCGGCGTGCAGCGTTACCTGGGCAAGCCGTACCAGGAGCTGGACCTGATGCGCAACGTGTACGACCTGCTGGGAATCGCCCGTGTCCGTGAGTGAAGCCAAACGCGTTGCCCTGCTGGCGCGCCCGGGCCAGGCGCGCGAGCGCCTGCGCGTGGCGCTGCATGAGGCCGGCGCCGAGATCGTGCTGGAAGACGACCCGAACACGCTCGATGCCGACACCCTCGGCCACAGCGCGCCGCAGGTGGTGCTGGTGGCGCTGGAGCCGGCCATCGAGGACAGCCTGGAGCGCTTCGACCGCGTGCTGCACGATCCCGCGGTGGCGGTGATCTTCGACGAGGCCGACCTGGCCGCGCGCCGCGAAGGGTGGGATGCCCAGCGCTGGGCGCGCCACCTGGCCGCCAAGCTGCACGGCCATCGCGACGTGCTGCCGCCGGGCCGCGAAGAGGATGTGGGCCTGCAGCTGGAACCCGGCCTGCCGGTGACGCCGGCGCAGCTGCACGAAGGCGAACAGGTCTCCGACTACCTGCAATCGGTGGCCGGCATGGCGCTGGAACTGCCCAGCGACGACTTCGCCTATACCGGCGGTTTCCAGCCGCGCGCGGCGGAAGACCAGGTGATCGATGCCGATGCGTGGCTGCGCTCGGCGTCGGCGCCGGCCGAATCGATCCCGCCGCCGCTCCCCGCCGCCCCGGCGGTCGCCGAGCCGCCGCCGCTGCCCGCTGCGGCCAAGGCGAGCTTCGATCTTTCCTCGCTGTCGCTGGAGCCGCTGGAAGGCGGTGGCGTGGCGGCGTCGGCGCGCCCGCAGGGTGCCGTGCTGGTGTTCGCGGGCATCGGCGGTCCGGATGCCGTGCGCAAGCTGCTGGCCGATCTGCCGACCGGCTTTCCCAAGCCGGTGATGGTGCACCTGCGCCTGGATGGCGGCCGTTACGATAACCTGGTCCGACAGATGGAGCGCGTGGCGCACATGCCGGTACTGCTGGCCGAAGCCGGCAAGGGTGCCGATCCCGGACACGTCTACGTGCTGCCCGGCGACGTGGTGCCGTTCGTCGATGACGGTACCGTCGGCTTCCGCCCCGGCGCGGTGATCCACACGGTCATTCCGCAGCTGCCACCGGCCGATAGCGCCGTGTTGCTGCTGAGCGGCAGCGACAGCGCACTGGTCGATGCCACGGCTGCGCTCGGCGATGCCGGCGCGCTGGTCATGGGCCAGTCGCAGGAAGGCTGCTACGACCCCGCCGCACCCAAGGCGCTCGCCGCGCGTGGCGCCGAACTCGGCTCGCCCGCGCAGATCGCGCAGCGCCTGACCGACCGCTGGTTCTGAGGAACACACGATGGCCCATTCCAACGACGAAATCCGCGGCGTCCTGATCCAGGCCGGCGAATACCGCCTGCTGCTGCCCAACGCCACCGTCGCCGAAGTGCTGACGCGCGCACCGGTCGAGCCGGTCGCGGACATGCCCGACTGGCTGCCCGGCCGGATCGACTGGCACGGCTGGCCGGTGCCGCTGGTCGCGTTCGGCCGCCTGACCGGCAACGCCAACGACCCGGTCGCGCTGAACAGCAAGATCGTGGTGCTGAAGGCGCTGAGCGGCGACAAGGATCGCCCGTACTTCGCCCTGCTCACACCGTCCTTCCCGCGCCTGGTTTCGGTGCCGCGCGACGGCCTGCTCGCCGACGCGACCGAGGAGGATCTCCCCGTCGGCGTGAAAGTCCGCGTGCTGCTGGGCGACGAAGCTGCCGTGCTCCCCGACCTGGAAGTGGTCGAAACGATGATCGACGAGGCGCTGGCCCGCGCGGCCTGACGCTTCATGAGGTGGGCCTGCGCCCACCTCCGCAGATCATGCAGATGCCTCGGTCCGCGGCGCCGCAGACCCGTGCCGTGCGCTGGCGGGCTTGAGCCCGCCCTACGGTCTGGGACGCGCCGGACGACGATGGGCGACGCGATGATCGACGCGGCATGACCTTTCGTAGGGTGGGCCTTGGCCCACCTTTTCGCGATCTGCGATTGGCGCTGTCGACATGCGAACGGCACGCCTGACGCCTTGAGATGGCGGATTCGAACGGCATCGCGCGTACGGGTGGAAACGCGCCCCTCATCCGCCTTCGGCACCGTCTCTCGTAGCACGCGGAGAAGGGAAGCGCGCCGACAAAATGGTGTCGGGCGGGCGAACGCCTGTCGACCTTCGTAGGGTGGGCCTTGGCCCACCTTCTCGCGATCTGCGTCTGACGCCTTGCGATGGCGGACGTGAGCCTGCCCTACAGGTCGCCGAATCTCGACTGCAGCGCGGCGATGGCCGCGAGTCCGGCGGTTTCGGTACGCAGGATGCGCGGGCCCAGCCGGAGGCCGGTGAACCCGACGGCAGACAACGCTTCGCGGTCGCGCGGCGACCAGCCGCCCTCGGGTCCGATCGCCACCACCACCTTGCCCGCGGCGACGTTCACCGTGGCCAGCGATACCTCGCCGACCGGATCGAGCGTCAGCTTCGTCGCGTCGGCATCCACGATGCGCGCGGCATCGGCCAGCGCAGCGGGCGCCGACAGCACAGGCAGGCGCGCGCGCCCGCTCTGTTCGCAGGCCGACGCGATGACGCTGCACCAGTGCGCCACGCGCTTTGCCGTGCGCTCGGCATCCAGCTTCACTTCGGTGCGCTCGGCCATCACCGGGACGATCGCGGCGACGCCCAGTTCGGTCGCCTTCTGCAGGATCAGGTCCATCTTCTCGCCGCGTGCCACACCCTGCAGCAGGGTGACATGCAGGGGCGATTCGTTGTCGACGCTGCGCGCCGCCATGATCTCGGCCTGCACGCCGCGCTTGCCGACGGCGGTGATGCGCGCGTCGTAGTCGTGGCCATCGCCGTTGAACAACACGCAGGCATCGCCTTCACGCAGCCGCAGCACACGGGCGAGGTGATTGGCGGCGGTCTCGGGCAGGGCGAGCGATGCGCCTACGGTCAGAGAGGTGTCGACATGGCAGCGAGTCAGGCGCATGCGGTGGCCTCGTCGATGGCGTGGCGGGTGACGTCGGCGAGCAACTGCAACGCGTCGTCGTCCACGCAGTAGGGCGGCATCCAGTACAGCACGTCGCCAAGCGGGCGCAGCACCACGCCGCGGGCCAGCGCCGCGCGGTAGGCCTTCAGGCCGATGCGCGCGGTCGCGGGGAAGGGCGTGGCCTTGTCGCCATCGCGGGTCAGTTCGAATGCCAGCATCATGCCGGCCTGGCGAACGTCGGCGACGTGGCGATGCGCGGCCAGCGGTTCCGCCAATGCCGCCATCGTGCGCGCGGTCGCACGGTTGCGCGCCAGCACATCGCCGTCGCGGAAGAGGTCCAGCGATGCCAGCGCGGCCGCGCAGGCCAGCGGATTGCCGGTATAGCTGTGCGAATGCAGGAAGGCGCGTTCGCGCGAATCGTCGAGGAAGCCATCATAGATCGCCTGCGTCGCCAGCACCGCCGCCAGCGGCAGGAAGCCGCCCGTCAGGCCCTTCGACAGGCACAGCAGGTCCGGCATCACGCCGCTCTGCTCACTGGCGAACAGCGTGCCGGTGCGACCGAAGCCGACCGCGATCTCGTCGGCGATCAGGAACGCGCCGCTGGCGTCGCACAGCTCGCGCACGCGGGTGAGGTAGTCGGCGTGGTGCATGCGCATGCCGCCGGCGCATTGCACGCGCGGCTCGACGATCACCGCGCAGATTTCCCCCGCATGCTCGTCCAGCATCGCGGCCAGTGCATCGGCGGCGCGATGCGCGCATTCGGACGGCGATTCGCCGTCCCGGGCCAGATAGGCGTCCGGCGAGGGCGCGAACAGCGCTTCGGTCAGCAGCGGCGCATACACCCGCCGGTACAGCGGGATGTCGCCGACGGCCAGCGCCCCCAGCGTTTCGCCGTGGTAGCCGTTCTCCAGCGCGATGAATTTCGTCCGCGTGTGCTCGCCGCGGTTGTGGAACCAGTGGAACGCCATCTTCAGCGCCACCTCCACGCCCGCCGAGCCGTTGTCCGCGTAGAACACCTTGGCCAGCGGCGCGCGCCCCGCCTGCCGCGGCGCCACCGCCAGCAGCCGCTCGGCCAGTTCCACCGCCGGCGCATGGGTGAAGCCGGCCAGCATCACCTGCTCCAGCGACTGCGCCTGCGCGGCGATGGCCGCGCCGATGCGTGGTTCCGCATGGCCGAACAGGTTGGTCCACCAGCTGCTGACGGCGTCGAGATACCGTGTGCCATCGTGACCGACCAGCCACGCACCCTCGCCACGGGCGATCGGCACCAGCGGCAAGGTGTGCGGGTGCTCACGCATCTGCGTGCAGGGATGCCACAGCACGGACAGATCGCGGGCACGCCAGTCGTCCGCCTCTGCTAGCATTCCCTTCTGATGATCCTGTTGTCGCATCCCTCCATGATATCGGGCGCCGCCCCTTGCCGTCGCCACGCCCCGCGTGGCGCGCGCGGACGCCGCTCCGCCGCATGAGCCGCCTGCCCACCATCCACGGGATCACCCAGCGCGCCGACGGGCCGGACCGCCACGTCGAGGAGCTCGACCTTGAATTCAGCAACGGCGAGCGTCGCCGCTACCATCGCCTGCGCTCTCAGGGCCATGGCGCGGTGGTCGTGGTGCCGATGCAGGACGAGGACACCGTACTGCTGGTGCGCGAGTACGCCGCCGGCATGCACCGCTACGAACTGGGCCTGGTGAAGGGCCGCATCGACGCCGGCGAGACGCCCGAGCAGGCCGCCGACCGCGAACTGAAGGAAGAAGCCGGCTTCGGCGCGCGCCGCCTGGACGTGCTTCGCGCCCTGACCCTGGCGCCCACCTACATGAGCCACCAGTCCTGGCTGGTGGTGGCAAGAGACCTGTACCCCGAGCGCCTGCCGGGGGATGAACCCGAGGAGTTGGAAGTAGTGCCCTGGAAGTTGCAAGACCTCGACCAGCTGATGCTGCGCGAGGATTTTTCGGAAGGCCGTTCGCTGGCGGCGCTGTTCATCGCCCGCGAATGGTTGAACGCGCGGACATGAGTCGAATGACCGCGGACCTGCACGAAGCCGTCATCGTCATCGCCCGCGAAGCGGGCCTCGCCATCATGGCGGTGTACGAGAACGCCTTCGACGTGCAACGCAAGAGCGACGACAGTCCGCTCACCGCCGCCGACATGGCGGCCCACCGGGTCATCGCCGACGGCCTGCGCCGGCTGACCCCGCAGTGGCCTGTGCTGTCGGAGGAAGCCGCCGACATCCCGTGGTCCGAACGCAGCCAGTGGCCGACCTACTGGCTGGTGGACCCGCTGGACGGCACGCGCGAGTTCATCAAGCGCAACGGCGAGTTCACCGTCAACATCGCGCTGATCGAGCAGAACGAGCCCATCTTCGGCGTGGTCCACGCGCCGGTGACCGGCGAGACCTGGCACGCGCGCCAGGGCCGCAACGCCTACCGCCGCGTCGGCGAGGTGGATGCGCAGATCCGTACGCGCGCGCCGGCCACCGGCACGCTGAAGGTCGCGGCCAGCCGCTCGCATCGCGATGTGCGCACGCAGGCCTTCCTCGATGGCATGGGCGATATCGAAGAGGTGTCGCTCGGTTCCTCGCTGAAGTTCTGCCGCATCGCCGAAGGCGCGCTCGATGTCTATCCGCGCTTCGGCCCCACCAGCGAGTGGGATACCGCCGCCGCGCAGTGCGTGCTGGAAGCCGCCGGCGGCGCGCTGCTGGCGCCGGACGGTCGCGCGTTCCGCTACAACCGTCGCGAGACGCTGCTCAACGGCGATTTCGTGGCGCTGGGCGACATGACGCTGCCGTGGCGTACGTGGCTGGCGCGCGCGCATGACGACGACCATGGACGCGCCCGCATCGCCTGACGGCGGCATCGCGCGGCTGCTGGCCATCATGGCCCGCCTGCGCGATCCCGACGGCGGCTGCCCGTGGGACCTGGAGCAGGACTTCTCCACCATCGCACCCTATACGGTGGAGGAAGCCTACGAGGTCGCCGACGCGATCGACCGTGGCGACCTGCCGGCGTTGAAGGATGAGCTGGGCGACCTGCTGCTGCAGGTCGTCTTCCATGCACAGATGGCGCAGGAGCAGGGCGCCTTCGCGTTCGGCGACGTCGTCGAGGCGATCTGCGACAAGATGGTGCGGCGTCACCCGCATGTGTTCGGTCCTTCGACGGGCTCGGGACCGGTTGCCTCGTTCGCCGATGCGCAGGCGCAGACCGCCAACTGGGACGCGATCAAGGCCGCCGAACGCAAGGCCGCGGGCGAAGACGATACGTCCGCACTCGCCGGCATCTCGCGCGGCCTGCCGGAGTGGCAGCGCGCGGTGAAACTGCAGTCGCGCGCGGCGCGGGTCGGCTTCGACTGGCCCGACACCGGACCGGTGATCGACAAGCTGCACGAGGAGATCGACGAGGTGCGCGTGGAACTCGCCGCCGCTCCTTCGCCCGAGCGCGATGCGCGGCTGGAGGACGAGATCGGCGACCTGCTGTTCGTCGCCGCCAACCTGGCGCGGCACGCCAAAGTCGACGTGGGTGGCGCGCTGCGCCGGGCCAACCTGAAGTTCGAGCGTCGCTTCCGCGCGATGGAGGCGCTTGCCACCGCCGACGGCACCACGATGTCCGCGCTGACGCTGGCGCAGCAGGAAGCGCTGTGGATGCGGGTGAAGCAAGGCGAAGGCACGTAGCGACAGCCTTCTCGGCCTCGCCGTCGCGGCGATCCTGGCAGGGAGGGCGCACGCAGCGGAGCAAGCTCCGCTCTACGGGGGTTGGCGGTTGTCCTGCCCGACCACCGTTGGACCGTCATTCCCGCGAAGGCGGGAACCCAGCGACTTGCCACATCGAACCGAACCGTCGCGGTGATTCGCGTGCGAAGACGGCAGCGGTCGCATCGGCGGACGTGTTGCGTTGCCGGAACCCCAGGGCTGGCGGCGGGCCGAGGCCCGCCCTACGCTGTCGGCATGAAGACCCTGCTGCTGTTCCTCGTCACCGCGCTGGCCGAGATCGTCGGCTGCTATCTGCCCTACCTGTGGCTGCGCAAGGGCGGCAGCGTGTGGCTGCTGCTGCCGGCGGCCGCCAGCCTGGCGCTGTTCGCGTGGTTGCTGACGCTGCATCCCACTGCGTCCGGCCGCGTGTACGCCGCGTACGGCGGCGTCTACGTCACCATGGCGATTTTCTGGCTGTGGGCCGTGGACGCGGTGAAGCCGACGCGCTGGGACCTGCTGGGTGCCGGCTTGTGCCTGGCCGGCATGGCGGTGATCATGTTCGCGCCACGCGCCGCCTGACCCGGTGGGAGGGGACATGAGCCGCTTCGCCAGCTTCCGCGAGTTCTACCCGTTCTACCTCGCCGAACACAGCAACCGCATCTCGCGCCGCCTGCATTTCGTCGGCAGCTGCGGCGTGCTCGCGCTGCTGGTGCTGGCCATCGTCGAGCGCAACGCCTGGTGGCTGCTGGCCGCGCTGTTCTGCGGCTACGGCTTCGCCTGGGTGGGCCACTTCTTCTTCGAGAAGAACCGGCCCGCCACCTTCAAGCACCCGTTCTATTCCTTCGCCGGCGACTGGGTGATGTTCAAGGACATCCTGACCGGAAAGATCCGGTTCTAGGTAGCGTGCGCCATGCGCACGACCACGATATGTCGGAACCCGCCGTGCGCACGGCGCAGGCTACGGCTCGTAGAACATCAGGAACGCCGCGCCCACGATCAGCGCGAAGGCCGCATAGTGGTTCCATTTCAGCGGCTGGCCCAGGTACCAGGTACTGAAGCCGGCGAAGACCAGCAGGGTCAGGATTTCCTGGATGGTCTTGAGCTGCACCACCGAGTAGACCGCGCTGCCCATGCGGTTGGCCGGCACCATCAGCATGTACTCGAAAAAGGCGATGCCCCAGCTGGTCAGGATCACCGTGAGCAGCGGCGCCGATTTGTACTTCAGATGGCCGTACCAGGCGAACGTCATGAAGACGTTGGAGGCCAGCAGCAGGAACAGGGGCAGGACGCGGTCGATCATGGCGGGGTCGTCGGGGGAGGAGGGCGAAGCGTAATGCCAACTGCCGGCTGAATGGAAAGGCCATCTTCACGCGGTGTCTACCGGTGCCCCGGTAGTTTCACAAACCTGAAGCCTCTCAAGGAGTTGTCATGCGACACAGTCAGGAAACCGCGGGTCTGGTGCTGGTGGTGGAAGACAACCGCAACATTTCCGAGATGATCGGGGAATATCTGGAAGGCCGCGGCTTCGAAGTCGACTACGCCACCGACGGCCTGGACGGTTACCGGCTGGCGGTGGAGAACAGCTACGACGTGCTGGTGCTCGACCTGATGCTGCCGCGCCTGGACGGCATGGAAGTCTGCAAGCGGCTGCGGACCGAGGCCCGCAAGTCGACGCCCGTGCTGATGCTGACCGCACGCGACACGCTGGACGACAAGCTGACCGGCCTGAGCTCCGGCGCCGACGATTACCTGACCAAGCCTTTCGCGATCCAGGAACTGGAGGCCCGCCTGCGTGCATTGATCCGCCGCGAGCGCCGCCAGGTCGGTGCCGAAGTGCTGAAGGTCGCGGACCTGGTGCTGGACCCGGTCAGCATGCGCGCCACCCGCGGCGGTACCGAACTGATGCTGTCGCCGATCGGCCTTCGGCTGCTGACCATCCTGATGCGCGAGTCGCCGCGCGTGGTGACCCGGCAGGAGATCGAGCGCGAGATCTGGGGCAACGGCCTGCCGGATTCGGACACCCTGCGCAGCCACCTGTACAACCTGCGCAAGGTGATCGACAAGCCGTTCGACAAGCCACTGCTGCACACCGTGCAGAGCGCCGGCTACCGCATCGCCGACATCGGCTGACCCGGCGGTCGGCGCGCGGCAGACCTCCGCCGTCGCCCGACGACTCCGCATGCGCCAGGGCCTCCCCCGAAAACTCAGGATCGCCTTCATCCTGCAGGCCGTGATGGTCAGCCTGGCCATCGTGCTGGGCGTGTACCTGATCTCGGCGGTCATCAAGCACAGCCTGATGAACACCGCGCTGCAGGAAGAAGCCGCGCATTTCTGGGAGCTCTACAGCGCCAGTACCGCGCAGCCGCCGCCGAACACGCACAACCTGCGCGGCTACCTGGTGGTCAAGGGGCATTCCAACCTGGTGCTGCCGGAGAACCTGCGCGCGCTCGGGCCGGGGTTCCACGAACTGAAGGACGACGATCTGCTGGTGCTGGTGGACGAACAGCCCGAAGGCCGTCTTTACCTGGTGTTCCTGCGCTCGCAGGCCGAGCGGCTGGCGTTCTACTTCGGCACGGTGCCGATCATCATGACCCTGGTGGCCATCTACCTGGTGTCCTGGCTGACCTATCGCGCATCGAAGCGGCTGGTGTCGCCGGTCAGCTGGCTGGCGCGGCAGGTGTCCGAATGGGACCCGCGCCACCCCGACGTCAGTGGACTGGCCGCCGACCGGCTGCCGAGCGAGGTGCAGGGCGAGGCGCGCCAGCTGGCCGCGGCACTGCACGGACTGGCCCAGCGCGTCACCGCGCACGTGGCGCGCGAACGCGACTTCACCCGCGACGCCAGCCACGAACTGCGCACGCCGCTGACCGTCATCCGCGTGGCCACCGACATGGGCATGGCCGAAGATTCGCCACCGCGCGTGGCGCGTGCGCTGCAGCGCATCCAGCGCGCCGGGCGCGACATGGAGGCAGTGATCGATGCTTTCCTGATCCTGGCGCGCGAAGCCGAAGTGGAGCCGCAGAGCGAGGACTTCGACGTCGCCGACATCGTCATGGACGAGGCCGAGAACGCGCGCACGCTGCTGCTCAACAAGCCGGTGGACCTGGAGGTCACCCTGCATGCGCGTCCGCGCCTGCATGCGCCGCCGCGGGTGTTCCAGGTGGTCGTCAGCAACCTGCTGCGCAATGCCTGCACCTATACCGACCGCGGCCGCATCGACGTGCTGCTGGAACCGGACCGCGTGGTCGTGCGCGACACCGGCATCGGCATGGCCGCCGAATCGATGCAGCGGGTGTTCGAGCCCTTCTACCGTGCCGATCCGTCGCGCCCGCAGGGCAGCGGCCTGGGCCTGTCCATCGTCAGCCGCCTCTGCGACCGCTTCGGCTGGAAGATCGAGCTGGAGAGCGAACTGGGACGCGGCACCACCGCGACGATCCGCTTCGTTCCGTAATCCATAACGGCACCTGACCCGTACCACGGGCTGTCAACGCGCCGGCCCCCGGCGCGTTCCCGTTCCCGACTCCCCACCCTCCGAGCCGACTCACTGCATGAGCCAGCCAGCACGCTCCGCCCCCCGCAAGAACCCACCTCTGCCCAAGATCCTGCTCGGGGTCGCGATCGTCGCCCTGCTCGGCGCCGGCGCGTGGTACTGGACCGCGCGCAAGAGCGATGGCGCGGAAAGCGCCTACCGCAGCGCCACCATCGAGCGCGGCGACATCCGCGTGGCCATTTCGGCGACCGGCACCCTCAGCGCCATCTCCACGGTCACCGTGGGTAGCCAGATCTCCGGTCAGGTCACCGACGTGCTGGTCGACTACAACAGCGAAGTCAAGAAGGGCCAAGTGCTGGCGCGCATCGATCCGAGCACCTACGAGGCGCAGATCGAGCAGGGCAATGCGCAGATCGCCAGCGCGCAGGCCAACCTGCGGCAGGCGCAGGCCACCCTGGCCAATGCCGAGATCGACTACACCCGCAAGGCCGGCCTGGGCCGTCAGCAACTGGTCGCGCAGAGCGACGTCGACCTGGCCCGCGCGGCACGCGACCAGGCGCGTGCGCAGGTCAACGCCGCGCAGGCGTCGATCCGCCAGCAGACGGCGTCCACCCAGACCACCCGCGTCAACCTGGACCGCACCGTGATCCGCTCGCCGGTGGACGGCGTGGTGCTGACCCGCACGATCGAACCCGGCCAGACCGTGGCGGCCAGCCTGCAGGCACCCGAACTGTTCACCATCGCCGAAGACCTGTCGAAGATGAAGATCGAACTGGCCGTCGACGAGGCCGACATCGGCCAGGTCAAGGTCGGGCAGGCGGTCTCGTTCACGGTCGATGCGTTCGCCGATCGTCAGTTCCGCGGACAGGTGCAGCAGGTGCGCCTGTCGGCCACCACCACCAGCAACGTGGTGACTTACCCGGTGGTGGTCAGCGTGGACAACAGCGACGGCACGCTGCTGCCCGGGCTGACCGTCAACGCCGAGATCGAGGTCAGCAAGCGCGACGACATCCTCAAGGTGTCCAACGCCGCGCTGCGCTACAAGCCGACCGGCGAACAGGCCGGTGCGTCGGCGCCGGCGGCGCCGCAGGCCGGACAGAACCGGGGCGGCGGCGTCAGCGACGACCTGGTGCGGGTGGCCGCCTCCCTGCAACTGAAGCCCGAGCAGCAGGCCGCGTTCGACACGGCCATGTCGGCGCTGCGCGAGCGCCAGGCCGCGCGCATGGCACAGGCGCAGCAGCGTGGCGGCGCCAGCATGTTCGGCGGGCCGGGCGGCGGTCCGCGGTCCGGCGGCAACGCCGGTGGCGGCGGGGCGATGCAGGCGCAGATGCGCCAGCGCATGGCCGATCGCATGCAGCAGGACTTCGCCCCGTTCCGCGCCACGCTGGACGAGGCGCAGAAGCAGCGCTGGGATGGCGAACTGCGCACGCTGCTCGCCGCCAAGCGCGCGCCGATCTATCTGCTCGTCGACGGCAGGCCCGAGATGGTGCAGGTACGCGTGGGCGCCAGCGACGGCACCAGCACCGAGGTGTCCGGCGCCGTGAAGGAAGGCGACGTGGTGGTCGTGGGCGAGCGCGCGAAGGAATGAGCACGCCGTCCGTGAACACCGGCGAGCGCGTGCCGGTCATCCAGACGCACGCGCTGGGCAAGGTCTACTCCGCCGGCACCGAGGCGGAAGTGGTCGCGCTGCGCGGGGTGGACCTGCGCGTGGACCGGGGCGACTTCGTCGCGATCATGGGTCCATCCGGATCGGGCAAGTCCACGCTGATGAACCTGATCGGCTGCCTGGACACGCCCAGCGACGGCACCTATTTCTGCGACGGGATCGACGTGGCCACGCTCGACGCCGAACAGCTGGCCATCCTGCGCCGGGAGAAGATCGGCTTCGTGTTCCAGGGCTTCCATCTGCTCCCGCGCATGACCGCGCTGGAGAACGTGGCGATGCCGCTGGGCTATGCGCAGGTGCCCCCCGGCGAACGCGCCGAACGCGCGCGCCAGGCGCTGGCCGCCGTCGGCCTGGCCGAACGCGCGGGCCACCGTCCCAACGAACTCTCCGGCGGACAGCAGCAGCGCGTGGCCATCGCACGCGCGCTGATCAACCAGCCGCCGATCCTGCTGGCCGACGAACCGACCGGCGCGCTGGACAGCAGGACGGGCGAAGAGATCCTGGCGCTGTTCAAGCGATTGCGCGACGACGGCCACACCGTCATCCTGATCACCCACGACGCCGAAGTCGCTGCGCATGCCGACCGCGTGCTGGTGATGCGCGATGGTGAGTTGCACGAGGAGCCGGGGTTCGGGAATCGGGAGTCGGGAGTCGGAGGAACGCACCCATGATCCGTCCTCTTTTCCTGCCGGCGCTGTTCCCGCTCATGCGGCGCGCCTTTGCGCCTGCGAATCCCGAATCCCGATTCCCCACTCCCGGCCTTCTGCCATGAAATTCTCCGACATCCTCCGCACCGCCCTGCACGCGCTGCGCGGCAACTGGATGCGCAGCGCGCTGACCTCGCTGGGCGTGATCATCGGCATCGCCGCCGTCATCGTGATGGTGTCGGTGGGGCAGGGCACGCAGGCGGAGATCGACAAGCTGGTATCCGGCCTGGGCTCGCAGCGGCTGGACATCAGTCCCGGCGCCGGGCGCGGCGGCGGTGGCGTGCGGATGAGCTCCAGCAGCTTCTACACGCTCAACGAAGGCGACGTGGACGCGATCCGCAACGAAATCCCGGAAGTGCAGTACGTGGCCGGTGCCCTGCGCGGCAATACCCAGATCGTGTTCGCGGAGAACAACGCGTCGACCAGCTGGCAGGGCGTGCAGGCGGACTTCTTCGACATCAACAGCTGGGTGATCGCCAACGGTGAAGGCTTCGATGCGCAGGATTATTCCAGTGCGGCCAAGGTGGTGATCCTGGGCGACACGGTACGGCGCACGCTGTTCGGCGAAGACAGCGGTATCGGCCAGACCGTGCGCCTGGGCCGCGTGCCGTTCACCGTGGTGGGCACGCTGGCGCCGAAGGGGCAGGGCGGCTTCGGTCAGGACCAGGACGACGTGATGATGGTGCCGCTGGAAACCGCGCGACGCCGTCTGCTGGGCTCGATGGGCCTGCCGCCCGGCGCGGTGATGCAGGTGGCGCTGACCGTGGCCGACCCCAAGGCCCTCAGCTACGTGCAGGGCGAAGTCGAGGCGCTGCTGCGCCAGCGGCACAAGATCGCGCCGGGCGAGGAGGACGACTTCAACGTGCGCAACATTTCCGAGATCGTCGCCACCCGCACTGCGACCACCAAGCTCATGTCGCTGTTGCTCGGCGCGGTGGCCACCATTTCGCTGATCGTCGGCGGCATCGGCATCATGAACATCATGCTGGTGTCGGTGACCGAACGCATCCGCGAGATCGGACTGCGCATGGCGGTGGGCGCCGGACCGGGCGACGTGCGACGGCAGTTCCTCGCCGAAGCCATGCTGCTGTCGCTGGGCGGTGGCGTGCTGGGCATCGTCATCGGCGTGGCCGGTGCGCTGCTGGTCGGCCAGTTCAGCGAGCTGCCGGTGGCGTTGAACGGGCAGGTGATCGGGTTGGCCGCAGGCTTCTCGATCGCCACCGGCCTGTTCTTCGGTTACTACCCGGCCCGCAAGGCCTCGCAACTGGATCCGATCGAGGCGCTGCGCTCGCAGTAGGCGGTCGGCGGGGGCTGGTGCGGTGCGGCGGCGGGAGTATGCTGGACGCCCGTCGTGCCTCACCGGACCTGCGCCATGAGCTCGCCTACGTCCCGCCGGCCACTTGCCCTGGCCATCCATGGAGGCGCCGGCGTGATCGAACAGGGCAGTCTGGTGCCCGGGGTCGAGGCCGCGATCCATGCCGACCTCGCACGCGCGCTCGACGTGGGCCACGCCATCCTGGCGACCGGCGGCAGCGCCTTGGACGCGGTGGAAGCGGCGGTGACCGTGCTCGAAGACTCGCCTTTCTTCAACGCCGGGCGCGGCGCCGTGTTCACCGCCGAAGGCCGGCATGAGCTGGATGCCGCCATCATGGACGGGCGCCACCGCCGTGCCGGGGCGGTCGCGGGCCTGATGACGGTGCGCCATCCGGTACGGCTGGCGCGTCGGGTGCTGGAGGATTCGCCGCATGTGTTCCTGATCGGCGATGGCGCGGAGCAGTTCGCCGACACGCAGCCCGGCATCGAGCGGGTGCCGAATGGCTGGTTCTCCACCGAGCCCCGGCGCGCCCAGCTGCGCGAGGCGCAGCAGCGCGAGCAGCAGGCCTGGCACGGCAACGACGATCTGCGTGGCCGGTACTTCGGCACGGTCGGCGCGGTGGCGCTGGACAGCCGCGGGCATGTCGCGGCGGCCACCTCCACCGGCGGCATGACCAACAAGCGCTGGGGGCGCGTCGGCGATTCTCCGGTGATCGGTGCCGGGACCTGGGCCGACGCGCGTTGCGCGGTGTCGTGCAGCGGCTGGGGCGAGTTCTACATCCGCAACGCGGCTGCCCACGACATCGCCGCCCGCGTGGCCTATCGCGGCGATCGCCTGCGCGACGCGGTGGAGGACGTCATCCTAGGCGAAGTGCCGCAGCATGGCGGCGACGGTGGTGCCATCGCGGTCGATACCGAGGGCAATGTGTCGCTGGTGCTCAACACGCGCGGCATGTACCGCGGCTGGGTGCGTCCCGATGGCACGCGCGGCACCGCCATCTACCAGGACACCTGAGTGCCTGCGTCGCCGGAAGCGCACGCCGCCGCATTGACCCTGGCCGATCACCGCGCCCTGCGCGCGCAGGCGCTTCGCCTGTGCCGCCGCGCCGACGAAGCGGACGACCTGGTGCAGGAAACCTTGCTGGCCGGCGTGCTGGCCGTCCGCCACGACATGCCGTGGCTGTCGGGCGTGCTGCGCCGGCAGGCGGCGATGGCGGCACGGTCGGGCGCCCGGCGCCGACGGCGCGAGGCGCTGGCCGTGGTGCCTGCGGAGGACGTCTTCGAGCCGCCCGACTCCTACGAGTCAGCGCGCATGCTGCGACCGCCGGCCTGGCTGGCCGCGCTGCCGCCGTCGGCGCGCCGGCTGGCGGTGCTGGCGTTGCACGGCCTGTCGGCGGACGAAATCCGCTGGATCCTGCGCATCCCCGACACCGCGTTCCGTCAGCGCCTGACCCGCATCCGCAAGGCGCTGGCCGCGCAATCGCCGTCGGTGCGCGCCGAAAGCCTGGCGTTGGCCTATCTCCGCGATCCCGTGCGCAGCGCCGACCTTCCCTTCGGCCTGACGCGACGCGCCCTGAAGGCCGCGATGCAGGCGGGCGAGGGGCTGGGCACGCACGATCCGGACGGTCACCTGATCCTGATCGATGGCCGCGCTCACACATCGCCTTCCGGCGGCAACCCAGGGACGGGAATCACACAGGAGGACATCCCATGCTCACGCACTGCAAGGTAGGCGCCATCGTGTTCTTCGTCTCCGACCTGGCCCGGTCGGTGGACTTCTATCGCGGCACCCTGGGCCTGCCGATCGACGCACTGGACGGCCACGACGGGCCGTGGGCGATGGGCGAGGTCGGCGACCTGACGCTGGTCTTCATCCCGCGGCCCGCACGCGCGGGCGAATCGCCGGTGGTCGTCTTCAGTCTCGACGGCGGCATCGACGACCACGCCGAAGCGCTGGCGGCCAAGGGCGTGGAGATCGTGGTGCCGGTCAGCGAATCGCCCGATGGCGGGTTGTCGCTGGACTTCCTGGATCCGGACGGCAACGTACTGAGCCTGCACCAGAACGAGGGTGCACCGCGCCGGCGCTGAGGCATCGGCGCGGCGGCGGGATCACTGGAGGTAGGGAGCGATCACCCGCTTCCAGATGGCATAGCCGGCGGCATTCATGTGCAGGCGGTCTTCGACGAACAGGCTCTCGTCGGGCTGTCCGCGGGCATCCAGCATGGGCGTGAAGATGTCGATGTAGTCCACGCCCAGGCGCCTGGCTTCCGCCTGCACCAGCGCGTTGGCTTCGCGCTGCGCCGGCAGCAGGTGCGCGCGCGACGGGCTGGGTTTGGTGCTGATGTAGGCGATCTTCGCCTGCGGAAGGTCGCGGCGCACGCGTTCGACGAAGGCGATGAAGTCGGCGCGGACCTGCTGCGGGCTGCGACCCGAATGGATGTCGTTGTCGCCGGCGTAGATCAGGATCTGCCGCGGTGCGTACGGCACGATCGTGCGGTCCGCATACCACGTGCTGTCGCGCAGTTCCGAACCACCGAAGCCGCGGTTGATCACCGGCACGCCGGGGAAGTCCTGCGCCAGGGTCTCCCACAGGCGAATCGACGAACTGCCGGTGAACACCACGCCGCCGCGTGGTGGCGGCGATTGCGCGTCTTCCGCTGCAAACCGTCGCATGTCGGTGTCCCAGGCCGCATTCGAGACCTGCTCCGGGACGCGCGGCGCGGCGCCAGCGGATGCTGGCGCGGGGACGGAGGTCTTGGCGGGCGGATGGCCGGCGCAGGCCGCCAGCAGGGCGAGCAGCGCGCCGCCGAACACGGCTGGGCGAACGAGGGTGCGGAGAGACACGCGCGAGGGCTCCCTGAGGGTCGAAACGACCCCTAGTGGACCAGCCCGAGACAGCCGATGCAAACCGCGACGGGGCGGTCCGGGGGCGCCTTGTGGCAAAATCGCCGCCTTGGCGCACCCTCCGCGCCGGTTCCACCCGATCCCACCTCCCGCCGGCCCCGGCTCCGCCTGGCTGGCCGGGGACGATGCGGGGCCTCCTTCGCATCGACCTGCCCCATGGCTGACGAAACCGGACATCTCCCGCGCGGCCCCGGCCGCATCCTCAAGGCGACCGTGTGGTCGATGCAGGGCCTGCGTGCGGCGTGGATGCACGAGTCCTCGTTCCGGCTGGAGGTGTACCTGCTGGTGGTGCTGGCGCCGCTGGCGCTGTGGCTGGGCGAGAGCGGCCTGGAACGCGCGCTGATGATCGGCAGCTGCCTGCTTGTGCTGGCGGCCGAGCTGCTGAACTCCGCGGTGGAGGCGGTGATCGAGCGCTACGGCCCCGAGCACCACGAACTCGCCGGCCGTGCGAAGGACATGGGGTCCGCCGCCGTCTTCGTGCTGATGATGAACGTCCTGCTGTGCTGGGGCCTGATCCTCGCGCCCCGCTATCTCTGACTCCTGATCTGAACCAAGGTACTCCCCGATGATGGAACTGCTTACCGATCCGCAGGTGTGGATCACGCTGATCACGTTGAGCGCGATCGAGATCGTGCTGGGCATCGACAACCTGGTCTTCATCTCCATCGCGGTCAGCAAGCTGCCGCCGCACCAACGCGAAGTCGCGCGCAAGTTCGGCATCGCGGTGGCGTGCATCACCCGCATCATGCTGCTGCTGACGCTGGCCTGGCTGGCCGGCCTGACCACCGACCTGTTCACCCTGTTCGGCCAGGGCATCTCGGTGCGCGACCTGGTGCTGATCATCGGTGGCCTGTTCCTGCTGGTGAAGGGCACCAAGGAAATCCTGGAACTGGTGAAGGGCGAACCGGATTCGGAGGATGTCCACACGCGGCCGGCGGTGTCGTTCGCCGGCGTGATCGCGCAGATCGCGGTGATCGACATCGTGTTCTCGCTGGACTCGGTGATCGCCGCGGTCGGCATGGCCAACCACACGCCGGTGATGGTGGCGGCCATCCTGCTGGCGGTGATGGTGATGCTGCTGGCGGCCAAGCCGCTGGGCCAGTTCATCGACAACAATCCGACCATCAAGATGCTGGCACTGGCCTTCATCGTGGCGGTCGGCGCGTACCTGCTGCTCGATGGCTTCGAGCTGCACATCCCGAAGGGCTACCTGTACGGCGCGATGGGCTTCTCGGCCCTGGTCGAGTGCCTCAACCTGTGGGCGCGCAAGCGCGCCAGCCAGCGCATGCTGCGCGAGTAGGCGAGCGGGCAGGACCGAACGCGAGGGGCTCCCATCGGGAGCCCTTCGTTTTTTCACTGGCAGGTAACAACTCCGCATGCGGGCCGCGCGGTGCTTGCGCCGTGCCGGACGAGGTGCTGCAATCGGCGCCGGTCAAAGGGAGTGCCGTGCCATGCGCCAGGTGTCGCGTCTGTGGTTGCTCGTCGTGCTGGTCGCGCTGTTGTCCGGCTGCGGCTACAACACCATCCAGAAGAAGGACGAAGCGGTGAAAGCCGGCTGGTCCGAAGTACTGAACCAGTACAAGCGGCGCGCCGACCTGATTCCCAACCTGGTCAAGACCGTGCAGGGCTACGCGCAGCAGGAGCGCCAGGTGCTGACCGACGTGACCAATGCGCGTGCGCGCGTCGGCCAGATCCAGGTCAACGCCGACGATGCGGCCTCGCTGCAACAGTTCCAGCAGGCGCAGGGCGAACTGTCCAGCGCGCTGTCGCGCCTGCTGGTGGTGACCGAGAACTACCCCAATCTGAAATCCGACCAGTCCTTCCGCGACCTGCAGGCGCAGCTGGAAGGCACCGAGAACCGCATCACCGTCGCGCGCGGCCGCTACATCCAGGCCGTGCAGGACTACAACACCTACATCCGCCAGTTCCCGCAGCTGATCACCGCCAAGCTCACCGGCGCGAAGGAAAAGCCCAACTTCACGGTCGAGAACGAGGCTGCGATCTCGGAAGCGCCGGCGGTGGATTTCGGTACGCCTCCGCCGGCACCGGCCACGCCGCAGGCGCCGACCGCGCCGCCTGCGCCGTCGCCGGACAACTGAGCCGCGACGCGGACCGCCGATGCTGCGCGCGCTGGCGCTGTGCCTGCTGCTGACCGTCGCGCCGGCATGGGCGCAGGCGCCGGCAGCGATTCCCACGCTGGATTCGCCGGTGATCGACACCACCGGTACGCTCGATGCTGCGCGGAAGCAGCAACTCGAGCAGCAGGCGCTGGCGCTGCAGCAACGCAAGGGCAGCCAGTTGCAGGTGCTCATCGTGGCCACCACGCAGCCGGAGACCATCGAGCAGTACACGCAGCGCGTGTTCGACCAGTGGAAGCTCGGTCGGCAAGGCGTGGACGATGGCGTGCTGCTGCTGGTGGCCAAGGACGATCGTCGCGTGCGCATCCAGCCGGGGTACGGGTTGGAAGGCGCCATTCCCGACGCCATCGCCAACCGCGTGATCCAGGAGTACTTGGCGCCGAAGTTCCGCGCCGGCGATTTCGGCGGCGGCATCGCCGATGCCACCGCGACGCTGGTCAAGCTGATCGATGGCGAGGCCCTGCCCGAACCGGTGAGCACGCATCGCGAGCCCGGTGGCGGTCGCGGCGGCGACTGGTTGTTCGCGCTGTTCGCCGCGTTCGTCGTGGCGACTGTCGTACGAGGTGTGTTCGGTCGTGCGCCGGCCGGACTGCGTGGCCTGCTCACGGGCGGTGCGGCGGGGGGTGTCGCGCTGCTGCTGTCGTCGTTGATCCCGGCCGGCATCGCGGGCGTGTTCGGCCTGCTCTACGGGCTTGTCTCGGGGTCTTCCCGTGGCGGCTATGCGCGCCACCGCGACTGGGGTGGCTGGGGCGGCGGCGGATGGGGCAGCGGTGGCGGGTTCGGTGGCGGCGGAGGCGGCTTCGGCGGAGGCGGCTGGGGCGGTGGTGGCGGCATGTCCGGAGGCGGTGGCGCCTCGGGGAGCTGGTGATGCGCCTGCTGCGCCATCTGTTCGCGCCGTCGTCGCGCCGGCTGTTCCCCGAGGGCAGCCTGCAGCGCATCACCCACGCCATCGCGGCCGGCGAACGCCTCCATCGCGGCGAGGTGATGTTCGCGGTGGAGTCCAGCCTGCCGCCGGCGGCGGTGCTGGCCGGCACGGATGCGCGGGCGCGCGCGCACGACGTCTTCGTGCGGCTGCGGACCTGGGATACGGAAGCCAACAACGGCGTGCTGATCTACCTGCTGCTGGCCGACCATCGGATCGAGATCGTGGCCGACCGCGGCCTCACGGGGCGCGTGAGCGATGCGGAATGGGCCGCGGTCTGCCGGCTGATCGAACAGGAGATGCGCGCAGGTCATCCCGAACAGGCCATCATCGACGGCATCCGTGCGGTGTCGGACCTGCTGGCGCGGCACTGGCCGCAATCGGACGCGCATCCGGACGAGGATGAACTGCCCAACCGGCCTCATCTGCTGGATTGATACCGAATCCGTAGAGCGCAGCTTGCTCCGCTGCTTCTGGCTCCGGATGCCGGCCCAGCCGAGCAGGCTCGGCTCTACGCGCGCGCCAGTCATCCACGCCTGGACCGGGTGGGGCAGAATAGTCGCTCCCCACCGGCCACGCCGAGGCCCATGATCTACCTCCACCAGATCGATCCGATCATCTTTTCGCTGGGACCGGTCAAGCTGCACTGGTACGGCCTGATGTACCTGCTGGCGTTCGTCACCGCCTGGTGGCTGGGGCGCCTGCGCGCCTCGCAGGGGCGCCTGCCGGGCGTCAACGCCGAGGCGTTCTCCGACCTGCTGTTCTACGCCATGCTCGGCGTGGTGCTGGGGGGGCGCATCGGCTACGTGCTGTTCTACGGCCTGGGCACGTTCCTCGACAATCCCCTGTCGATCTTCAAGGTGTGGGAAGGCGGCATGAGCTTCCATGGCGGCTTGCTGGGCGTGATGGCCGCGGCGCTGTGGTGGTCGCGCAAGCACCGCCTGCATTTCTTCGACACCATGGATTTCGTGGCGCCGCTGGTGCCGCCGGGGCTCGGCTTCGGCCGCCTCGGCAATTTCATCGGTGCTGAGCTGTGGGGCAAGCAGACGCATGCCGGCTGGGGCGTGATCTTTCCGACCGATCCGGACCTGCGCGGCCTGGATGCCGCACAGCTGCAGGCGCAGTACGCCGCCGGTGCGCTCGATCCGTTCGCGCGCCATCCGTCGCAGCTTTACCAGGCGTTCCTCGAGGGCGCGGTGATGTTCACCGTGCTGTGGCTGGTGTCGCGCAAGCCGCGGCCGCGTTACTTCGTCTCCGGCCTGTTCGCGCTGATGTACGGCGTATTCCGCTTCCTCGTCGAGTTCGTGCGCGTGCCCGACGAAGGCCTCTACGTGGCGTTCGGCTGGCTGACCAAGGGTCAGATCCTCAGCGTGCCGCTGGTGCTGCTGGGCCTGTACCTGCTGTGGCTGTCGCGCCGCGCACCGACCCTGCGGCCGGTCGCGCCCGTCCCCGATGCCGGCCGGGAGAAGCGCGCATGAAGCAGTACCTCGACCTGCTGCGCCACGTGCTGGAGCACGGCGCAGAGAAGTCCGACCGTACCGGTACCGGCACGCGCAGCGTGTTCGGCTGGCAGATGCGCTTCGACCTCAGCGAAGGCTTCCCGCTGGTCACCACCAAGAGGCTGCACCTGCGCTCGATCATCCACGAGCTGCTGTGGTTCCTGAAGGGCGAGACCAACATCGCCTACCTCAAGGACAACAAGGTCAGCATCTGGGACGAATGGGCCGACGAAAACGGCGAGCTGGGTCCGGTCTACGGCAAGCAGTGGCGCAGCTGGGCGGGCGCCGACGGCCAGACCATCGACCAGATGCAATGGCTGGTGGACGAGATCAAGCGCAATCCCGACTCGCGGCGGCTGGTCATCAGCGCGTGGAACGTGGCCGAACTGCCGAAGATGGCGCTGATGCCCTGTCATTCGCTGTTCCAGTTCTACGTGGTGGACGGCAAGCTCAGCTGCCAGCTGTACCAGCGCAGCGGCGACATCTTCCTCGGCGTGCCGTTCAACATCGCCAGCTACGCGCTGCTGACGCACATGGTGGCGCAGGCCACGGGCCTGGGCGTGGGCGATTTCGTGCATACGCTCGGCGATGCGCACCTGTATTCCAACCACTACGACCAGGCGCGCGAGCAGCTGTCGCGCACACCGCGCGCATTGCCCACGATACGCCTCAATCCGGAGGTCACCGACCTGTTCGGCTTCACCTTCGACGACATCGAGATCCACGGTTACGACCCGCATCCGGCGATCAAGGCGCCGGTGGCGGTGTGAGTGGAATGGTCCGTCGTCCAGCGAACAAGCATTCGGCTGACGCTGGAAGAAGATCGCCTGTGGGCAACACATGAGTACCATCCCGCCGAGCGGTTCCAGCCATGGGTGGGTGCGCTCTTCCTGAGCGCCGTCCTTGTCTGGTCGCAGCAGGCAGATACGGGTACGGCGCTGAGTATCCTGGTCGGGCTGATGGTGGCATGGGCCCTGTTCCTGCTTCTGCGCTATCCGGCATCGCGCGCCCGCAGGCTATGGGCGTTGCTGAGGCCTAGAATCGGAAAGGACCAGGTCAGCAAGTATCGGTTCCACGAGTACGGTTGCAGTTGGCAATACGACGAATCGATGTGTTTCCACTATCGCTGGACGGAACTTCGTGAGGTCGTGCACAGCGGGTCCGGACTGGGTCTGGTCTTCCAAGAAAGCAGGGATGGCGAGAGGCCTGCGTATCTGTTCGTATCGAAGCGCTCGATGTCCCACCCTTCCGATTACGACGCTTTGCTCGACATGGTGCTGGATCGCATGGTGTCGAAGTCCCACATGGAGCCTGTCTGATGCGTGTATCTCTGATCGCCGCGCTCGACCGCCATCGCGCCATCGGTCGCGACAACGATCTGCCGTGGCGCCTGCCCGACGACCTGAAGCGCTTCAAGACGCTGACGCTCGGCAAGCCCGTACTGATGGGGCGGAAGACGGCCGAGTCGCTCGCGCGTGCGCTGCCGGGGCGGTTGAACCTGGTGCTGACCCGCAGCGGAAGCGTGCCGTTCGAGGGCATGCAGGCGGTCGCCTCGGTGGACGAGGCGGTCCGCATCGCGGTGGAGCAGGGGAGCGAGGAGCTTTGCGTGATCGGCGGTGGCGAGGTCTACGCGGTGACGCTGGACCGTGCCGACGTGCTGCACCTGACCGAGGTGAATACCGTGGTCGAGGATGCGCATGCGTTCTTTCCAGCCTTCGATCGGGCGGCCTGGCGTGAGGTGGCGCGTGAATCCCATCCGGCGGACGCGAAGCATGCCATCGGATTCGACTTCGTCGAGTACCGGCGCATCTGACCGAACGTAGCGTGCGCCATGCGCACGACTGCGCGGTGGCGGGCCATGCGGTCGCGCACGGCGCATGCTACGCGTTCAATCCTTCGGCAGTTCGCCTTTCGGTGGCGGCGGCACGTCGCGGCCGGGCACCTGCACCAGTTCGATATCGTCGGTGTCCAGCCGCAAGGCGGTGAGCTTGCCGCCCCAGACCGCGCCGGTGTCGATGGCGTGCACGCCGTGGCCGATCATCAGCCCCAGCGTGGACCAGTGGCCGCAGACGATCTTCAGGTCGCGCTCGGCGCGCCCGGGGACCTCGTACCACGGATACAGGCCCTGCGCCTGGCGGCCCGGGGCGCCCTTCTCCTCGATCGCCATGCGCCCGCGCGGCGTGCAGTAGCGCATGCGGGTGAGCACGTTGATGATGGCGCGCGAACGGTCGTGGCCGGACAGGTGCGGCGCCCAGTTCGGCTTGTCGCCGTACATGTTGCGGAACAGTTTGCGGTAGGCGTTGCCGTGAAGCTGCTGCTCGACTTCGCGCGCATGCTTCTCGGCGAGCGTGATGGTCCACTTCGGCGCCAGGCCGGCATGCACCATCATCCAGCCCAGCTCGCGGTCCACGTGCACCAGCTTCTGCATGCGCAGCCAGTCCAGCAGCACGCGCGCGTCGTCGGCCAGCACCACGCGCTGCAGGTCGGGATTGACCTTGCGCTGCTCGTCCGGCGAGCGCTCGCCGATGGCCAGCAGCGACAGGTCGTGGTTGCCGAGCACGACGACGCTGTGCTCCCGCAGCGAATGCACCAGCCGCAGGGTTTCCAGCGACTGGCCGCCACGATTGACCAGATCGCCGCAGAACCACAGGCGGTCCTGCGCGGGATCGAAACGGATCTTCTCCAGTAGCCGCTGCGTCGCGTCGTAGCAGCCCTGCAGGTCGCCGATGGCCCAGACGGTCATCGCGGCGGGCTCAGTGCAGCGTCCGGGGAACGGACAGGGTGAAGGGGGCGATGGGGGCGTCGAAGCGGGTGCCGTCGTCGGCCAGCATGTCGTAGCGTCCCTGCATGGTGCCCAGCGCGGTTTCCAGCACGGCACCCGAGGTGTATCGGAAGTCCTCGCCCGGCCTCAGCCACGGCTGTTCGCCGACCACGCCTTCGCCTTCCACTTCCTCCACCTTGCCATTGGCGTCGGTGATCACCCAGTGGCGGCGCAACAGTTGCGCCGCCACGCGGCCACGGTTGTGGATGCGGATGGTGTAGGCGAACACGTAGCGCCCGTCTTCCGGCGCTGACTGGTCGTCCAGGAAGCGCGTGGCGACATCCACGTCGATGGCGTAGTCGGGGGAATCCATGCGGCAAGTGTATGCAAAGGCGCGTAAAAGCGGAAACAACGCGCGCGTTGCGGCGATGTCAGTCTTCCGCCGGCAGGTTGGCGAGGCGGATGAACCCATCGACATCGATCTGCTCGGCGCGCGCGTCCGGCCGAAGGCCGGCCGCTTCGATCCGGTCTGCCGTGCAGGTGCCGCCCAGCGCGTTGCGCAGGGTCTTGCGGCGCTGGCCGAAGGCGGCGCGCACGACCTCCTCGAACCGGCGATGGTCCGCGATGCCGATGGCCGACGGCTCGCGCGGCACCAGTCGCGCCACCGCCGAATCGACTTTCGGCGGAGGACGGAAGGCGCCCGGCGGTACCACGAACAGCGAATCCACGCGGCAGTATGCCTGCAGCATCACGCTGAGACGGCCATAGACCTTGCTGCCGGGCTCGGCGGCCATGCGGTCCACCACTTCCTTCTGCAGCATGAAGACCATGTCGTGGATCGACGCGGCATGCTCGATGGCGTGGAACAGGATCGGCGAGGACAGGTTGTAGGGCAGGTTGCCGACCAGGCGGATCCTGCCGTCGCCGGCGAGCTTGCCGAAGTCCACGTCCAGCACGTTCTTGTGGATGATCGTCAGGCGGCCCACGCCTTCCGATGCTTCCATCAGCGGCGTGATCAGGTCGCGGTCGAACTCGATCGCGGTCAGCTCGCCATGCCTGCGCAGCAGCGGGAAGGTGATCGCGCCCTGGCCCGGTCCGATCTCCACCAGGCGGTCGCCGGGCTGCGGATTCACCGCCATCACGATCTTGTCGATGTAGCTGCGGTCGGTCAGGAAGTGCTGGCCGAGGGACTTCTTGGGGGGAGCCTTGAAGGACATGGGAGGGGCGAGCCTTTGGGAGCAGAAGTGAGTGTGGAGAAGTGAGGAGTGAGCGGAGCAGGCGGGAGCGACGGAGGCGCGACATCTCCCTCACTCCTCACTTCTCCACACTCACTCCTCGCCGTAATGCCATGCGTGCGCAGGTCGCGACGGCGGCGAACAGGCTGGAAGGATCGGCGATGCCCCGGCCCGCGAGGTCGAGCGCGGTGCCGTGGTCGACCGCCACGCGCGGATACGGCAGGCCCAGCGTCAGGTTCACGGCCTGCTCGAAGCCACTGTATTTCAGGACCGGCAGGCCCTGGTCGTGGTACATGGCCACCACGGCGTCGAAGCCCTGCAGCTTCTGCGGCAGGAAGGCGGTGTCGGCGGGCAGCGGCCCTTCCAGGCGCATGCCGGCGGCGCGCAGTTCACGCAGCAGTGGCTCGATGACCTCGATCTCTTCGCGACCCAGATGCCCGGCTTCGCCCGCGTGCGGGTTGAGCCCGAGCACCGCGATCACCGGATCGGCGATGCCGAAGCCGGTGCGCAGCGACGCATGGGTGATGCGCAGGACCTGCGCCAGCGCGTCGTGCGTGATGGCGTCCGGCACGTCGCGCAGGGGCAGATGCGTGGTGGCCAGCGCGACCCGCACGATCTCGTTGGCCAGCATCATCACCACCGGGCAACGCGCCTGTTCGGCCAGCAGTTCGGTCGTGCCGCTGTAGGCGATGCCGCCGGCGTTGATCGCGGCCTTGTGGACCGGGCCGGTCACCAGGCCGTCGAGTTCGCCGCGCAGGCAGGCATCGGCCGCCTGGGTCAGTGCATCGATGACGGCGCCGGCATTGCGGGGATCGGTCTTGCCGAACGTCGTCGGTGCCGCATTCGGTACCGCGCGCAGGCGAAGGTCGCCGGGCACGGTGGCGGCCTCACTCTCGGACAGCAGCCGCAGGGGCAGTCGGAGCGCCTCGGCTGCCGCGGCCAGCGTGGCGGCGTCGCCGAAGGCCAGCAGCGTGCAGTCGTCGCGTGGACGCTGCGCCAGCCGCACGCACAGCTCCGGTCCAATGCCGCCAGGCTCGCCCGGGACCAGCGCCAGCCGGGGCGTCATCTCAGCCGCCCGGCGCGGTCTCGGCGCGATCCCCGCTGCGGAAGCTCACGTAGGCTTCGCCGCGCAGTTCCTGCAGATAGCGGTTGTACTCGTCTTCGGCCTTGCGGCGACCGATGGTGTCGCGCACCTGGGCGCGGCGGTTCTGGTCGGTCACGTCGGTCTGGCGGCTGCCCACGCGCTGGACGATGTGCCAGCCGGCGTCGGTACGGAATGGCGCACTCACCTGGCCGTCCTGCAGACTGGTGACTTCCTTGCCGAACGCCGGGCCGAACGCGTCGGCCGGGAACCAGCCCAGGTCGCCGCCGTCCTCGCGGCTGTTGGCGTCCTCGGTGGATTCCTTCGCCACGGCGACGAAATCGGCGCCACCGGCGATGCGGGCGCGCAGCGTGTCGATCTTGGCCTTCGCGGCGGCCGCGTCCTGCGTGGGCGTGATGCGGACCAGGATATGGCGTGCGTTGTATTCCTCGACGGAACGCTTCTCGGCCTGCGCGGCATCGCGCACTTCCACCAGCTTCAGCAACTGGAAACCGCTGGGGCCACGCAGCGGACCGACCACCTGGCCGGGCTGCATGTCCTTGAGCATCTGCACGAACGCGGTCGGGATCTCGTCGACACTGCGCCAGCCCAGGTCGCCGCCTTCCAGTGCATTGGGACTGTCGGAATAGCGCACGGCCGCGGCGGCGAAATCCAGTTCTCCCTTGTCGACCAGCGCCTTTACACCATCGATCTTGCCTTGGCCGGTACTGATCTGTTCGGCACTGGCGCCGTCGGGCAGGGCGACCAGGATGTGCGCGAGCCGGTACTGCGTGCCGCTGGCGGCCTGCGCGGCGAGGGCGGCGTCGACTTCGCCTTCGCTGACGTTGATGCGGCTCTGCGCGAAGCTCTGCTTCAGGCGCTGGATGGTGATCTCGTCGCGCAGCGAATTGCGGAACTCGGAGAACGACATGCCGTCGGCTTCGAGCCGCTGGCGCAGGCCATCCGGCGTGGTGCCGTTCTGCTGGGCCACGGCATTGATGGCGTTGTTGAGGTCGGCGTCGTTGACGCGCACGCCGGTTTCCGCGGCGCGTGCGACCTGCAGCTTGACCAGCACCAGGCGCTCCAGCACCTGGCGCTCCAGCACCGCGCGCGGCGGCAGCTGGCCCGGCTGGTTGGCGTACTGGGCCAGCACGTTCTGCACCGCGCGGTCCAGTTCGCTCTGCAGCACCACATCCTCGTTGACGACGGCGGCGATCCGGTCGAGCGGCTGCAGCGTCTGCGCCAGGACCGGCGTGGCGGCGGTCGAGACGGCCAGCAGGCCGGCAATCAGGAGGCGGGAAAACGGCTTGGTCATGGCATCGGATCCGGAGCGTAAGTGGAGTCGTCCGGACGCGGCGCGATATTGCTCGGTGGGACGAGATAGAGGTCGTCTCGGTAGTAGCCGAGGATAGCACGGCGCAGGGTACGGTCCGTGTCCTGGCCCGCCGAGCCCAAGCCCTTCAGGACGAACTCGACCTGGAAGCCCGTGTTCATGTCGCCCTCGCGGTTGCGCACGTACCGGCGCACCAGTGCGCGTACCGCCAGGCAGCAGCTGTCCCACTGGACGCCGGCCACGCCTTCCAGCAGGCCGGGCTCCTGGTTGGTGGCGGCGTCGCGATAGAAGGAGTGGTAGTAGCGGCCGACCACGCTCCAGGCCGGCGTGACCGGGTATAGGAACGAGAAGTCGGCCTGTTCCAGCAGATCGCGACGCCGGCGGTAGGTGAGGTTGACCACGCCGTCGTCCGGCAGCAGGTAGCGTGCACGCACGCTGGCCAGGTCTTCGCGGCGGAACTTCGGGTCCCACTGGTACGATGCGCCGATGGTCCAGCGATCGGTCGGTGCGTAGTTGGCGTCTGCTACCCAGGCCGACTTGCCCCTCTCCAGCGGCACCTCACCCGGCAGGACGACACGGCTATCGTCGAAGTAGCGGATCTGGCCCAGGCTGGCCGACAGCCGCTCAAAGCCGTCCTTCTGCCGCAGCAGGCGCGTGGTCACCGCCAGGGTCAACTGGTTGGCGTCGGTCTGGCGGTCGGGTCCGGTGTAGCGGTTGTCGCGGAACAATTGGCCGTAGCTGAAGTTGAACGGACGGGTGTCGAAGATCGGCAGGCCGTCCTGCTCGCGGTACGGGGCGTTGAGGTAGAACAGCCGCGGTTCCAATGTCTGCAGGAAGCGGTCGCCTTTGATCTCGGTCTCGCGATCGAAGTACACACCGGCATCCAGCGAGCCGATGGGGAGGCTGCGGCTGGGCGAGCGGTCGTAGAACTCGGCAACCTGCGCCGCGCTGACGGGCTGATCCGGCAGGATGCCGTACGCCGCTCGCGCGCGGTCCGTGGCGATGGTCTGGGCCAGATCGGCCTCGAGGCGGTACTCGGTATGCCGATAAGCGAGCGTCGGGGTGACGTACCAAGCCGCGCCCTGGATCGGCAACGAAATCGTGGGCTTGATATCGATGCGGCTGCCGCCGGCCTTCTCGTCGTGCTGGAACTTCACCGCTTCCGCATGACCACCCACGGTGACCCACCGACTCAGCGGTTGATTCCAATTGAAGTAGGTCCGCGGCAGCCGGTTGTAGGGGAGCGCGCTTTCGCTGCTCAGGTAGTCGGCCAGTTGCCAGCGGTCGGCCATCAGGCCAGCGGTCCAGTATTCGCCCGCGCCATAGACTCCCGCGGTGCTGGTGACCGATGAATACGCCTGCCCGTACAGCGAGTTGCCGAAGTCCTCCTGGTAACGTGCGTCGCTCAGCCAGACCAGGTTCGCGCGCGCCTGCCAGTGACGGTTGAACCGATGGGAACCTTCGTACGAGAAAAAGCCACGACCCGCATCGGGATCGGGCTCGTCCTCGTCGGGCACGTAGAGCGGATTGCGCGCCAACTCGTCGCGCAGCCGGTCTCCCACCAGGTCATCCTTGTTCATCCAGGTGCCCTGGATCTCACCGCGTCCGTTCTCGTACAGGTAGCGGAACTCCGCACCCAGCTGGAAGCCACGCTCGCTCATGTAGCGCGGCTCCAGGGTGGCGTCGTAATTCGGTGCCAGATTCAGGTAGATCGGCTGCTTCCAGTCGAAGCCATTGCGACCGGACAGGCCGATAGCCGGATAGAGCAGGCCGGTGTGGCGCTGGTCGTCGATCGGGAACTTCAGGTAGGGCACGTACAGCACCGGCACCTTGCCCAGGCGGATCGTCGCGCCACGCGCCACGCCCCAGCCATCGTCGGTATTGATGTCGATCCGCCGCGAACGCAGTTCCCAACGGCGGTCCTGGGGGTCGCAGGTGGAATACGTGGAATGCTGCAGGCTGCCCTGCGGTCCCTTCATGTCGATGCGGTCGGCGCCGCCGTTGCCGCGCCGGTCGACCAACTGGTAGCGGACGTTGTCGATCTGGTGGGTATCGGCGTCCTGGTCGCCGCGCGCGCTGTCCGCGATCAGGCGGATGCCGGTGTCCTGGTAACGGATGTGGCCATCGGCCACGTAGGTATCGTTTTCCTGGTCGTATTTCAGATTGTCGGCGCCCAGGAACTGGTCGCCGCGACTCAGCGCCACGTTGCCCTGGTACTCCAGATTGGTCTCGGTGCCGCCCAGGCTGTCGCCCTCGATCGAGGTGGGCTGGTCGGCGCGCTGCTCGCGGGTGAGCTGGGGGTTGGCGGACGCGGCAGGCGGCGCTGCGCCGTCGAAGGCCGGGATGACGTCCTGGATCGGGCAGAGCGCCCAGCTTTCAGGCTTCTCATCGTCGGCCATGGCGGGCAGGCACAGGGCGATGCTGAAGGGCAACGGGAGCAGGCGGAGGGCGGTGCGCACGCGGTGCTTGACTCGCTGTCGGACGAAAAACGGTCGTTAGCTTGCCGTATCCCATGCATGCGGGCAATGAAGGCCTCCGGCCGGTGTCGGTCGGGGTTCAGCGATCGACCCGTGCGCCTTCCGGCGTCAGCGCAACGCGTCCACGTGGACCCTGGCGCAGTCGCGCAGGGCATCCAGGTCGTAGCCGCCCTCGAGCATCGAGACGACGCGGCCACCGGCATGGCGGTTGGCGATCTGGCGCAACTGGCGGGTGATCCAGCCGAAATCCTCGGTCTCCAGCATCAGGTCGGCCAGCGGGTCGCGCATGTGCGCGTCGAAGCCGGCGGAAATGAAGACCAGTTGCGGCCTGAAATCCTCCAGCGCCGGCAGCAGTTCGTCCGCCCAGGTGTTCTGGAACCGGAACCCGCCGCTGCCCGGCGGCAGCAGGGCGTTGAATACATTGCCCACGCCACGCTCGTAGGGCGCGCCGCTGTGCGGATAGATGCCCGATTCGTGGCTGCTGAAGTAGGCCACGCGCGGGTCGTTGTAGAAAATGTCCTGGGTGCCGTTGCCGTGATGGACATCGAAATCGATCACCGCTACCCGTTCCAGCCCGTGCTTCTCGCAGGCGTAGGCCGCCGCCACGGCGATGTTGTTGAACAGGCAGAAGCCCATCGCCGCCGTGCCGGTCGCGTGATGGCCCGGCGGGCGCACGGCGCAGAAGGCGGTCCGGTCCTCGCCATGCATCACCGCGTCCACCGCCGCCACGCCGGCACCGGCCGCCCGCAGCGCGGCCGCGCGCGAGGCCGGGCACATCACCGTGTCGGGGTCGAGCATGCGGTAGCCGGCGACGTCCGCCTCCAGCACCTCGTGCACCAGCGCCTCGTCGTGGACGCGGCGCAGGTCGCCGAGTTTGGCGATCGGCGCCTCGCGCCAGTCGGCGTCGGCGTGATGCTGGCGCAGGGCGGCGAGTACCACCTCCAGCCGCGCGGGCCGCTCCGGATGTTCGGGGCCGGGGTCGTGCAGCAGGCAGGCGGGGTGGGTATAGATGATCAAGGTGCCGGCGTCGCCCCGTCAGCGCGGGAACCGCCTCTCCGGAGGGATGTCCGCATCCATTCTATGCGCGGGCCGGCGTTGCAGGCATTCGACCTTCGGGGCGACGTGGGAGGGCGTCCCACCGATCATCCGGCCGGTCATGCAAAGAGCCTGGTCCGTCCCGGCAACGCTTCCCGAGCGCCTTGCCGGCGCTCCACCGGCGCGCAGCGGCTCAGGAATGCCGTCGTTCGTGCTTCCACAGCACCTCGCCCTGGCCGTCGGCGCGGGCCAGCACGCGAGCCAGCACGAACAGCAGGTCGGACAGGCGGTTGAGGTAGCGGATCGCTTCCGGCCGCACGGCATCGTGGCGGGCCAGCGTGACCGTCTCGCGCTCGGCGCGGCGCACGATGGTGCGGGCCAAGTGGCAGCGCGAGGCGGCCTCGCCGCCGGCCGGCAGGATGAAATCCTTCAGGGGTGGCAGATCGTCGTTGTAGCGGTCCAGTTGCGTTTCCAGCGCATCGACGTCCGCGGCGGTGATCGCGGCATGGCCCGGGATGCACAGCTCGCCGCCCAGGTCGAACAGCTGGTGCTGCACGGTGGTCAGCAGGGCGCGGATGTCGTCCGCCACGCTGGGGACGGCCAGCAGCACGCCGATGGCGGAATTGGCTTCGTCCACCGTCCCGTAGGCGGTGACGCGCGCAGAGTCCTTGCCGACGCGGGTGCCGTCGCCCAGCCCGGTGCTGCCGTCGTCACCGGTGCGGGTGTAGATCTTCGAGAGGCGGTTGCCCATCGGCTTGCCCGTCCGGTCAGTCGGCGGTGCGACCGTGCGGCCGGGCCAGGCGCACGACCTGTTCGACCAGCACATGCGCGATGACGGCCAGGCCCACGTAGATCGCGGCCACGCGCAGGTACGGCACATACCAGTCGGAGAAGTTCTTCCACCAGCCGGCGAACGTCGGCTCGCTGACCACCGGGCTCAGCCAGTAGAAGCTGCCCTGGCTCAGCAGGTGGCAGACGGTGACCGAGCCCAGCAGGCTGCCGACCAGCAGCGCCAGCGTGCGGCCGTGGTGTGCGGTCTGGTAGCGACGCAGCAGGGCGCCGCCGGCCCACATGGCGCCGTACGCCGGCAGCAGGAACCAGTACGCCGGCGACACGCAGTAATGCGTCCAGAAGTTGATGCCCTGGCCGCTGATGACGAGGTAGTCGACGGCGACGGCGGCGGCCATGAACAGCGGGAACGCCCAGCGCGACCAGCTGCGCAGGTAGTAGCCGCCGATGAAGAACGCGGCCCAGCTGGCATCGGGCAACGGGCCGATGTGGCCGAACGTGGTGGGCAGGTGCAGTCGGGTGAGGACCAGCAGGGCGGCGACCAGCGTCAGCACGAGGGCGCGTTGGGAAGTGGTGTTCATCGGCAGGGTTCCGGAGACTCAGCCCCGCATTCTACCGGAGCTTGCCGGCGCGATGCCCTCCACGGGCCCGTCGGGGACGGGGCGGTATCATGACCGCATGAAAGAACGGCATGACGTGGTGATCGTGGGGGGAGGACTGGTCGGCGCCAGCCTGGCCATCGCCCTGGACCGTCAGGGACTGGACGTGGGGCTGGTGGAGGCCAGCCCGCCGGGGGAGATGCCCGCGGTTTTCGACCAGCGCAACCTCAGCTTCGCCGCTGCGACGGTCAATGCGCTGACTGCACTGGGCGTGATGCAGCACCTGCGCGCGCCTACCGGGCCGATCCGGCGCATCCACATCAGCCGGCAGGGCGACTTCGGCCGCGTGAAGCTCGCGGCGCAGGACTACGGTCGCGACGCCTTCGGCCAGGTCGTGGTAGCGCGCGACTTCGGGGAAGCGCTGGAAGCGCGGCTGGGGCAGATCCCGCAGCTCACCCGTCATCGGCCGGCGCGTTTCGTCGGTTTCGCGGCGGACGAGGCGGGTTGCCGTGTGCTGCGGATCGCCGATGCCGAGGGCGAGCGCACCCTGTATGCCCGGCTGGTGGTCGCCGCCGACGGCACCCGCAGTGCCGTGCGCGAGGCGCTGGGCATCGGCGTGGACGAGCACGACTACGCCCAGACCCTGTTCGTCGCCCGCGTGCGCGCCACGCAGGCGCCGGACGGCACGGCGTACGAACGCCTGTGCGATGACGGCCCCACCGCCGTGCTGCCGCGTGGCGACCGTCACTGGGGCGTGATCCATGGGGTGGCGCGTGAAGACGCCGATGCCGTCGCCGCGCTGGACGAAGCCGCCTGGCTGGCGCGGTTGCAGCACGCCATCGGCTGGCGCATCGGCCGGTTGACCGGCAGCGGCGAGCGCAGCGCATATCCGATCGTCCGCGTGGTCGCGCAGCGCCTGGTCGCCGAGCGCGCAGTGGTGCTGGGCAATGCCGCGCAGACGATCCATCCGATCGGCGCGCAGGGCTTCAACCTCGGCCTGCGCGATGCCCTGACGCTGGCCGAAGAGATCGCCCGCCGCGACGATCCGGGCGATCCCGCCAGCCTCGCCGCCTACGCCGCGCGCCGGCAGGAAGACCGCGAGCGCACGCTGGCGTTCTCCGATGGGCTGGCGCGGCTCACCGCGAACCCGTCGCCCTTGCTGAAGCCGCTGCGCAGCCTGGGCTTGGTGGCCGTGGATGCGCAGCCTGCGCTGCAGTCGTTCCTGGTGGGTGGCGCCATGGGCTTCCGCGGCGATGTGCCGGCACTGTGCCGGGGAGAGGCGGCATGAAGCGTCGGAGCCAGATCGATGTCGCTGTCGTCGGCGGCGGCGTGGTGGGGGCGGCCTGTGCGCTGGTGCTGGCGCGCGAAGGGCTCGAGGTAACGCTGGTCGAGGGGCGCGAGCCGCCGCGCTGGTCGCCGGCATCGCCGGACCTGCGCGTGTATGCGTTCGCGCCCGACAACGTGGCGCTGCTCGACCAGGCCGGCGCATGGAACAGCGTCCGCGACGCGCGCGCGCAGCCGTACCGGCGCATGCGCGTCTGGGATGCCGGCGGTGGCGACGAACTGCGTTTCGATGCCGACACGCTGGGCCGCATGCAACTGGGCTGGATCGTCGAGAACGCATTGCTGGTCGACCGGCTGTGGGCCGCGTTGCCGCCGGCCGGCGTGCAGGTGCGCTGCCCCGCGCGCGTGGAGGCCATGGAACAGGACGAGAGCGGCGTCACCCTGCGGCTGGACGACGGCACGCGCCTCGATGCGCGGCTGGCGGTGGCCGCCGATGGCGCCGATTCCACGCTGCGCCGCCTGGCCGGCCTCGATGTCGCTGCGCACGACTATGCGCAGCGGGGCGTCGTCGCGTTCGTGCGCACGCAGCATCCCCATGAAGACACCGCCTGGCAGCGCTTCCTGCCGAGTGGTCCGCTGGCGTTCCTGCCGTTCGCCGACGGCCTCAGCTCGATCGTCTGGACGTTGCCCGACGACGAAGCGCAGCGCGTGCTGGCGCTGGACGATGCCGCCTTCGGTCGGGAACTCACGCTGGCCATGGGCGGGCGATTGGGTGAAGTGGAAGCCGCCTCGCCGCGCGCGGCCTTCCCGCTGAAGCGCCAACTGGCGAAGGACTACGTCGCCGGTCGCATCATCGTCGCTGGCGATGCCGCGCATGTGGTGCATCCGCTGGCGGGCCAGGGCGTCAATCTCGGCCTGCGCGACGTGGCCGCCCTGCGGGACGGCATCCGCACCGCCCAGGCCAGGCGTGCCGACTGGGCCGCGGCGCATCGCCTGGAACGCTGGGCCCGTGCGCGCCGCAGCGAGAACGCGACCGCCGCCTACGCCTTCGAGGGCATCAATCGCCTGTTCTCCACCGACGAGATGCACCTGACCCTGCTGCGCGGTCCGCTGCTGGGGCTGGCCGGCCGGCTGCCGCCGCTGGTGGATTTCTTCTGGCGGCACGCGGCCGGGCAACGCGCGCGCTGACGGCGGCATCGCGCCGCATGCGGTAGCCTCGTGATTCCCGCCCGAGGCTGCCTGCGATGAGCGACCCGCATTCCTCTGCCGATCCCTCGCGCCGGCGCCTGCTGGGCGCGTTCGGCGCCGCCGGCCTGGCCGGCATGCTGCCTTCCGCCCGCGCCAGCACAGCGCGTCCGCTCGGCGTGGCCCTGATCGGGCTGGGCTACTACAGCCGAGATCTGCTGGCGCCGGCGTTGCAGATGACGAAGCACTGCCGGCTGGCCGGCATCGTCACCGGCTCGCCGGCCAAGGCGGAAGAATGGCAGCGACGCTACGCCATCCCGGACCGCAACGTCTACGACTACGCCGGCTTCGACCGTATCGCCGACAACCCCGATATCGATGTGGTCTACATCGTGCTGCCCAACCACCTGCACAAGCCGTTCACGGTTCGCGCCGCAGCGGCGGGCAAGCACGTGTGGTGCGAGAAGCCGATGGCGATGGATGCGGCGGAAGCCCGCGCGATGATCGATGCCTGCCGGGCGCAGCGCGTGCAGCTGGCGATCGGCTACCGCATGCAGCACGAACCGAATACGCAGGCGGTGATGGCATTGGCGACGTCGCGGCCGTTCGGGCGCCTGCAGCGCATCCGCGCCGAGGCCGGGTTCCGCGGGTTCGACGGCGCCTCCGGCGACAACTGGCGGCTGGATCCGGCGCGCGGCGGCGGCGCGATGTACGACATGGGCGTCTACGCGCTGAATGCGGCGCGCTATACCGCCGGCGCCGAACCCGTCGCGGTGACGGCGACGCAGGCCGTGGAGCGCAGCGACCTCTTCCGCGGCGTCGATGAGACGATGCGCTTCCGCCTCGAGTTTCCCGACGGTGTGGTCGCCGACGGCGAAACCAGCTTCGGCCGCAACATGAATCTTCTGCGCGCCGAGTGCGCGGATGGCTGGTATGAACTGTCGCCGTTCCAGGCCTATGAAGGCGTGCGGGGCGGGGCCAGCGATGGACGCCGCTTCGACGCCGCGATCGGCGCGACGCCCGCGCAGCAGGCGCGACAGATGGATGCCGACGCATTGGCCATCCTCGGGCGTCGTCCACCGCGTGTTCCCGGAGAGGAGGGTTGGCGCGACATGCTGGCCCTGGATGCGATCTTCGCCTCCGCGCGTGCCGGTGGGACGCGCGTGGAGATCGCCGCAGGTTGAATCCGGTCAGCCCGGGATGAAGGGGAACACGATCTTCAGCAGTCCCTTCAATCCGCCCTCGGCCGTGCTGGCCACCGCTTTGGCGCCGAGGCTGTTGAGCGCGTTGCGCGCGTCCTGCCAGCGCAGCTTGGTGACGTCCTTCTTCAGTAGGTCGGCGACTTCTTCGGACGTGGGCGTCAGCTGCTTCAGTGCCTCGGTCACCGCCGCCGGGTCGGGTTGCAGATAACCCCAGCGCTCGGCGATCGCCAGCAGCGTATCGAAACGCACCGCCACCACTTCGCGGTTGCGTTCGTAGACCGGCAGCGCGCCGACGTCGAGGATGGCCTGCTCGAACTGCTGGTGGTCGTCCGGGTGTTCGACGCGGATGGCGAGGAAGCCGTCCTTGCGGCTGCGTTCGCTGACGTGCTTCGCGCCCGACTTCAGGTTCGCCTCGGTCAGCGCGCTCGCGACGATGCGCTGCAGGGCCGCGTCGCGCTCCTCCGGCACCAGCGCACGCCAGCGCGCGTAGCCATCACGACGCAGTGCCTTGACCTTCGCCGGCGTCACCCGCAGCTTGCCGGCGACGGTGAAGTTGGACTCGTCGCGGCCGATGGCGCCATCGCGTTCCAGCAGCACGAAGATCAGCAGTTCCAGGTCGCGCTTGGTCAGCGACTGGAAGCCCTGCAGCAGGGTCAGGCGCAGGAACTCGGTGCCGAAGGCGGCAGGGTCCTTGAGTTCGAGGGGCAGCATGGTCGGTCTCCGTGTCAGGCAGGCATCTTGCCACGCCGGGGTGTCAGCACCTGAGACCCCGGCGGACCCGCGTCACAGGCCGGTTTCGCGGCCGGGAATGGCCACCCGGAAGGCCTCGATCGCGCCGCGGTCCTGCAGGGTGACGAAGACCGTGCGGCCATCGGGACCTCCGAAGGCCACGTTCGTGGGCTTGCGTCCCTTCAGCTTCACTTCGCGCAGCAGTTCGCCCTGCGGCGACACCACCGCCACCGTGCCGGCCCCGTAGCGCGCGATGTACAGATTGCCCACGCTGTCCGTGCGCATGCCGTCCAGACCGTGGTCGTCGAAGGCGATCAGCAGGCGCTTGCCGGAGATCTCGCCGCTGCCGTCCAGATCGTAGGCCCAGACGCGGCGCTGCACGCTCTCGTTGACGTACAGCACGTCGCCCTTCGGGCCGACCTCCACGCCGTTGGTGGTGCCCATGCCGGTTTCCAGCAGGGCCGCCCTGCCGTAGGGCAGGATGCGCCACAGTTGGCCGGTGCCGCTGCGCCAGTCCGGATCGCTGGCGTAGAACATGCCGTTGGGTGCGAACGCGATGTCGTTGGGCTGGTGCGCGCCCGGCAACGTCGCGAACACGCCCACCGAGCGGTCGCGCGGATCGATGCGCAGGATCTGGTGGGCGGTGTAGTCGGCCACGTACATGAAGCCGTCGGCATCGAAGCGGATGCCGTTGCCGGTGCTGCCCTCGGGCAGGGTCATGAACAGCGCCGCGCGGCCGTCGCCGCGTTCGTCGAAGCTCACCCGCCCGATGGTGCCGTCGCGGCCGAAGCTCACCGCATACAGCGCGCCGTCGGGGCCGAACGCGGGCCCCTCGATGCCTGCGCTGAAGACGCCGTCGCCGACGACATCGCGCGCGACATGCAACGTTTCCTCGGCCGCGTCGCCGGACGTGTCGGTGTGCACGCAGGCGGCGAGCAACGCGACGAGCAGCAGGACAGTGATGCGGGCGGAGCCAGGTGACGTCATCCGTTTCCCCTCGGTGGCGTGCAGGTGGTCTGGTGTGTCAGCCGGGCGTGGCGAACACGGTGATCTCTTCGCGGTCGTGGTAGAGCTGGCGCGCGCGTACCTCGAGCGGCCGGCCGGCCTGATCGGCGAACAGGTCCAGGCACAGCCTGGTCTCGTCCCAGCGCTTCTTCATCGGCAGCTTGAGGTTGAATACCGCGTGCCGGCACCAGCCTTCGCGGAACCACTGCGCCATCCGCTCGGCCACGCGACGCGGTTGTTCGACCATGTCGCAGACCATCCAGTCCAGCGGTTGCGTCGGCTTCCAGTGGAAGCCGTCGGCGCGCAGGTGCTCCACCAGTCCGGTGGCCAGCACGTGCTCGCGCAGCGGGCCGTTGTCCACGCTGGTCACGCGCAGGTGGTGGCGGGTCAGCACCCAGGTCCAGCCGCCCGGCGCCGCCCCGAGATCGGCGGCGGTCATGCCGGGCTTCAGCAATGTCTCGCGCTGGCGTTCGTCGAGCAGCGAGAGGAAGGCTTCCTCCAGCTTCAGCGCCGAGCGCGATGGCGCATCGGGCAGCAGCTTCAGGCGCGGGATGCCGAGCGGCCATGGCGCACTGTCGCGCGCATCGGCGACGCAGAGGAACAGGTGGTCGCCCTGCACGAACACCACATGCAGGCGCGGCAGCCGGGTGTCGTCCTTGTCGGTGAGGAAGCCCGCCTTGCGCAGCGCAGGGCGCAGCGCATTGCCGAAACTGCGCGCCAGCCCGGCCAGTGGCTTGGCGCTGTCCGAATCCGGATGCTCCACCCACAGGTCGCCGTACCGCCCGCTGCCGGCCAGCGCGGCGAGCAGCGGCGTGATGCGGTCCTTCGGGTCGATGCCGCGCAGTTCGGCGAGCAAGCGCAGCTTCTGCCGGGCGAAGATCAGGTCGCGCCACGGCAACGCGCGGTCCAGCGCCTCGGCCTGCTCGCAGGCGAACACCACATGGCCGTCGTTGCGCTGCGCGCGCGCATAGCCGGCGAACCCGGCCAGCGCGGCGCGCTCGGTGAGTTCGGCGGCAAGTTCGGGTTCGAATCCCTGGCGGCAATAGGCCAGCAGGCCGGTCGTCGATGACATGGCGCGGTCGCGTGTAGCGGATGGCTGCGGCTCCTGCCGCCACGACAGGGTACAGGAGAAGCCGGGGGCGATGGCTTCCCGACGCCTCGCTCAGTACGTGTCGCCGCCCGACTCGCCGTACTGCTTGAGCACCGCGCGCGCCTCGTCGCGACGGAGATCGCGCACGACCTCGATGCCGCGCTTGCCCAGTTCGCCGATCCAGTCCGCCGGCAGCGGGCCTTCGTCGAACTCGGTCAGTTCCATCACGTCTTCGGCGCGCGCGCCGATCAGCAAGCGGTCGATGCCGGCCCAGATGGTGGCGCCGTAGCACTGGCAGCACGGCTGCGACGAGGTGGCCAGCACCACCGGCGCCGTTACATCGTTGAGGCGCGGCGTCTGCAGGCGCTGCTGCGCCAGCATGTAGGCCATGGTTTCCGCGTGCGCCAGCGAGCAGGTGTGCGGCATCACCCGGTTCACGCCGAGCGCGATCACGCGATGGTCCGGGCCGAACACCACCGCGCCGAAGGGGCCGCCGCTGTTGGCATCCACGTTGCGGCGCGACAGGTCGATGGCCAGCGCGACCTTGTCCTCGTCGCTGGTGTAGGTCGCCGCCGGATCGACCAAGTCATGGGTCCAGGCGGGCAGGGTCAGGTGGATCTGTTGGTAGAGCATTACGGGGTGGGAATCTTCAGGGAAGAGGAATCGGATTCGCAACGGCCGCTGACGCACTTGCAGGCGGTGACGTCGGCGAAGCCGCAGACGCCCATGCGTCCGCTGGCGGCGCATTGCGCCTGCACGCCCTGCGGATCGGTCGGGCTGTCCTTGTTGACGCAGGCGGGCATCGCGCCGCAGCAGTTGCCGACGTTCTTCACCGCGCAATCGGCGCTGGTCGTGCAGGTGTAGTCGACGGTGACCGCACCGGCTTGGCGCGGCGGCAGGTTTCCGCCGGTCGGCTTCGGTGCCGGCGTCGACGGTGGATCGCCGGCCGCACCGTCCGAGGACGCAGGCGCTGCGCATCCCGCCAACGCGAAAACGAGCACACAGGACAGCACGGCGAACGAGAGGCGCAACACGATGCGGGACATGGCGGACTCCTTCCTCGGTGGTGGTGCGCGCCAGCCTGCCCTCCGCCGCCTCAAGAGGCGGTGAAAGGCGCCGGCCTCAGGCCTTCGTCGCCCAGGTGTCGCGCAGGGTGACGCTGCGGTTGAACACGGGACGCTCCGGCGTGTGGTCGTAGCGGTCGGCGACGAAGTAGCCGGTGCGCTCGAACTGGAACGACTGCTCGGGCGCCGCGCTGGCCGCCGCCGGCTCCACGTAGCCGGTCACGGTGCGACGCGAGTCCGGGTTCATGTAATCGCGGTAGGTCTTGCCTTCGGATTCGTCGTCCGGATTCGGCACGGTGAACAGGCGGTCGTACAGGCGGATTTCCGCGGCCACCGCATGCTGCGCACTGACCCAGTGGATGGTGCCCTTGATCTTGCGCTCGGCGCCGGCCATGCCGGGTCGGGATTCCGGATCCAGCCAGCCGCGCAGTTCGACGATTTCGCCGGCGTCGTTCCTGATCACCTCGTCGCAGCGCACGATGCCGGCGCCGCGCAGGCGCACTTCCCCGCCCAGGGTCAGGCGCTTGAAACCCTTCGGCGGAACTTCCTCGAAGTCCTCGCGCTCGATCCACAGCTCGCGCGAGAACGGCACGCTTCGCTGGCCGAACGCCTCGTCCTTCGGGTGGTCGGAGAACGTCAGCGTTTCCTCGTGGCCTTCGGGCAGGTTGGCCAGCACCAGCTTCACCGGATCGATCACGCCCATGCGACGCGGCGCGGCGGCGTCCAGGTCCTCGCGCAACGCGCCTTCCAGGATCGAGATGTCCAGCAGCGAGTTCTGCTTGCTGATGCCCACGCGGTCCACCATCAGGCGCAGCGCCGACGGCGTGTAGCCACGGCGGCGGATGCCCTGCAGGGTCGGCATGCGCGGGTCGTCCCAGCCATCGACGAGCTTGTCGTTGACCATGGCCAGCAGCTTGCGCTTGCTCATCACCAGGTAGTTGAAGTTCAGTCGCGAGAACTCGATCTGGCGCGGCTTGCTGGCTTCCTTCGGCAGGCCCTTGGCCAGCAGCGGCGCCAGCAGCTCCGGCGAATTCGCCAGGTCCACCTTGTCCACGCACCAGTCGTACAGCGGTCGGTGGTCCTCGAACTCCAGCGTGCACAGCGAATGGGTGATGCCTTCCACCGCGTCGCTCAGCGAATGCGCATAGTCGTACATCGGGTAGATCGGCCAGTCGTTGCCGGTGTTCTGGTGCTCCACGTGCTTGATGCGGTACAGCGCCGGGTCGCGCAGGTTGATGTTGCCGCTGGCCATGTCGATCTTCGCACGCAACGTACGCGCGCCGTCCGGGAACTCGCCCGCGCGCATGCGCCGGAACAGGTCCAGATTCTCTTCCACGCTGCGGTCGCGGTACGGCGAGTCGCGGCCGGGCTCGGTCAGCGTGCCGCGGTACTCGCGGACTTCTTCCGCGCTCAGGTCGCAGACGAAGGCATCGCCCTGGCGGATCAGCTTTTCGCCGGCCAGGTACAGCACCTCGAAGTAGTCGGATGCATGGCGCAGGTCGTGCCAGTCGAAGCCCAGCCAGCGCACGTCGTCCTGGATGGCGCGCACGTACTCGGGGTCTTCCTTGGCGGGGTTGGTGTCGTCCAGGCGCAGGTTGCAGACGCCCCCGAACTCGCTGGCGATGCCGAAGTCCAGGCAGATCGCCTTGGCGTGGCCGATGTGCAGGTAGCCGTTGGGCTCGGGCGGGAAGCGCGTCTTCACCGCCGTATGGCGACCGCTGGCCAGGTCCTCGCGCACGATCTGGCGGATGAAGTCCCGTTTTCCCGGGGCGGCATCGTCGGCGAGGGGGGTGGAGGGGGTGGCAGCGTCGGACATCGGGGCGGACAGACAGGGAAAGACGCCAGTTTAGCCGGTCCCGTAGCCGCGCTGGTCTATCCTGAACCGCCCCGAGCCGCAGTGATCCCCGCATGAGCCTTCCTGTCCTGGTGATCGGCAACAAGAACTACTCCTCCTGGTCGCTGCGGCCCTGGCTGCTGCTGCGCCACTTCGGCGTGGCCTTCGACGAGGTGCGGCTGCTGCTGGATACCCCCGCGTTCGCCGACGGGGTGCGCCAGCATTCCCCCACCGGCAAGGTGCCGGCGCTCCATGACGGCGGAGTGCACGTCTGGGATTCGCTGGCGATCTGCGAATACGCCAACGAGCGCTGGCTCGACGGCCGCGGCTGGCCGGCGGACCTCGCGGCGCGCGCGCTGGCCCGCGCGGCGGCGGCCGAAATGCATTCGGGGTTCGTCGCGCTGCGCACGCAGCTGCCGATGAACAGCCGGCGCACGCCGGACGCCTATCGCTGGGATGCCGCCGCCCAGCGCGACATCGATCGCGTGCAGGCCCTCTGGCGCCAGCTTCGCGCCGCGCACGGAGCAGGCGGAGACTTCCTGTTCGGAGGATTCGGCATCGTCGACGCGATGTACGCGCCGGTGGCGATCCGCTTCGACGGCTACGGCGTGGAGGTGGACGCTGCCGCACGCGACTACATGCAGGCGCTGTTCGCGCTGCCGGCCATGCGCGAGTGGCGCGACGCGGCGGCGGCGGAACCCGAATCGGTCGCGGCGACCGAGGCGTTGCGGATGCCGTATCCGGATCGGCCGGTGTAGGCTGGCGGCGGAGGACGTATCCATGCGCGTGGTCTACCTGGCCGACAACCTGTTCGACGCCCATCTGGTGAAACACGCACTGGAGGAGGCGGACATCCCGGCGTTCGTGTTCGGCGAATCGCTGCTGGGCGGGATGGGCGAACTGCCGCTGTTCGGTGTACTGCGGGTCTGCGTGCCGGACGCTGCGTTTCCCGAGGCTGAAGGCGTGGTACAGGCGCTGGGGCTGGAATCGCGCGACGACGGCCCCATCTTGGAAGGCGACGATGAAGGTGCCGGCATCCTGCCCGCCTGATCCGTCCTCCCCCACGACCACGAGGTTCACCATGCTGGGTATCGGAGCCTACAAGCAGCGCATGCCGCGCGCAGAGGACATGCTGCCGGGACGCAGCACCCCGCTGCCGCTGCACAACATGCATTTCGTCAACGGCCGCCCGCTGCGCGACGCGTTTGAAGGATTGGAACAGGTGGAATTCGGCTTGGGCTGCTTCTGGGGTGCGGAGCGCAAGTTCTGGAACGTGCCCGGCGTGTACAGCACGTCGGTGGGATATGCCGGTGGCGGTACCCCGAATGCGACCTACGAGGAAGTCTGCTCCGGCCTGACCGGCCACAACGAAGTCGTGCGCGTGGTCTACGACCCGGCGCAGGTGTCGTTCGGACAGCTGTTGCAGGTGTTCTGGGAAAGCCACGATCCCACCCAGGGCATGCGCCAGGGCAACGATGTCGGCACGCAGTACCGCTCCGGCATCCACTGCCATACGCCGGAGCAGCAGGCGGCTGCGGAAGCCAGCCTGCGGGCGTACCAGCAGCAACTGAAGGCGGCCGGCTACGGCGACATCACGACCGAGATCGTGTATCCGGCGCCGCCGTTCTACTACGCCGAGGATTACCACCAGCAGTATCTGGCGAAGAATCCGAACGGGTACTGCGGATTGGGTGGGACCGGCGTGAGCTGCCCGATCGGGCTGGAGGCCTGACGCAGAGCGGTGGTGGGAGCGACGTCGGTCGCGATGCCGTTTGGCTGATCTTGGACGCGTCGCGACTCGCGTCGCTCCCACGGACGGACCCTGCCGTCGGCGTCCAGGCGGCCCGTGCGGCGACGCCAGCCGCGCCGTCCCCCGCCTTCGCCTTCGTTTTCGCCAGCCAGCCCTCTATGCGTGTGCGCTCCTTCCTGGCACGAAGGCGGCCTCAGGCCGCCAGCTTCTCGCGGATGCTCGCACGCAGGGCCTGCAGGTCCTTGGCAAAGGCGTCGATGCCGGTGGCCAGCTTTTCCTTCGCCATCGGATCGGCCTCAAGGGCGGCGGCGAAGCTTTCCGCCGTCACCGGCGCAGCGGTCACCGGTTCGGCCGCGCCGGGCGACAGCTTGCGCGGCAGGTCGCCGATTTCCTGGTCCAGCTTCTCCAGCAGGTCGGGCGAGATGGTCAGGCGGTCGCAGCCGGCCAGCGCTTCGATCTGCGCGGTCGAACGGAAGGACGCGCCCATCACCACGGTGGGCGAGCCGCGGCGCTTGAACTCGGCATAGACGCCGCGCACGAACACTACGCCCGGATCCTCGTCGATGGTCGCCGGCGTCTGGCCGTTGGCGACATACCAGTCGAGGATGCGGCCCACGAACGGCGAGATCAGGAACGCGCCCGCTTCCGCGCAGGCGATCGCCTGGGTGGGATTGAAGATGAGGGTGAGGTTGCAGTCGATGCCTTCGGCCTGCAGCACGCGCGCGGCTTCCACGCCTTCCCAGGTGGACGCGACCTTGATCAGGATGCGGTCGCGGCCGATGCCCTGGTCGGCGTACATCTGCACGAACTTGCGCGCCTTGGCGATGGTGGCGGCGGTGTCGTGGGCCTGGTCGGCGTCGACTTCGGTGGAGACGCGGCCGGGAATCAGGCCGGCGAGCCGCGCGCCGACGCCCACGGTCAGGCGGTCCACGACCTCGTCGACGAGTCCATCGCCGCCGCCCTGCGCACGCGCCCAGGCGAGGTGCTCCTCGATCAGGTCGGCATATACGGGCAGGTCCAGCGCCTTCTTCACCAGCGTGGGATTGGTGGTGCAGTCGACCGGCTTGAGGCGCTTGATGGCGTCGTAGTCGCCGGTGTCGGCGACGACGACGGAGAGTTCGCGGAGCTGCTGGAGTTTGCTGGGCGTGGCGGCATTCATGCGGTGGCTCGGCAGGGGCACAGGAGGGGGAGGGGAAGTATGCCTTGTCCCTCGGCGCGAGGGTTCGTGGCAGGTGGCGGAAATTGGCTTTGTTTTGGCATGGTGCGCATCTTCGCCGAGAGAGGCTTCAAGCCCCTCTCCCCGCGGGAGAGGGGTTGGGGTGAGGGCCAACGAAGTCCGCCTATTCGTTATCCATTGGTGCCACAACATCCGCCGTGGCTTCTGGCTCCGTGGTCTTGCGGGAGGCGCCTTCCACGTCTTGAACATGGCGCCGCTCGCCGCGGGGGCGTCCCTTGACCAGCCATTCGGCTGTTGAGAAGCGCTTCTTTGCTCGTGCAAAGAAAGGAACCAAAGAAACACGCCCCAGGCGGCACGCCCTCCGCGCTGTGCGCTCCGGGTCCGCGAGCGGGCCGGGAATTTTCGTAAGGCACATCCGTGTGCCATACGAAAACGCCGTCATCCATGACGGCGCCCTCGGGGTTTTACCCGACCCTCTCGCCGTGCCTCATGGGGCCCCGAAAGCAAGCGAAAGCAATCGCGTCGCTCGGACGCTTCTGCCTTTGCTGTTGGGACCCCCTGAGGTCCGGCAGTCACGGCGGGTAAAACCCCGAAAGGGCGGCGCACGAGGATGTGCGTCGTTTTCGTACAGGGCAGGATGCCCTGCACGTAGTTCTCGCCGTGACTGCGCACCCGCCGCTTGCGGCGGGCGGACCGCCGGGGTGTGCTTTCTTTGCCTACTTTCTTTGCACAAGCAAAGAGGCGCTTCTCAACAGCCGAATGGCCGGTCAAGTAGGGCCTCCGCGGCGAGCGGCGCCATCTCTACGGAACATGGAAAGTGCGGCATGTCTGTTTCTTCGAGCGAAAGTTAGCGGTCGCCGCAATCCAGTCATCCAGGCTGCAACAAGACACGATCTCGGAAGCAGGAGTGCATTCGGTCGTCGCGAGAATCAGCGATGCAGATCGCCACTCGCTTCCGGCTGGTACTCGATCGCCGTGACCCGCAGGCGCAACGGCCGGTTGCCCGACGCCTGCCAGTCGATCGTCTGGCCCACGGACAGGCCGAGCAGCGCGCTGCCGACCGGCGCCAGCACGGAGACCAGGCCGGTCTCGACGTTCGCCTCGTGGGGGTACACCAGGGTCAGGCGATGGTGTTCGCCGGTGAGCTCGTCCTCGCATTCCACGCGCGAGTGCATCGTCACCACGTTGTCCGGCATGTCGTCCGGCGCGCGCACGTCGGCGCGGTTCAGTTCGTCCATCAACGCCAGTGCGGCCGGATGCCGGCGCAGTACGGGCGTGTCGAGCAGGGCCTCCAGGCGGGACATGTCGCGGCTGGAGACGACGAGCGGGGGCAGGGAGGGCGGCAGGCCGCTGGTGCGGGTGTTGTTCATGAGGTCCTCGAAGGTGTTTTGGGGGCGCGCAAAAGGAAACGGGCGACGCATTGCGGCGTCGCCCATCGGAGTCCTGTTTGCGCGCCTACCGTAGCCCGGAAGCGCGGCGGCTTCAAGCCGTGCCGGGCGACCGGCGTTCAGGCGCCGCCGTGCTGCGCGGCGGTGGCGAATCCGGTTGCAACAGCTGCGGAGGCAGCTCGCGGAACACCTGCGCGAGTTGCTGCAGGAAATCGCTCATCGCCGAGCTCTTGCGCCAGACCATGGCGATCTGGCGGCTGGGATGCGAATCGCTGAAGCCGAGCAGGTGGATGTTCTCCGAACGCGCCACCGGCGGCTTGACCGCCAACGTGGGCAAGAGGGTGATGCCGACATCGGCGGCCACCATCTGCCGCAGCGTTTCCAGGCTGGTGGCGCGGAACTCGGACTTCTCGTTGGCGCCGGACAGCCGGCACACGTCCAGGGCCTGCTCGCGCAAGCAATGGCCGTCTTCCAGCAGCAGCAACTGCTGCTGCGACAGTTCGGCCAGGCTCAGCGAGTCGCGCTGCGCCAGCGGATGCGACTCCGACACCGCCAGCACGAACGGTTCCTCGAACAGGAACTCGGTGTGCAGCTGGTCGTCGGCGATCGGCAGCGCCAGCAGGCCGGCGTCGAGCTTGCCCTCGCGCAGGCGCGACAGCAGCACGTCGCTCTTCTCCTCGACCAGCAGCAGTTCCAGGTGCGGGAAGCGTGCGCGCAGGCGCGGCACCACGTGCGGCAGCAGGTACGGACCCAGCGTGGGGAACAGGCCGAGCCGCACCGTGCCGGCTTCCGGATCCTGGCTGCGACGGGCGGCCTCCTTCATCTGGTCGACCTCGGCCACGATGCGGCGCGCGCGATCGGCGGCGTCGCGCCCGGCGGGCGTCAGCATCACCTTGCGCGGCGCGCGTTCGACCAGCGGCACGCCCAGTTCGTCTTCCAGCTTCTTGATCTGGGTCGACAACGTGGGCTGGCTGACGTAGCACGCCGCAGCCGCGCGGCCGAAATGCTTGTGGTCGGCCAGCGCCACCAGGTACTTCAGGTCGCGGAGATTCATCGGACTCCTCCCTCGGGGAACCGCGTGCGTGCGACGCGGCGCGGACCGGCATGCGGCCCGCGCCGGCGCATCATGCCGCCACCGCGTCCGGCGTTTCCATCGGCGCCGACGTGCGGATCAGGTGGTCGAAGGCACCCAGTGCGGCCTTGGAGCCCTCGCCCATGGCGATGACGATCTGCTTGTACGGCACCGTGGTGGCGTCGCCGGCGGCGAACACGCCCGGCACGCTGGTCTGTCCGCGGTCGTCGACGACGATCTCGCCGCGCGGGCTCAGCGTCACCACGCCCTTCAGCCACTCGGTGTTCGGCAGCAGGCCGATCTGCACGAAGATGCCCTCCAGTTCCACGCGGTGCGTATCGCCCCCCGCGCGGTCACGGTAGACCAGGCCGTTGACCTTGTGGCCATCGCCCAGCACCTCCGTGGTCTGCGCGCTGGTGACGATGCGCACGTTCGGCAGGCTGCGCAGCTTGCGCTGCAGCACGTCGTCGGCGCGCAGCTGGCTGTCGAACTCGATCAGCGTGACCTGCGCCACGATGCCGGCCAGGTCGATCGCCGCTTCCACGCCGGAATTGCCGCCGCCGATCACCGCCACGCGCTTGCCCTTGAACAGCGGACCGTCGCAATGCGGGCAGTAGGCCACCCCCTTGTTGCGGTACTCGTTCTCGCCGGGCACGTTCATCTGCCGCCAGCGCGCGCCGGTGGAGAGGACCACCGTCTTCGACTTCAGCGAGGCGCCGTTGGCGAGTTGGACCTCGATCAGGCCATCACTGCCGGCGGGCACCAGCTTCTCCGCGCGCTGCAGGTTCATCACGTCGACCTGGTAGTCGCGCACGTGCTGTTCCAGAGCGGCGGCGAGCTTCGGGCCTTCGGTATACGGCACGGAAATGAAGTTCTCGATCGCCATGGTGTCCAGTACCTGGCCGCCGAAGCGTTCGGCCGCCACGCCGGTGCGGATACCCTTGCGCGCGGCGTAAATGGCGGCGGCGGCGCCGGCCGGGCCGCCACCGACGACGAGCACGTCGTACGGCGCCCTGGCCTTGATCTTCTCGGCCTCGCGCTTGCCGGCGTTGGTGTCGAGCTTGGCGACGATCTCGTCCACGCCCATGCGACCGGCGCCGAACACCTCGCCGTTGAGGAAGATGGTCGGCACCGACATCACTTCGCGCCGCTCGACTTCCTGCTGGAACAGCGCGCCGTCGATGGCGACGTGCTGGATCTTCGGGTTCAGCACCGCCATCAGGTTCAGCGCCTGCACCACGTCCGGGCAGTTCTGGCACGACAGCGAGAAATACGTCTCGAAGCGGTATTCGCCATCGAGCGAGCGGATCTGTTCGATCACGTCCTGCGCCAGCTTCGACGGATGACCGCCGACCTGCAGCAGCGCCAGCACCAGCGAGGTGAACTCATGGCCCATCGGCAGGCCGGCGAAGGTCAGGTGGATGTCGTGGCCGGGCGAGGTCAGCGAGAACGACGGCGTGCGTTCGCCGCCCTGCTGTTCGGTGACATGGATGTTCGCGGATGCGTCCTGCAGGTCGCGCAGCAGCGCCTGCAGTTGCGACGAGGCGTCGCTGTCGTCCAGGTGCGCGGTGATGTGGATGGGGCGCACGGCCTTTTCGAGGTAGGCCTTCAGCTGCGTCTTCAGATTGGCGTCCAGCATGGCGAACGTCTCCGTGGAGGGGATGCGGGGTAGAGAACCGGGAGGGGAGGTCAGGCGTTTGCAGGAGCGGCATGCGCCGTGGGGAGGGAGCCGGCTAGGGAGAGAGGAAACCGGCGAACGGCGCATGCCGCTGCTGCAAACGTCCGGGAGGGAGGCCGACCTCCGGGCCGGTGGCCCGGAGGTGGCGTGATGCGGTGTCGCGATGGCGCATCCACGCGGGGATGCGCCGGTGCTGCGGTGACGCTTAGATCTTGCCGACCAGGTCCAGCGACGGGGCGATCGTCTGCGCGCCTTCCTTCCACTTGGCCGGGCAGACCTGGCCGGGATTGGCGGCGGTGAACTGCGCGGCCTTCAGCTTGCGCAGGGTTTCCGACACGTCGCGGGCGATCTCGTTGCTGTGGATCTCGGCGGTCTTGATGACGCCTTCCGGGTTGATGACGAAGGTGCCGCGCAGGGCCAGGCCTTCTTCTTCGATGTGCACGCCGAAGGCGCGGGTCAGCTGGTGGGTCGGGTCGCCGACCAGCGGGAACTGGGCCTTGCCCACCGCCGGGGAGGTTTCGTGCCACACCTTGTGCGAGAAGTGCGTGTCGGTGGTGACGATGTAGACCTCGGCGCCGGCCTTCTGGAACTCGGCGTAGTTGGCGGCGGCGTCTTCCACTTCGGTCGGGCAATTGAAGGTGAAGGCGGCCGGCATGAAGATCAGGACCGACCACTTGCCCTTCAGGGTGCCGTCGGTGACTTCGACGAATTCGCCGTTGTGGAACGCGGTGGCCTTGAACGGCTGGACCGGGGTGTTGATCAGGGACATCGGAGATCCTCGTGGATGGAGTGGGTGTGGTGAAGCGATGGGGCCATGGTAGGCAGCGACTATTGATACCTCAAATCGATTGATGGAATCAGATAGATAGCTTTTGGCTATCGAACAGATCGGATCGCCGTACCGCCATAGCGGTCGCCGATCCCGATCTTGGGCATTAATCCCGGTTTTTCAATGAGTTGGCTGTTCGGCAGCCCCGCCGATACAGGACGGGCTGGCTTCGTCGGCGGGCGCGGAAGCCCCTGTCGCCCTGGCCGTGAGGGAACCGCTGCCTCCATACGCGATTGAGCACCATGATGGTGCGGCGCGGCGATGCGGTGGCGTCCGGCCTCGTGGCGGGCCCGGTACCATGCGCCCCATGTCTGCCGACCTGCCCACCGCCCGCCTCGACCTGGCCCTGCGCGCCGCCGCGACACGCCTGCCCGGCCCCGATGCCCGCCACGAGGCCGAACACCTGCTGCTGCAGGTGCTGGGGCGCGACCGGGCGTGGCTGTTCGCCCACGGCGACGATTCCCTGACCGAGCCGCAGGCGGCGTCGTTCGAGGCGCTGCTGACCCGGCGCGCGGCGGGCGAACCGCTGGCCTACCTGCTGGGCCGGCGCGGGTTCTGGACGCTGGACCTGCAGGTCTCGCCCGCCACGCTGATCCCGCGCCCGGAGACCGAGCGGCTGGTCGAGCTGGCGCTGGAGCGCCTGCCGGACGACCGCACGCTGCGCGTGGCCGACCTCGGCACCGGCAGCGGTGCCATCGCGCTGGCGCTGGCGAGCGAACGGCCGCAGGCGCAGGTGGTCGCCACCGACGTCAGCGAGGACGCGCTGCGGGTCGCCCAGGCGAACGCGAGCGCGAACCGCATCGCCAACGTGGCGTTCCGCTGCGGAAGCTGGCTGGCGCCGCTGGCCGATGAGCGCTTCGACCTGATCGCCAGCAATCCGCCGTACATCGCCGACGGCGATCCCCATCTGGGCCGGGGCGACCTGCGTTTCGAGCCGCCGACGGCGCTGTCGTCCGGCGCCGACGGGCTGGACGCCATCCGCGAGATCGTGGCGACTGCGCCTGCGCACCTGCTGCCGGGCGGCTGGCTGTTGCTCGAGCATGGCTGGGACCAGGGCGCGGCCATCCGTGCGCTGTTGCTTGCGGCGGGCTTCGTCGAGGTCGCCACGTGGACGGACCTCGAGCAGCGCGACCGCGTCACCCTGGGGCGCGTAACGGAAGCGCAGGACCGCAGCAGCTAGACTGTGGCTTTCCTCCAGGACCCGCCGCCCATGCGCACGCTGTATCCCGACATCGAGCCCTTCGACACCGGCACGCTGAAGGTCGACGACCGCCATACGCTGTACTACGAGCAGTGCGGCAATCCGCAGGGCAAGCCGGTCGTGCTGCTGCACGGCGGGCCGGGCGCCGGCTGTAGCCCGAAGATGCGGCGCTTCCACGATCCCGCCAAGTACCGCATCGTGCTGTTCGACCAGCGCGGTTCCGGCCGATCCACGCCGCATGCGGACCTGGTCGACAACACCACTTGGGACCTGGTCGCCGACATCGAGAAACTGCGCGAGAAACTCGGCATCGACCGCTGGCAGGTGTTCGGCGGCAGCTGGGGCTCCACGCTGGCGCTGGCCTATGCCGAAGCGCATCCGCAGCGCGTCACCGAGCTGGTGCTGCGCGGCATCTTCATGCTGCGCCGCTGGGAGCTGGAGTGGTTCTACCAGGAAGGCGCCAGCCGCCTGTTCCCGGATGCATGGGAGCACTACGTCACTGCGATTCCGCCGGTCGAACGCCACGACCTGATCTCCGCCTTCCACCGTCGCCTGACGTCCGACGACAAGGCCACGCGCCTGGCGGCGGCCAAGGCGTGGAGCGTGTGGGAAGGCGCGACCAGCTTCCTGCATGTGGACGCCGATTTCGTCAGCGGCCACGAGGAACCGGAGTTCGCGCTGGCGTTCGCGCGCATCGAGAACCACTACTTCGTCAACGGCGGCTTCTTCGAGGTCGAGGACCAGCTGCTGCGCGATGCCTCGCGCATCGCCGACATCCCGGGCGTCATCGTGCACGGCCGCTACGACGTGGTGTGCCCGGTCGCCAACGCGTGGGAACTGCACCAGGCCTGGCCGAAGGCGAAGCTCGAGATCACGCCGGCGTCCGGCCACTCCGCGTTCGAAGCCGAGAACGTCGATGCGCTGGTACGGGCGACCGACGCCTTCGCCTGACCCGACGCGTCCACGACCACCGAGGGAACCACGATGGACGAACAGCGCACACCGGCTTCCGCCTTCGACCAGCGCGTGCTGGATCTGTACGACGACTACGTCCACGGCCGCATCGACCGGCGCGGCTTTCTCGCCGGCGCGGCCAAATTCGCCGTGGGCGGCACCACGGCCGCGGGTCTGCTGGCGGCGCTGACGCCGCAGTACGCGTTCGCCGCGCAGGTGGCGGCGGACGATCCGCGCATCACCACGGTCTATCGCACGTTTCCCGCGCCGCAGGGCCACGGCGAGGGTCGCGGGCTGCTGGCGATGCCGCGTGCGGAAGGGCGCCATCCCGTCGTGCTGGTCGTGCACGAGAACCGTGGCCTGAACCCGTACATCGAGGATGTGGCGCGCCGCCTCGCGGTCGCCGGCTTCATCGCCTTCGCGCCCGATGCGCTGTATCCGCTGGGCGGCTATCCGGGCAACGACGATGCCGGCCGCGAGATGCAGGCCACGCTCGACCGCGCCCGCGTCCTCGCGGATCTCGAAGCCGCAGCGCGCTTCGCCGACGGATTGCCGCGCGGCAACGGGAAGCTGGGCGTGATCGGCTTCTGCTTCGGCGGTCTGGTGACCAACCTGCTCGCCTCGCGGCTGCCGGAACTGGTCGCTGCGGGCGTGCCTTACTACGGCGGCCAACCCTCAGCGGAAGAGGCGGCGCGCATCAAGGCGCCGCTGCTGCTGCAGTTCGCCGAGCTGGATACGCGCGTCAACGCCGGCTGGCCGGCCTACGAACAGCAACTGAAGGCGGCGGGTGTGGCGTATACCGCGCACGTCTACCCGGGCGTGAACCATGGCTTCCACAACGACACCACGCCGCGCTACGACCAGGCCGCGGCGGACCTGTCCTGGCAGCGCACGCTGGCCTTCCTGCGCCAGCATCTCGACTGACCCACGCCATCCCGCCGTGTCCGGTGGCGCTGCGGCGTGACGAAGAATCCGGGGACGTGCCGCCAGCGCTCCGCAGGCGGCGAAGGAGCCGGACGGGCAGGGCACGATGACGGAAGCGGCATCACGGGTGGCGGCGAGGATCGGGCTGGAGGACGTCGACATCCAGCGACTGGGCATGGCGGCGATGCGCTTCATCAGTGCCATCGAGCAGGGCGAGCACGAGATCCTGTGGTCGGCCGCGTCGTCGACGATGCGCAACGCCATGCCGAAGGAATCGTTCCTCGACCAGCTCATGCGGCGCCACCGCGACCTCGGGCGCGGCACGGCGCGGCGGTGGGCCGCCGTGCGCGTCGATCAGCCCGCGCATCGTACGCGCTGGCAGATCGGGACCTATGCCGTGCTCGAGTTCTCGGTGAAGTTCGGCGCGATGGGGCTGCCGCATCGCGAGACCGTCACCCTGCGGCGGGAAGAAGAAGGGGTGTGGCGCCTGGCCGGCTATGCGGTGAAAGTCGACTGACCGCCTCAACCGCGCGGCGTGCCGTCGAGCGCGTGGTCGATCATCCAGAGGCCCGCCCACAGCTTGGCATCCAGTTCATAGCCTTCCGCCATCTTCTGCGCCAGCCAGGCCGCCGCGCGCGTGCGCGGAACCGCATGCACGGTGATGTCTTCATCGCCATCCCCGCCACCCTCGCCGACCTTGCGCAGGCCGCTAGCGCGGACGAAGGCGATCTTCTCGCTGCTGCTGCCCGATGACGTGGGGCCGATCATCAGCACCTCGGCCTGGTCGGCGGTCCAGCCGGTCTCTTCCTCCAGTTCGCGGATCGCGGAGACCTCGATCGATTCGCCCGCATGGATATCGCCCACCAGCCCCGCCGGCATCTCGATGGTGCGCGCCTGCAGCGGCACGCGGAACTGTTCGACGAACAGCACGTCGTCGTCCGGCGTCACCGCGATGATGATGGCCGCGAGTCCCCCGGCATGCGCGCGCTCCACGTACTCCCACGTGCCCCGCACCATCATCCGCTGGTATTTGCCCTGCCAGACCACCTCGGCGGGCACGTTGTGCTTGTCGTCGTCGTGTTCGTCCATGCCGCGATGCTAGCCGGTGCGGGTGACGTTTTACAGACGATCAGTAGGCAGGATCCTCCAATCCCGCCGCCACCCGCAATCGCCGCCGCGTCATCGGTCCGAAGCGGAGCGCCTCCGACAATGCGCCCAGCATGTCGCCGTCGGCCTGGCCGCGTTGGTGGCCGATGGCGATGTCGCCCAGCGGTGCATCCAGGGCGATGGTGGTGAGCTGGCGCCACAGCAGTGCGTGTTCGCGCTGTTCGCGCAGGCGCACCGCCATCGTGGCGGCACCGCGCAGGCGCAGGAAGGCGACTTCGTCCATGCGGCCGAGCAGGGTATCGAGGTCGCCGAAGTGCGCCAGCAACACCGCGGCCGACTTCGCACCGATGCCGGTCACGCCGGGAATGTTGTCCACCGCATCGCCTGTCAGGGCCAGGTAGTCGGCGATCTGGCGCGCTTCCACGCCGTGACGGGCCTTCACGCCGGACGCGCCCCAGCGCTGTCCGCGCGCGAAGTCCCACTGCTCGTCATGGTCCTGCAGCAGCTGCGACAGGTCCTTGTCGGCCGATACGATGACGCCGCGGAATCCCTCCGGTCGCGCGGCATGCAACGCGCTGCCGATCAGGTCGTCGGCCTCGTATTCCATGTGCGCCAGCACGCTCAGGCCGAGCGCGGCGCACAGCGCCTTGCAGTGGGTGAACTGGCGCCGCAGCGCTTCCGGCGCCGGTTCGCGGTTCGCCTTATAGGCGGGGTAGAGGCGGTTGCGGAAACAACTGTCCAAGGCCTCGTCGAAGGCGATGGCGATGTTCGCCGGACGTTCCTTCTCCAGCAGCTCCAGCAGGAAGCGCGCGAAACCATGCACCGCGTTGGTCGGCCAGCCGTCGGCATCCTGGAACTCGTCCGGCATCGAATGCCAGGCGCGGAACACGTACAGGCTGGCGTCGACCAGGTAGAGCGGGCGCGGGTGGAGCGCTTCAGGCATCGGGCGTCCACTCGGTCAGCAGCGCGGCGGGATCCGGCCGCTCGCGCTCCGGTGCCTGCAGGCGCGGTGTGCCGATGTGGATGAAGCCCACGATCTTCTCGTTCGGTGCGAGCCCTAGCAACCCGGTGACGTGGTCGTCGTACGCCATCCAGCCGGTCAGCCACTGCGCTCCGAATCCGCACGCCTGTGCCGCCTGCAGCAGGGCGAAGCACACGCTGCCGGCGGTCAGCAGCTGTTCCTGCTCCGGCACCTTGTGGCCCGGTGTCAGCCGGGCGACCACGGTGATGATGTCCGGTGCGCTGGAAAAGCGGCCGCGATCCTTCTCCACGGCGGCGTCGGAGGCGCCGGGGTCGAGCGCGCGGGTGCGCTCGGCCAAGCGGTCGCCCAGGACGTGACGTGCGTCGCCATGGACATAGATGAAGCGGAACGGCACCAGCTTGCCGTGATCGGGCACGCGCACGGCCGATGCCAGCATCCGCCGCAGCGTGACATGATCGGGGCCGGGTTCACCCAGCTGCTTAGATGGGACGGAGCGGCGCGCGTCCAACGCCTGCAACAGACTTTCGGTGGGCATCGAGTCGCCTTATAGTGGGATGCAGTGCACAGTATCGATGCACGAGTTTAATCGCAGCGGATGCGTTACGGTCCTCTGCCATGCACGGAACCGTGAGTCGATACGGAGCGCCGTGGACCATCTGGCCGATCGAACGACGCAATGCCCACCACGCCGCCGCCTCTCCCGACCACTGGCAACCAGCTCGTCGCGCTGCTGCATGAAGCCATGCAGTCTCCGCTGGAAGCGGCGTTCGCCGACGTGGTGGATGGGTTGCGCCAGCCCATGCTGGACCGGCTGGAGCGGATGGAACTGGATCGCGGTCCCTATCTGGAAGGGCTGCTGGCACTGAAGGACCGCCGTGAGGCGATCCTCCGGGGATTCCGCGAGGACATGACATCGGCCTGGCGGATCGCGGCGGACGGCGAAGCCGCGGCGGTCCGGTTCGGCGAAGAGCCGACCAGCAGCGTCAGCGGCCTGGGACTGGTCGAGGAGGACGAACTCGACGTCCGGCTGGCGACCGAGCACCTGGCCGAGGCGATCTCGCGCGAGTGGCAGTCCGAGCTGCTGCGCCTGAACGGATACCTGACCTGGCTGGACATGGGCGTGCGGCTCACGCCCGACAGCGCGCCGTATTCGCCATCGCGCATTGCGATGGCGGTGTACCGCGGCTTCGCGGCGGCGTCGCTGCCGGGCAACGTCCGCGCCCTGGCGGTGCAGTGCTGCGCGCGCGAGTTCGTCGAGGTGCTGGGTCCGATCTACGAAAACCTGCATGCTCGGCTGGTGCGTCGGCTGGGGCCGCAGGACAGCACGGGGCCGAGGGTGCGGCGCGCGCAGGCGATTCCCAGCAGTGGCGACGAAGCCTCCAGCGAGCCCGACTGGATGACGCGCTTCTTCGTCGAATGGGACCACGAGGACCACGAGACCGCCGCCGACGCCGCGACGCTGCCGCCGGCCCTGCACCAGTTGCTGGAGGAGTCGCGGCACCAGCGGGCACGGGAGCAGGGCATGGCGCGTGCGGCCGGCGCACGCACGTCGCTGTCGCAGCGGGAACTGATCGTGGCGTTGACGCTGCTGCAGATCGCCTCGCCGGAAGTGCATGCCGAAGTGCTGGCCAATCCACGGCGGTTGCAGGCGGCGTTCAAGCAGCAGATCTTCCTGCAGGCCGCGCAGCTTGGCGTGGCGCCGGAAGCGGTGGCGATTTCGGAAGCGGACGAGAACGTCGTCGACCTGGTGGGCATGCTGTTCGAGGTGATCTTCCGCGAAAGCCACTTGGGCGAGGAACAGGTGCATGTGCTGGGGCGCCTGATGGCGCCGATGACGAAGGTCGCGCTGCAGGACCGCAAGCTGTTCCTGCAGGCCAGCCATTCGGCGCGGCGGTTGCTCAACCTGCTGGTGGAGGCGTGCGACGGCAACCCGGGCGAGAACGATGCCCAGCGCCTGTTGCTGGAAAAGGTGAAGGACACCGTGCAGCGCCTCGTCGCGGACTTCGACGAAAGCCAGTCGGTGTTCCGCGCCGCGCGGAGCGACTTCAACGATTTCTATGTGCATTACCGCGCGGAAGCGGAGAAGGTGGAACAGGCGTTGGCCGCCGAACAGCAGGCGCGCGACGCCGAGGCCGACCTGCTGGCCGGTTTCGCCGCCTCACTGGACGCGCGCCTGCAGGGCGCGGACATGCCGGCGCCGATGCGCGACGTGTTGCTCGCCGGGTGGCCCGCCTATGCGGCGCGCATGCAGGCGCTCAACAAGCCGCAGGCCGCGCCAATGATGCTGGACGGCCTGCTGCGCGCCGTCGACGACGCCCAGGTCCGTCAGGACGTGCGCGCCTGGCATGCCGCCCTGGACTGGTTGCAGCCCATGTGGATGGCGTCGGGCCAGGCGCGACCTGCCATCGCCGCCCTGCGGGAGCAGCTGTTCTCGCGTCTGGTCGCGCCCCACGAGGCGGCGGAACACGCCGCGCCGCCGCAGCCCGTTGCGCCCGCGACACCGGCGCCGACCACCGTGCTGCCCGGCCTGCTGGAAGCGCAGGAGTGGATGGAGGGTCTGCAGCACCTGGATCCGGTGATGACCGCCTACTTCCAGGGCCTGCGCGAAGGCAGTTGGCTGGACTTCGTCGACAAGGACAACCGCGTGCAGGCCGGACGGCTGAGCTGGATCAGTCCGTTCTCGCGGCGCATGATGTTCGTCAACCGCGCGGGCGCGCGCATCTGCGTGGCGTCGGTGCAGGAACTGGTGGTGATGGCGCAGCTCGGGCGCGTGCGCATGCATCGCGACGAGGACGCGTTCTACAGCGCCATGCAGGGCGTGGTGGACCGGTTGGTGACCCCCGACGCGGATTGAGCCCGCATGCAAGCCGCGTGCCGTGCGGGCTTTCCCTGAGGTAACGTGTTGCGCGGCATCAAACTGCCGAGGCCATCACGGTTGCCCGTCGGCATGATTTCCTACGATGTCGGCGCGGATCCCCCGTCCGTATCCCCCACCTTCCTTTCGCCCGTCAGGGCGGGGACCCCTGCATGTCGAATGTCCTCAACATCGCCGACCGCCCCGGGCGCGACACGCGCCTGCTGGAGCAGGCGCGCGACGCCGCGATCCCGCCGCTGGTCGATGCCTTCGCGGTGGCGCTGGGCCGTTTCGACGATGCGCTGTTCGACCGCGCCGAGCGCGCTGGTCCGTCGCAGATGGCCTTCCTGGATGCGATGCGCGAACTGCGCCGCCGGCGCGACGACATCATTGGGCGGTTCCGTGGCCAGCTGCAGCGCTCGTGGAAGGCGCTGGAGGCCGGGCAGCCGCTGCCGATCGAGCAGGTGTTCCTGGAATCGGCCGAGGACACCCTGAGCCTGGTCTCCGAGCAGGAACTGGAATCGCGCCTGGCCGTGCGCAACTTCGCCAGCGTCATCCAGCGCGAGTGCAAGCCGGTCCTGGCGCGGCTGGACCGCCGCCTGGGCTGGATCGCCGGCGACATCGCACTGGACGCGGACCTCAACCCCATCGGCCCCGAGCACATCGGCGTGGCCGTGCACCAGGCATTCGCGGGTTGCGATCTGGCGCCCGACGTGCGGCTGGTGGTGATCAAACTGTGCGAGCGCGACTTCGTGCCCGCCATCGCGCGCATCTACGCCGCGCTCGACCAGCGCCTGATGCAGGTCGGGGTGATGCCCGAGCTGCCGGCGCGCCGTGCGCCGGCATCGCCCGCCGCCGCGGCGACCGAGGAACTGGACGGCCCGGGTGACGGTGAAGAACCGGGCGCCCCGGCCTGGGCGGCGCGCTTCCTCAACCGCATGGCCGGCGTCAGCCGCGGCCTGCAGGCCAGTCAGTCGGCGGCGCCGCCGGCCGGGTTCGGCGAGGTGCCGCCGGGCTACGCGTCCGGACCGGGCGCGCAGGGCGTGCTGCTGGAGGCCCTGCACCATCTGCTGCAGGAATCGCGCCGCGGCCGCGACGCCGGCGAGGCGCCGGAACCGCGTGCCGTCGATCCGCGCCAGCGCGACCTGTCCCAGCGCGAAATGCTGTCCGTCCTGTCGCTGCTGCAGGCCTCGCCCAGCGCCACGCTGCGCGCCGCCATCGGCGACACCGGCGAGTCGCTGTCGCAGCGGCTGAAGAACGAAGTGCTGAGCAGCGCCACCCAGTTGGGCGTGGATCCGTCGCAGGCGCGCCTGGCGCCGGTCGACGAGGACGCCATCGACCTGGTCGGCATGCTGTTCGACGTGATGCTGGACGAGCGCGATCTGGAGGGCCGTCCGCGCGAACTGATCGGCCGGCTGGTGGTGCCGTTCGTCAAGGTGGCGCTGCTGGACCGCCGCATGTTCGTGCAGAAGACCCATCCCGCGCGTCGTCTGCTCAACGTGCTGGCCGAGGCCTGCGAGGGCAACAACGGCGAGAGCGCGGCCGAGCGCACGCTGCTGACCAAGGTGGAGGAAGTGGTCGACCGCCTGGTCGCCGAATTCAACGAGAACCTCGCGATCTTCCTGACCCTGGAAGAGGAATTCCGCGCCTTCCTCGAGCAGCACCGCCGCCGCATCGAGATCGCAGAGCGCCGCGCCGCCGAAATCCAGCGTGGCCAGGAGCGCCTCGAAGCCGCGCGTGCGCGCATGACGGCGGAACTCGACGAGCGCCTGGGCGACCGGCGCGTGCCGCAGGCGATCGAGGACTTCCTGCGCCAGCCGTGGGCGCACCACGTCACCATGACGGTGCTGCGCGAGGGCGACGACGGCCCCGGGCTGCGCGAGTCGCTCGCGCTCGCCGACGGCATCCTCGAGGAACTGACCGAAGCCCAGCGCCATGTGGTGGGCAAGCCGTGGCTGCAGGCCTGGCGCGCGGGCATGCTGAAGGTGTTCGCCAGCGTCGGCATGAACCAGGACGCGGCGGCCGGTGCCGTCGACGCCCTGCACGACACCCTGCAGGCGGTCGCGGCCGCCCGGCCCGACCTGGAAAAGGCGTTGCCGGAACTGCCGCAGGTGGTGTTGCCCAAGCCGGTCGCCGACGAGGACACCACGCCGATCCAGCTGGTGGGCGGTGCCGATACGCTCGACTTCGACCACAGCGATGCCGACCACTTCCGCGGCCTGCCCATCGGCACCTGGCTGGACTTCATCGACAAGGACAACAAGGTGCAGGCGGGCAAGCTGTCGTGGGTCAGCCCGATCTCGTCGCGCCTGCTGTTCGTCAACCGTCGCGGCGTCCGCTTCTGCGTCGCGTCGCCGGAGGAACTGGCGGCGATGGTGCGGCTGGGTCGCCTGCGCACGCACCAGAGCGAGGATGCCTTCGACAGTGCCATGCAGGGCGTGATCGAGCGCCTGGAGCCGGCCTCCCCGGCGGCCACGCCCGCCTGAGTCCATCGCCTCCGCGCGGCTCCGCCGCGCTCTGTTAGCATCGCCGCACGGATGACCTAACGACGAGGGGCGCAATGGCGGTCGAAGTTCGGGTACTGAAGGAAACCGCCGCCGGCGAGCGCCGCGTGGCCGCGACGCCGGAAACCGTCAAGAAGCTGATCGCCGCCGGTGCGCGCGTCCTCGTGGAGCGCGGGGCCGGCGAGGGCGCGGGCTTCGTCGACAGTGCGTATGCCGATGCGGGCGCCGACACGGTCGACAGCCAGGGTCGCGGCAGCGCCGATCTGGTCCTGTGCGTGCAGCCACCGTCGTCCGACGCCATCGCCGCCCTCAAGACGGGTGCCACGCTGGTGGGCATGCTGCAGCCCGCCGCCGATCCGTCCCGCGCCGCCGCGCTTCAGGCGAACGGCATCCAGGCCTTCCCGCTCGAGCGCTTGCCGCGCACCACGCGTGCGCAGGCGATGGACGTGCTCAGCTCGCAGGCCGGCATGGCCGGCTACAAGGCGGTGCTGATCGCCGCGCAGCTGGCGCCGCGCTTCTTTCCGATGCTGACCACAGCCGCCGGCACGATCCGGCCATCGAAGGTCCTGATCGTCGGTGCGGGTGTCGCGGGGCTGCAGGGCGTCGCCACCGCCAAGCGCCTGGGGGCGCAGGTGGAAGGCTTCGACGTGCGGCCGGAAACGCGCGAGCAGATCGAATCGCTGGGCGGCAGGTTCCTCGATCTCGGCGTCAGTGCGGCCGGCGAAGGCGGCTACGCGCGCCAGCTGACCGACGAGGAGCGCGCGCTGCAGCAGCAGCGGCTGGCCGATCATCTGAAAGGCATCGACGTGGTGGTGTGCACCGCGGCCGTGCCCGGACGTCCGGCACCGAAGATCATCACCACGACGATGGTCGAGGGCATGAAGCCGGGCAGCGTCATCGTGGATCTCGCCGCGGAAACCGGCGGCAACTGCGAACTCACGCGGCCCGGCGAGACCTATGCGCACAACGGCGTCACCGTCGCCGGCCCCCTGAATCTCGCCAGCCAGGGCGCCGTGCACGCCAGCGAAATGTACGCGCGCAACGTGCTGAATTTCGTCGCGCTGTTCGTCAAGGATGGCGCGCTGCAGTTCGACTGGGACGACGAACTGCTGGCCAGGACGGTGTGGCCGGAGCGGCCCGCCGTAGTGGCCAACGCCGCCGCCTGATCCTCAGCGATCCGGCCGCCGGTCGCGATCGCGTCTCGGCGGTGCGTGGTCGCGCATCCAGGCTTCGCGCTGTTCCGGCGTCATCTTTTTCCACTGCTCACGCAACGCATCGCGCTGTTCCGGCGTGAGCGTCTTCATGTGGCCATAGAGCGCACGCGCCTGGCGGCGCTGCTCGGGGCTCATGTTCTCGAACCGCTTCATGCCGTGGCGCGCCTGCGCGCGCTGTTCCGGGGTGAGCGCCTGCCAGCGCTGCGCGCGTTCGAGCATCCGGGCACGTTCGTCCGGCTCGCGGTTCCAGCGATCGCGCACCGGCGCGATCAGCGCCTCGCGCTGCTGCGGCGTCAGTCGGTCCCAGTCGGGCAGGGACGCCGTCGAGGACTGGGCCAGAGCCTGGCCACCGGCCAGCGCCAGGCCCAGGACGAGGGTGCGGAGTAGGACAGGGGCGCTCATCGGGTCGACTCCATGGCGAGCGGCTGGGCATCGGCGGATGCCAGCCAGAGATACAGATCGGGATCCTCGTCCAGCGCGCTGGGCACGGCGAGTTCGTCGGCAAGACTGTCCCCCTGCGCGACCGTGGCCGTCACTGCGGGCGTGGTGGCCTGCGGCGCGCGGGGCAGCCATTGCAGGCCCAGGCCGACGGCGAGCACGGCGGAGAAGGCGGTGGCGGTCAGCCAGCGCCAGGTGCGTGTGCGGCCGGCGACCGGTGCCTGCGCGCTGGCGTCGTGGCGCGCGGCACGCAGGCGCATCAGCGTCTGCGGCGAGACCTGCGCCACCGCGGCACGGTGCAGGCGCCGGGCGTGCTGGTCGATGCCGATACCGTCATCGTGGGCGGGGTTCATCGGAATTCCTCCAGTTGCTTTTGCAGGGCCTCGCGCGCGCGGGACAGATGGGTCTTCACCGACCCTTCCGAGCAGCCCATCGCGCGGGCGGTGTCGGCCACGTCCAGTTCTTCCAGCACGCGCAGCGTGAACGCCTCGCGCTGCCGTGCGGGCAGGCCGCGCAAGGCCTGCACCAGACGTGTGTAGGCCTCGCGCTGGTCGTGGGTCTGCGCCGGACCGGCGCCCTGGTCGGGCGCCCAGTCCACCGGGCCCTCGTCGCCGCGGTCGCCGGTCGGCAGCAGCCAGCGCAGCCGGAAGCCGGCGCGGCGCTGCAGGTCGACGATACGCCGGCGCAGGATGCTCCAGAACAGCGGCGACCACTCCGCCGACGGCTTCTCGCGATAGGCCAGCATCTTCATCATGGCGTCCTGCACCGCATCCAGCGCGTCCTCGCGATGGCGCAGGCCGGCCTCGGCGAAGCGGAACGCCCGCGGTCCGATCTCGGCCAGGAACAGCTCGATGGTCGCCGCCAGCGGAGCGGGCGACGACGGTTCCGGCAACGGACTGGGAGAGGTGCTCACCAACATAGAGTAGCGGCCGCTGCCGTGAATCAGCCGCGACGGTCGAGGCGTCGGTCGATGCGGTCGCCGCGCCGGTCCCCGCGCGCTTCGGCACGATCGCCCCGGTGGTCCTGGCGCGCATCGCTGCGGTCGCCCCGGCGCTCCAGCCGGTTTGCAACATGCGGACGGCCATGCCGGTCGGCCCACTGCGCGCGACGGTCGAACTGCCGTTCGATGCGATCGCCGCGCGCATCGAGACGCTGCTCGATGCGGTCGCCCTTGCGGTCCAGCCGGTGATCGATGCGGTCGCCGCGGTCGCCGGCGAATGCGGTGCCGGTAACGGCGAACAGGAGGACGGTCAGGCCCAGCAGTGGCATGCGCTTCATGGCGGGTTCCTCGGTGGAATGGGGTGGGTGTGGCGGGAAGGAGAACGCCCCACGCGGCCGCAGGTTGACGCGGTCACGGGATCCGCGCCCGGGTTCAGGTGCGGTTATGATGCGGACGCACCGGGCCACGCCCGTGCCTCGACAACGTGGACAGGATGGGGGAGCGGATGAGCGACGGGTTCGTGGCGCTGTACATCTTCATGCTGGCGGCCATCGCCGGGCACGTGATCATTTCGCGGGTGCCGGTGATCCTGCACACGCCGCTGATGTCCGGCAGCAACTTCATCCACGGCATCGTGCTGATCGGCGCGATGGTCGTGCTGGGCCACGCCGATACCACGCTGGAGAAGGCCATCGGCTTCGTCGCGGTGTTGCTGGGCGCCGGCAACGCGGCCGGCGGTTACGTGGTGACCGAGCGCATGCTGGAGATGTTCAAGAGCAGCAAGCCATCCCCGCGCACGCAGGCGGAGAGCGGCAAATGACTGCGCTCACGCTGGTGAAGCTCAGTTACTTCGTCGCGGCCACGCTGTTCCTGCTGGGCCTGCAGCGCATGGCCAGCCCGAAGACCGCGCGCAGCGGCATCCAGTGGGCGGGCGCCGGCATGCTGATCGCGACGGTGGCCACGTTCTTCCTGCCCGGGCTGCACAACATCGGCCTGATGATCGCGGCCATCGTGATCGGCGTGGCCCTGAACTGGCTCTGGGGCAAGAAGGTCGCCATCACCGACATGCCGCAGATGGTGGCGCTGTTCAACGGCATGGGCGGCGGGTCCGCGGCGGCCATCGGTGCGGTGGAACTGGTCCGCTATGCCGGCGGCGAGTCGGCCGTGCCGTCGACCTTCACGATGTCGCTGGCGGTGACCGGCGCGCTGATCGGCGCCGTGTCGCTGACCGGCTCGGTGATCGCCTGGGCCAAGCTCGACGGGCGCATGGACAAGCGCTACACGTTCCCGGGCCAGCAGTGGTTCAACGCGCTGGTGGCACTGGCCGCCATCGCCAGCGGCGTGATGGCGCTGACCACGCTGGCGATGCCGTGGATCATCGCCTTCTTCGTGCTGTCGCTGGCGCTGGGCGTGCTGATGACGCTGCCCATCGGCGGCGCCGACATGCCGGTGGTGATCTCGCTGTACAACGCGTTCACCGGTCTGGCCGTCGCGTTCGAAGGCTACGTGCTGGGCAACGAGGCGCTGATCATCGCCGGCACCATGGTCGGTGCGGCCGGCATGCTGCTGACGCGGCTGATGGCCAAGGCCATGAACCGCAAGATCAGCAACGTGCTGTTCTCCAACTTCGGCGGCGGCAGCGCGGCGATGCAGGAGATCGGCGGGTCCATGAAGCCGATCGAAGCGGCCGATGTCGCCGCGATGATGGCCTATGCCGAGCGCGTGGTGATCGTGCCCGGCTACGGCCTGGCGGTGGCGCAGGCGCAGCACAAGATCTGGGAGTTGAGCCAGAAGCTGATGGAACGCGGCGTCAAGGTGAAGTTCGCCATCCACCCGGTCGCCGGCCGCATGCCCGGCCACATGAACGTGCTGCTGGCCGAAGCCGGCGTGCCCTACGACCTGATCGCCGACATGGACGACATCAATCCCGAGTTCGCCAACACCGACGTCTCGCTGGTGATCGGCGCCAACGACGTGGTGAACCCGGTGGCGAAAACCGACCCGGCCAGCCCGATCTACGGCATGCCGATCCTCGACGTGGTGAACTCGAAGAACACCATCGTCATCAAGCGCGGCAAGGGCACCGGTTTCGCCGGCATCGAGAACGCGCTGTTCTACGCCGACAACACCCGCATGCTCTATGGCGACGGTTCCGAGATGGCCAATGCGCTGGTCAGCGAACTGAAGGCGCTGGACGGCGGGCACTGAGCCGGCCGTTCCGTTTCAGCGCGTCCACCACGCCGCCAGCAGCGGCGCCACCAGCAGCGCCACCCCATCCAACGGCGTGGTGGTCAGGGAAATCAGCGTCCACGCGTGGTGCGCGCCCAGTCGCAGCACCGAATCCCACGGGGCAAGCCCGAACGGGAATCCCATCTGGGTGGCGGCGATGGTCCACAACGCCAGCACGGAGACCGCCGCGGTGACCAGGGCGGCCAGCACCGCGCGGCGCATGCCGGCGGCCATGCCGCCCAGACGCACCACCAGCACCACGTCCAGCGCCACCAGCAAGGCCATCCAGCCGGCCTGCCGCTGCAGGTAGACCGCCAGCGCCACCCAGATCACCAGCACGCAGGCGCTGGCCAGCACGAGCATCAGGGGAACAAGCCAACGGGCGGTGCGACGCGGGGCGGGGGACATGGAGACTCCGGCAGGGCCGCCAAGGATACGGCCTGAACGCGACCGCCGGGGCGCGGGCGCTACAATGGGCCGCCTTGCAGCGCCCCGTGCGCGCCCCCATCTGGTCCGGCATGTATTCCCGCAGCAGCGAACCCGTCCAATTCTCCCGCGACTGCGCCGCCGTGCTGGTGCCGCAGGGCGAACTCGTCACCCTGCCGGCCGGCAGCTATGGCTACATCACCCAGGCCCTGGGTGGCAGCTACACCGTCTTCGTCGAAGGTAACCTGATGCGCATCGCCGGCCGCGATGCCGACGCCATCGGCAAGGAACCGACCGAGCCGCTGTCGCTGCCCGACAACGCCAGCGACGAGGAGGTCGAAGCGCTGGTCTGGAACCAGCTGCGCACCTGCTTCGATCCGGAAATCCCGTTCAACATCGTCGACCTGGGCCTGGTGTACGAAGCCAACCTCACCACCCGCGAGGACGGCCAGCGCGGCGTCGACGTCAAGATGACGCTGACCGCGCCCGGCTGCGGCATGGGCGAGATCCTCGTCGACGACGTGCGCAGCAAGCTGGAGATGATCCCCACCGTCGCCGAGGCCGACGTCGAACTGGTGTTCGACCCGCCGTGGGGCCGCCACATGATGTCCGATGCCGCCAAGCTGGAAACCGGCATGCTCTGAGCCTCCGGGCTCGCCACCGCAGACCCCGTCAGGAAGGAAGAGATGAACGTGATGAACGCCGCCCCGTTGACCTACCGCGTGACCCGCAACGAGAAGGCCCGTACACCGGCCGAGCGCGACGCCATCCTCGCCAGCCCCGGGTTCGGCCTGCACTTCACCGACCACATGGTCGAGATCACGTGGGACAAGGCGCAGGGCTGGCACGACGCGCAGGTGCGCGCCTACGGTCCGCTGTCGCTCGACCCGGCCGCGTCGGTGCTGCACTACGGCCAGGAGATCTTCGAAGGCATCAAGGCCTACCGTCATGCCGATGGGTCCATCTGGACCTTCCGTCCCGACGCCAACGGCAAGCGCCTGCAGCGCTCGGCCGCGCGCCTGGCGCTGCCGCAGTTGCCGGTCAGCGAATTCGTCGAATCGCTGCGCCAGCTGGTCGCCATCGACGGCGACTGGGTGCCGTCGGCGCCGGAGACCAGCCTGTACTTCCGTCCCTTCATGATCGCCACCGAGGCCTTCCTCGGCGTGCGCGCCGCGCAGCAGGCCGGCTACTACGTCATCGCCAGCCCGGCGGGCGCGTACTTCGCCAAGGGCGTGGCGCCGGTGGCGATCTGGCTGTCCGAGGACTACGCACGCGCCGCGAAGGGCGGCACCGGTGCCGCCAAGTGCGGCGGCAACTACGCCGCGTCGCTGCTGCCGCAGCAGGAAGCGCAGGCGCAGGGCTGCTCGCAGGTGCTGTTCCTCGATCCGGTGGAAGGCAAGTACCTGGAGGAACTCGGCGGCATGAACGTGTTCCTCGTCTACCAGGACGGCCGCATCGTCACGCCCGAACTCTCCGGCAGCATCCTGGAGGGCATCACCCGCGACAGCATCCTGCAGATCGCGCGCGACCGCGGGCACACCGTGGAAGAGCGCAAGGTCTCCATCGACGAGTGGAAGCAGGGCGTGGCGTCGGGCGACATCGTCGAGGTGTTCGCGTGCGGTACCGCCGCCGTCATCACCCCGATCGGCCAGCTCAAGGGCAAGGGCTTCGAGGTCGGCGACCTCAACGCGCCGGCCGGCGAAGTGACGATGGGCATCCGCAAGGAGCTCACCGACATCCAGTACGGCCGCGTGCCGGACCGCCACGGTTGGCTGTTGAAGCTGTGCGATTGAGCGCATTTCCCGAGACAGAAAAAGCCCGTGGAAACGCGGGCTTTTTTGCGTAAGGACGTCGTGCATCCTTGAATAAAAAAATTCGCCGGCGACGCGGCTCAGATACGTACATGAATCTACGCGCGGATGTCCACCGGTGACTTCAGCTTCATGCGTTTATTCCGGTGATTACGTTTGCAACATGAGCGATGAAGTGTGTCTTTCATCGCTGATTCATCCTCGCGCCTTCCGTTAGTTTCGATCCTGCGTCGTGCGTTGCACGGCGTGCATCCGGTCGAACGCAACAGCCCGTCCACCCCCTCCCGTAGCCAGTCTTGCGCCCCCGACCGGGCTGTTGCCGCATTGGCGGCTTTTCATTTCATCTTGAGGGAGAGTCTGATGTCTGGAATCGCAAAGCGTGGTTCGCGTGTACGCCTGCTGTGCCTGTCCTCCGCCGTGCTGGCATCGCTGTATGCGTTGCCGGCGATGGCCGGTCGCGTGGACATGAGCGGTCTGCAGGTCGAGGAACCGGGCGGCTACGACCGCTTCATCGTGAAGTACCGCGACGGCAGTGCGGAGAGTTCCGACGCAACGCGGCTGCAGCGCTCGCTGAACAGCGCCGCCAGCACCGGCGTCGCCAAGCGCGGCGGTCGCGCGCTGGGCCTGCAGAAGCTGCGCCGGCTGGCTGCCGGTGGCGCGGACGTGGTGCGCGCCGACCGCAAGCTGGACCGGGTGGAAGCCGAGTCGCTGATGCGCCAGCTGGCGGCCGATCCGAACGTGGAGTACGTGGAAGTCGACCAGCGCATGTATCCGGTGCTGACGCCCAACGACCCGCGCCTGTCCGAGCAGTGGGGCTTCGGCACCACGGCGTCGGGTATCAACGTGCGGCCGGCCTGGGACAAGTCCACCGGTGCGGGCGTGGTGGTGGCCGTGCTCGACACCGGCATCACCAACCATGCCGACCTCAACGCCAACATCCTGCCGGGCTACGACTTCATCAGCGACACGTTCGTCTCGCGCGACGGCAACGGCCGCGATCCCAACCCGAACGACGAAGGCGACTGGAACCCCGTGGCGAACGAGTGCTACAGCGGTTCGCCGGTCACCAACTCCAGCTGGCACGGCACCCACGTGGCCGGCACGGTCGCGGCGGTGACCAACAACAGCACCGGCGTGGCCGGTACCGCGTTCGGCGCCAAGGTGGTGCCCGTGCGCGTGCTGGGACGCTGCGGCGGCCTGACCTCGGACATCGCCGACGCCATCACCTGGGCCTCGGGCGGTACCGTCGCGAACGTGCCCGCCAACGCCAATCCGGCCGAAGTCATCAACATGTCGCTCGGCGGCGGCGGTACCTGTTCGACCACCTACCAGAACGCGATCAACGGTGCGGTCAGCCGCGGCACCACGGTGGTGGTGGCGGCCGGCAACAGCAACACCAACGTGTCCAGCGCCGTACCGGCGAACTGCCCGAACGTGGTGGCCGTGGCGGCGACGACGTCGTCCGGTTCGCGCGCCAGCTTCTCCAACTACGGCACCGGCATCGACATTTCCGCGCCGGGCGCCAGCATCCTGTCCACGCTCAACACCGGCACCACCACGCCGGGCAGCGCCAGCTATGCGTCGTACAACGGCACCTCGATGGCGGCTCCGCACGTGGCCGGCGTGGTCGCGCTGATGCAGGCGGCGGCGCCTTCGCCGCTGACACCGGCGCAGGTGGAAAGCATCCTGAAGAGCACCGCGCGTCCGTTGCCGGGCACCTGCTCGGGCGGCTGCGGGGCAGGCATCGCCAATGCCGACGGTGCGGTGGTGGCGGCGCAGGGCGGCACGCCTCCGGGCGGCGGCACGCAGACCTACATCAACGGCACCGATGTCAGCATTCCCGACAACAACGCCACCGGCGTGACCAGTACCATCACCGTGTCGGGCCGCACGGGGAATGCGCCGAGCAACGCGCAGGTGGCGGTGGCCATCGTGCATACCTACATCGGCGACCTGATCGTGGACCTGCTGGCTCCGGACGGCTCGGTCTACGTGCTGCACAACCGCAGCGGCGGCAGTGCCGACAACATCAACCAGACCTACACGGTCAACCTGTCCAGCGAAGCCCTCAACGGCAACTGGCGCCTGCGCGTGCGCGACCGCGCCGGTGCGGATACGGGCTACATCAACAGCTGGAGCATCACCTTCTGAGGGCCCGCTGAGGGGAACGCGCAGGATGCGCATGGCGAATCCCCGGCACCACGCCGGGGATTCGACGTCGGGGCCGCACGTGCGATCCGACGGATGGAGGCCTCAACCGAGGCACGGCGCCGGCAGGTGCTTATACTCGGCACGTATGGATCTCTGGTTGGACATCGTGGCGGCTGACGGGACCGAACTGCCGCCGGGCAGCGCGCTGAGGGTGGAAGTGCGCGACGCTTCCTGGGCCGACGGCCCGGCCCGCGTGCTCCATCGCATCGACACCCGCACACCGAGCCAGGCGCCGGTGTTTCCCGTCGAACTGCGCCTGGATGCCGTGGCATCCGGCGCCATCGTCTGGGCGCATCTGGACGCCGATGGCGACGGCAAGGTCTCCGTGGGCGACTACATCACGACGCAATCGTATCCATTGGCATCGCACGGCGGCGCGCGGATGCGCGTGGAACTGCGTCGGGTAGGCTGAGCGCGCGCTCCGCCAACCAGTCGGCGATGGCCGAGGCGATGGGCAGGCCGGTCCGGTCCTCGATGAATAGGAATTCGCCCGCCGTGTTCACCTCGAAGAAGTAGTACTCGTCGTCCGGCGTGCGTCGCAGGTCGATCGCGCCGTAGACCAGCCCGAGCCGCTCCATCAGCGCCAGCACGCGGTCCTGTACCTCCTTCGGCAGGACCTCCGCCGTGATCGTCGCCTCGCCCACGTTGCGGCGGAAGTCGATCGAGCCGTCGCGCGGCGTCCACGCGATGGCGGCCGGGAAGAGCCTGCCGTCGACCGCGGTGACCCGGAGATCGGCGCGGGCGGGCACGTACTCCTGGAAGATCACTGGCGCGACCTGCACCGTATCCAGCTGGGCGTGGTCCGCTTCCCGCAGCATGCGCGTCTCGCGCCAGATGGCATGGGTGCACGAAAAGGTCTTGTAGATCACATCCCGCGGCGCCAGGTCGCGGATGAAGCCGCGCGCCTCGTCCGGATCGGAGGTGATCAGCGTGCGTGGCGTGCGCAGTCCGACCTCGGCCGCCACGCGCAACTGGCGGGCCTTGCGCGATGCCGCGTCATCGCGGTTCGGCTCGTTCATCCAGCGTGCGTCCTGCAGCAGCTGCCACAGGCCGTTCAGCGCTTCGTTCCATTCGTTGGCGGTGAACAGGTGGGTCTGCGGATCGGTCACCTCCGACAGGTCCGGCGCTTGCGGGCGCCGCCACCAGACGGCACTCGCATCGTGCAGTGCATGGATCGTGCCGTCGGCCTGTCGATAGCGGATCTGCGGACGCGGCCCATGCCGGTAGTCCACCGTCAGCGTGGCGTGTCGGGGTAGCTGGGCCAGGTCCAGCAGCAACACCGGTTCGCCGCGCTCTTCCAGGCAACGGATCACGCGCATGGCGTGCGCGTCCTCCGGATGGGAGATCACCACGATCATCGTCGTCTCCTTCAGCCGGCCGCGCCGTCGTCCTGGCGCAGCATCTGCTCCAGCAACGCGCGGGTCTGGTCGTACTGCGCCTGCAGCGAACCGCGGGCGGCATCCAGCCGCGCCAGTTCCTCCGCCAGCTGATGCAGTTCGTTGTCCAGCTCCGCCGCCGTGCCCGCGGCGCCGCCGGCCGTCGCCTCGTGCGGTGTGGCCACCGCGAACGGCATGCTGCCGGCGAGCGCGGGATTGATCTGCGGCGTGATCTGCGGGTTCACCTGGATGGGCGGCCGCCCCGGCGTGAACACGTTCTCGGCCAGCGTCGGGCCGGGGTCGAACACGCCTTCCTTGACCGTGTCGCGGATCTGTTCCTTCAGCGTGTCGGTGATCAGCTCCTTGCGCGTGTCCAGCCGGATGTCCTTGATCTGCTCCTTGCGCGTATCGAAGATCTGCTCCTTGCGCGTGTCGGCGATGTTGTCCTTGACCGGTTCCTTGATGGTCACGGCGGGGCAGCGCGAATTGACCGCGGCGATATCGCCGGCCGACAGGCCGGCGCGCTGGCCGATCACCGTGCCGGGCGGTACCGTGCCGATCGGCGTGATGGTGTTGCTGCCGTCCACGCTGAACGCGTTCAGCGGGTAATGCATGATCGAGCCGTAGTCGTAGGGCCCGATGTCGTCGCCGTCGGTGATGTGCTGGTTGAAGTTGTGCTCGAAGCCGGACTGGATCTTCTCCCAGTTGATGCGGACGAACGTGTCGCGGTCCTCGCGGCTCTGTTCGTGCCACAGCCCGACCACATGGCCGATCTCGTGGATCGTGTTGCCCAGCGTGCAGCCCGCCGCGAGGTTGACGAACTGTTGGCCGCCACGCCGGCCGACCTGCGCCGAGCATCCCGAACCGGGACGGAAGGTGACGAAGTCGGCTTCGGTCGTCCTGGGCACGAAGCGGATGCGCGTGTTGGCCTCCCAGTGGGCGATGGCGTCGGTCACGCGCTGCTGGTTGGGCAGGCCGGGGTCGATGGTGAAGGGCACGCGGCAGTTGGGCCACTGGAACTGCGCGCCGGAGATCATCACCGCATGCACGACGCCCGATGCGCTTTCCTGGCGCAGCATGTCCGACATGCGCTCGACCTCCTCCACCGTGCCCAGCACGATGTCGCCCTCGAACATCGCCATGCCATCGACTTCGACGTACTGCACCGGCCTGACACCGAAGGTGTCGCCGCGGATCAGCGCGGTGCGCACCGGGCCCGCGCCCCTGAACTCGCCCGACCTGCCGCTGCCGCCATCGTCCGATCCGCTGCCTGCGGTACGCGAGGGGGGATTCTTCTTGGTTGCCATGTCCGGATCTCCTTGGGGATGAACCGCCTCCGTCGCGGGGCGAGCGTGGCGTCGCATGCGCCGCGGCCGGCACGCCGCGACGGGAGCAGGGGAGTGGGGCCGGTGACATGCGGGAAGCGCTTCGCACGCGAAGGGCTTCGGGCATCGCGATCGCGTGGCTCACGTGCGTGCGGTCGTGTTTCGCCCTGCTTCACCCTTCAACAACGCGCAGGTTTCGTGGCATGGGCCAGTGATGGCATACCGCTCGTCTGCACATGGGGCGGAATCGTCTACATTCATTTACATGGCTTGCGGAGGCGGAATATGCCGGCGAATCTCGACGCGGGTGTCACATTCTGAAGATGCGTCGACACGATGCGTGATGCTGCAAGGTGGGTGTAGCCGACTTCGACCTTGTCCTTTTCCGTCAGCATTCCTCGCGCATGGCGACGTGCATATCACATTGCAGTCGTCCTGATCGTTGCGAAAAACCAGGCCTCTCCATGAGGCTACATGCATTTCGTCCGCGCGCGGTGTAGAGAACCTGGCGACAAACGCCCCGATGCTTGCATGACACGGGCAGTCACCACGACGGGCGCGACGTCTGAAAGGAGATCCGGATATGCCGGGCAATACGCTGTCAGCACTGGTGGGTTTGAGGTTTGCTTCTCCCTATGCGCTGTTTCGTTCTACTTCCGTTCCACCCAAGGTCAGTGCATGGGCGACGCAGCATCGACGAAGCGTTGGTCCTCTTGGTCGCTGGCGTCAGCGAATAATCCTCTCCGGCGTGCTCATTCCGGCAGCGCTTTCGGGATGTCAGGCAGGATTTGGTTCACGGGCTGGGCCTAATCCAGTCGTCGCAATTGAACGGCTGTGGACTGAAAAAGCGCCCGATGACAACGGATTCATGGAGATTCGTCTAGGCGAAGCGAGGATCGCTCTGGCCTCGGATGGTTGTTCTCAAAAAATGATCAGCAAGCTTGTATGCCGTAATGCCCGCCTGACGGTTTCAACTGGGCATTTGCCTCAACAAACTCTCCTGCTTCCGGAAGTCTGGCTTCCAGCATCGCCATCCTCGAATGGCGCTGTCAGGACCGGTTTCCGTGGATCTTCCCGCTTCGCGTTTGCCGACGATCTGTACGGCATCATCCTGTCCGACATCAGTGCAGATGGATACGAGGACCTGGTGGCCTGGAGCGGTGCGGATGGCAATTACGGGGATCCGTCATACACCTACTATCTGTATGACGCGAAGACCCAGCGTCTGATCGAGAACGCTCACCTGGCGAAGTTGATGCAGTCGCATTCGATCTCGAGGCTGGTCGACGGTCGACTTGTCGCCTGGTACCGCAGCGGTCCGTGTGATCGCGGCGAGAAGCTGATTGGCATACGAGGGAACGGTGCCGAGATTCTCGCTAGCAGGGACTACACCACGTGCGGAGAGCATGCGTTGGATGGCGACCGGATATCCGATGATTCATGGATGAGGTTGGAGGGAGAGCGACGTCAATGAGTGATGGATATGGATTGAGTGGGGCATCTCCGGTCACTCGCGACCAGGCAGTTCGTCTGATCGTGCAGACATGTCTCGAAGAGCGTGTTACTGACGAGCGTCAGATCGCCTATGTCCTGGCGACGGCGCAGCATGAGAGCCAGAACTTCACCAGTCTGGAAGAGAATCATGGTAGGAAGCAGGCCGCCAAGATCGGCTACCGGGGCGGCGAAAGAGATGGTTACGCTAGCGGTGAGGAGTACTTCGGCCGCGGTTATGCCCACCTTACCCATTGGGGGAACTATCGCGATCTCGGCCAAGCGTTGGGCAGGGGCGACGAGCTGGCGCGTGAGCCTGCTCTTGCTGCGTCCCCGGAGCTGGCTTCGAGGATTCTCGTCGTCGGCATGCGCGATGGCCTTTTTACGGGTCGTGGGCTGGACGATTACATTGAAGGGCAGCGTGTCGACTATCTCAATGCGCGACGGATCGTCAATGGCACCGATCAGGCGGCGAACATTGCTGCACTCGCGCGCGATTGGGAGCCGGCCATAAGCGATCTCGTCGGCTCGGTTCAGCGGGACGGTGTGGATCTAAGGCTGACGCAAGAGGCGCTCAATGCGGAACTGCCGCTCCAGCGTGGTGTCGCGAACGAGCGTACCTTCGAGCTGCAGCAGTACCTTGTTGCGTTGGCCATTACCGACGATGCGGGCAATCCATTGTCGCCGGACGGCGACTTCGGACGATCGACCGAGCAGGCTGTTAGTGCCTACCAGCGTATGACGGGGATCGAGCCACGAACTGGAAGGGTGGATCAAGCACTTTTTGACAGGATTCAGGACGAGGTCATGCAAGGTAATCCGGACTTCAGACTGAAAACCATGATGGACCTGCATGGGCCTTTGAACGATAAAGTCCTCGGTCCCGGTGATCGTGGCGACGCCGTTGCCGAGCTCCAGGAACAGTTGCAAGGACTCGGTTTTCGCGGGCCACAGGGGCAGCCGCTAGGCGGCAGTCGCAGCTACGACACTGCTACGTTGGAGGCCACTCGCCGGTTCCAGCAAGGCGCCGATATAGCCCCGGCCGACGGATTGGCCGACGAACGTACACGCGATGCGATCAATGCCCGCGCGCTCGAGCAAGGGCTGCCGGAAGCGACCGAAGCAGCGCGTCGCAGGGAGCTCAGGGAGGCGCAGCAGCCGCTGCATCAGCCTGTGCCGGGGAGAGATAACGGCGCGCAAGGCTATCAAGAGGGGCATCACGACGTACCTCGTCTGTTCGACGAAGCGTCGGTAGAACGCTACTTCGCCGCCGTCATGTCCGGCGACGCCGCTGCCTCGGACCGCGTGGCGACCGAGTTCGCACGCTCGGCGGAAGGTAGGGAGATGGCGCAACAGGGCGAGCGGTGGCTCGCGCAGCACCAGGCGGCCGAACAGGTCGCGTCGCAGGATCGCCAGATGGTGCGCTAGAAGCGCGCCTGACTGCCCTATTCACAGGGATGTTGAGGAGAAGGAAATCGCCATGGAAGACGTCAATACAGTGCCCGCAAGCGTCACATCAGCCGATGCCGTCAAGGCATTGATGGTGCTGCGGGCGGAAATGGTCCAGCGCGAGGCGCGCATGAGTGCGGCCATCAATGAGCAGGTGCAGGCGCTACGGCGCGAGGTGGGCCAGTTCCGTCGCGATGTCGCCGGCATCGTGGACAGCGCGAACATCGCCCACGGGGCTCGCGGTGCCATGTCGCCAGTGGCGGCTGAGTATGGTCATGCCGCGGCGAGTGCGGTGGCGCACATGAGGCGCGCCGGCCGCTTGGTGTGGATGTGGCTCGCGACGGCTGGCACGATGCTGGTGCTGGCGGTGTTCGTTGCCTGGACCGTTCTGGGCTACTACCGGCGCGAACTGGCCAGCACGCAGGAAGAACTGCAGCGCTATGAAGACGCCGTGCCCGTCGTGCAGGCGTTCTACGCGTCCGACGCGGTGATCTGCGGCGGCGTCATCTGCGCCCATGCCGATCCTGCGGGGGCACGTGCTGGCGACAAGGGGCAGTATCGCGCGGCCAGACCGAGGCCTCGGCCGTAGGTTTGCATCTCGTCGCCGGCTTCCGGGCCGCACATTGCCTACGAGAGTGGGCCGCTTGTAGCCGGTCTGGAGCGGTCAGATTTCCGTGGCGGCTCAGTCGCCGTTGATGGAATGGGCGGCGCTCTACAGGTGTTGTACAGCACGCGCCCATCCGGTTTGACGCGACGACGACACCCGCCTTCCGAAGATGGCCGCTCCCCAACCGGAGCCCATCCATGCCCCTGCGAAGCCTCACCGCCGCCGCGCTCGCCCTGGTCTGCATCTCCTCGCTGGCAGCCGAAGCCCGGACGCTCGCAACGCAGGCCAACGATCCGATGACGAAGACCGGCGTGGCGGGCCTGCTGCGCGCACAGGTGTTGCTCGACCGCGCCCACTTCTCGCCGGGGGAGATCGATGGCCAGGCCGGCTCCAACCAGCGGCGCGCGCTGCGCGGTTACCAGGCCACGAAGGGCCTGCAGGTCACGGGCGAACTGGATGCGGCCACGTGGGATGCCCTGAACGCAGGCGCCGCGCCCGTGCTCGTCGCGTACACACTGACGGCGGAAGATGTCGGTGGCCCGTACGCGCCCATTCCGGACGACATGATGGCGCAGGCCAAACAGACCTCGCTCGGTTTCGAATCGGTGCACGAGGCCCTGGGTGAACGTTTCCACGTGGCGCCCGCGCTACTGGAGACGTTGAATCCCGGCGCGGACTTCAGCAGGGCGGGTACCCGGATTCTGGTGCCGAACGTCGCGGACATCGGCCCACCGCCGAAGGCGGCGAAGGTGCTCGTGGACAAGTCCGACGCCACGTTGACCCTGCTCGACGCCGCAGGCAAGCGCGTGGCGCAGTTCCCGGTGTCGTCCGGCAGCAAGAAGGATCCGCTGCCGCTGGGCGAATGGAAGATCGTGGCGACCGCCGTCGATCCCACCTTCCACTACAACCCGAAGCTGTTCTGGGACGCGGACCCGTCGCACGCCAAGGCGACCCTGCCCGCGGGCCCGAACAATCCGGTGGGCACGCGCTGGATCGATCTGTCCCGGCCGCACTTCGGCCTGCACGGCACGCCGTCGCCGGCGACCGTGGGCAAGGCGCAGTCGTATGGCTGCGTGCGGCTCACCAACTGGGATGTCGAACGCGTGGCCGCCGCCGTGTCGCCCGCGCTCACCGTCGTGACGCAGGAATGACATGAAGTACGTGCTGGCGTTGCTGCTGGTGCTCGGTGCGGGCGTGCTGGTGTGGCGCGGTGTGGAGATCGTGCCCACGCCGCGCGCCATGCCCACTGCGGGCGCAGACCGATCTGCGCCGGCCGCTTCTCCGGCCGTGACCGCGTCGGACACGGCCCCCGCAGGTTCGGCCAGCACAGGCATCGCGGTTGCCGCGCCCGCACCCGTGCCATCGCCCTCCGTGCCGGTGCCCGCAGCGACGCATGCGTCATCCCTGCTCATTCCGGTGCAGGGCGCTCGCGCGGCAGACCTCCGCGACACCTTCAGCGATGCCCGAAGCGAAGGGCGCTCGCACGATGCGATCGACATCATGGCCCCGCGCGGCACGCCTGTCGTCGCCGTGGCCGATGGTCATGTGGAAAAACTGTTCACCAGCGAACGCGGCGGCCTGACGGTCTACCAGTTCGAGCCGAGCGGCCGCTACGCGTACTACTACGCCCACCTCGACCGTTACGCCGACGGCCTGGCGGAGCAGCAGACCATCCGGCGCGGGCAGGTGATCGGCTACTTGGGTTTCACCGGCAACGCCAGCCCGGACGCACCGCACCTGCACTTCGCGATCTTCCAACTCGGTCCCGAGCGCCGCTGGTGGGAAGGTACGGCCATCAACCCGTATCCGCTGCTGACGACGCCCTGACGTCACCGTGTAGGCGCCGCGAGCTCCGTGTCGGAACGTCGCTGATCATCGTCGGGTGACACGCTGGCGATCAGATCGCCGCGAGCCGGTCCGCCGCCACGTTCTTCCGCATCATTGCCGCATGCCGGATCCGTCCGTCGATGGCGACCTACACCTCTGCCGACAGCGATAACGCGTCGTCGATCATCCCGCCGATGTCGACCTCGGCGCCACATGAGCCACAGAAGCCGAACGGGCCAAGGGCGCTGCTCATCACGATAGTCTTGTCAGGGATGGAGGCCAGCGCGTGGCCGTCTCGCACAATACTGTCGCCGCCCCCGCGTCATGGGCGCCTGTTGTTCGATTGCGACGCGCTGCTCGCGCGGATCCGCTCGAAGAGGGTATTCTGGCGCCCGTTTCCGGACCCCTGTTTCCCCGTTGCCCTGGCCGCGAGGCGGTCCGGCTCGACCCCGGTGGTCGGCCATGGCAGACACGTGGACAAGCATTGAAGAAGAACGATCTCCAGATGAAAACCGACTGGCGCTTCGAAGAGAGCGAGCAGCGGCGGCACTATGTCATCGAGCCATGGCTCGATGGCCGCCGCGTAGGTCGTGCGCATGGCTGGTTCGAGCCCGGCGAGACCTTCGTGCTGGAGAAGATCGAGATCGATTCAAGGCAGCGCTCACGTGGCTATGGCAGTACGGTGATCGAGCAGTTGCGACAGAAAGCGCGCGAAAAGGCGTGCCGCGAGCTGGTCATCAACAACGTGCGCTCCAGCAACCACCGGGCCATCGCGCTGTATGAGGCCATGGGCGCGAAGGCTGTCCCGCTGTCGGCAAGCCTCTACGCGTTTGTCATCTCGCCGCCGTAGACCTGATCCTCCGGAACAGGGGTCAGAGTGCGTTTTCCGATGGGGTCGCAAGGGTCGGAGAACAATTCCCTCCCTCGTGGAAGCACAAGGCCCGCATCAGCGGGCCTTGTTGTTGCTGCAGCATCCATCCGTCTGTCGGCCTCAAACCGCCTCGAACCGGTTCGCCGCTACATTCTTCCGCACCTTCGCCGGATCCCAGATCCGCCCGTTCATGGCGATGTACACGCCCGACGGCAGCGACTGCACCGCGCCGATCGCGCAGCCGATGTTGAACTCGGCGTCCGAGCCGCGGAACCGGGCCGGGCTGAGCGCGCCGGTCATCACGATGGTCTTGTCCGGAATCGACGCCAGCACGTGGCCCGTCTGCACCATGCTGTCGGTTCCGTGCGTGACCAGCACATGCTTCGTCGGCTGCGCCGCGATGGTGGCGCGGATCAGCTCGCGATCCTCGCCGGTGATGTGCAGCGAGTCCTTGCGCAGGATCGGGATGACGGTGAAGCGGAACGTCACGCCCAGCTCGCGCAGGATCATGCCGATCTGCGGATCGCCGATCTGGTAGTCGGACTTGTCGTCGAAGTAGATCTTGTCGATCGTGCCACCGGTGGTGACGATCAGCAGCTCGTCCATCTCAAGGCTCCTGCCGGCGCTCACGGCGCGCCTGGCGTTGTATCCGGGGGTGTCAGGCGGTACGCCTCGCCGTAGTGCCGGCAGATCATGTCTTCCAGTCCCGGCGAAGGCGGTGCGACCACCACGCGATTATCGCCGCTTTCCCGCAGGAACGTGCATTGCGCGTCCCCGCGACCGTCCTCCTCGTAGGTGGCGCCGCTGCCGTCCACCTGCGCCCGCAGGTCCTGGTTGCCGTCGCTCAGCGGCAGCGATCGCACCGCGTCCAGCTTCCACATCAGGTAGTTCCAGCTGCAGCAGCTGCTGCGCCCGGCCTGCACCAGCCACCCGTCGATGAACTGCAGCTCGTAGTAGCCACCGCTGAAGAAGTGCTGCAGCGTCCGCGTGGCCGGGTCGATCCGGTAGACATCGCCCTCGCAGTTCGGCCCCGCACCGCACGCGCCGAGGATCTCGATCTCATGCAGGCCGTCCCCGTCCAGATCCACCGGGCCGGCATTGCCCATCCGCGTGTAGGCCGTTTCCTGGTCGATCTCCAGGCGGTCGCAGGTACGCCCGCCATCGCACGCGAGCTCGACGATGTGGCGACGCAGCGCGGGCGAAGGGCATTCCGTCCGCAGGATCAGCACGCTGCCGTCGCGGTTCTCCACGCGCGTCGGTTCCACCGGTTCGCACACGTCGCCCTGCGCCCAGGCGCATGACGCGAACGCATAGAAGAACAGCGCGACGGCGAAGCGCATCAAGGCTTCCGACCGAAGCGCTTGGCGAACGCGGGCCAGCTGGTCGCCAGCACGATGCCGATGGACAGCACGATGCCCACCCAGGCGAACTTCGCCTTCACCGGGTCGGCCCACGCCACCATTACCGCGTGCGAGAACCAGAACAGCGCGAACACGCCGGCCCAGAACGCCGCCGTGCGCCGGCGCGCCATCACCCCGATCATCAGCAGGATCGGCGGCAGCGCGAACACCAGCAGGGCGAGCGTGTACTGGCGGTCGCCCCAGAACCACGCCGCGTACAGGATGGCGAGCAGTTGCAGCAGGGCCGCGAGCAGGAGACGGGAGCGGTCCATCAGCGCACCTCCAACCGACGGGCGATATCCGCCACGCGGCGACCGAGCGCGCGCGCGAGCGCGGCTTCGTCATCGCTGGGCTGCGGGTCGTCGTCGCCGCCGGCGACATGGCTGGCGCCGTACGGCGTGCCGCCGGTGCGGGTGCTGCTGAGTTGCGGCTCGGTGAAGGGGATGCCGACGATCACGCAGCCGTGGTGCAGCAGCGGCACCTGCATCGAGAGCAGGGTGGATTCCTGTCCCCCATGCTGGGTGGCAGTGGACGTGAACACCGCCGCCGGCTTGCCGACCAGCGTGCCGCTGGCCCACTCGGCGCCCAGGCCGTCGATGAAGTGCTTGACCGGGGCGGCCATGTTGCCGAAGCGGGTGGGACTGCCGAGGATCAGGCCGGCGCACTCGGCCAGGTCCTGCCGGTCCACGTACGGCGCCCCGTCCTCGGGTACCGGCGGTGCGGCCTGCTGGGTCACCGCCGCCACCGGCGGCACCGTGCGCAGACGCGCGGACATCCCGTCCACTTCGCCCACGCCGCGCGCGATCTGTCGCGCCAGCTTCGCCACGGAGCCGCCGCGGCTGTAGTAGAGCACCAGGATCTCGGGCATCGGAGCGTCTTCGTCGCGTGGAAGGCGCCTAGTATCGGCGATGTCGCCTCCATGACGCATCGGTTACCCTTCCGACCCATGGAGCCCCTGGACTCGTTGAACCGCTGGACCGACCGCGTGCGCGACCGCGCACGCATGGGCACCTTCTTCCGTTTCCTCGCCAAGCGCTTCCTGGACGACCGCCTGTTCCAGGCCGCCGGTTCGCTGGCCTACACCACGCTGTTCGCGCTGGTGCCGCTGGCGATGGTGGTGTTCGGCGTGCTGTCCGCGTTCCCCGTGTTCCAGGAATGGAGCGCGCAGCTGCGCGACTACATCTTCGCCAACTTCCTGCCGGGCGCGGCGGCCGGCCTGAAGGCGAAGCTGGACGGTTTCCTGGCCAATACGGGCAAGCTGACCGCGGTGGGCGTGATCGCGCTGGTGGTGTCGCTGCTGATCACGCTCAACAGCATCGAGGCCACGTTCAACCGCATCTGGCGCGTGCGCAGCGCGCGGCCGAAGCTGTCGCGCTTCCTGGTCTACTGGACCGTGCTGACGCTGGGCGCGCTGATGGCGGCCGCCTCGCTGGCACTGTCGGCGCGTTTCTATGCGCTGCCGGTGTTCGCCACCAGCGGCGGCAAGTGGCTGCAGACGCTGTCGCTGAGCGTGGCCCCGGTGCTGATCGAGCTGGCGGCCATCGTGGTGATCTACCGCGTGGTGCCGCACCGGACCATCAAGTGGCGCTATGCGGTGGCCGGCGCGCTGCTGGCCACCGTGCTGCTGGAGCTGGCCAAGTGGGGCCTGGGCGTGTACCTGGGCAGTTTCAACACCTACCAGAAGATCTATGGCGCGGTGGCGGCGGCGCCCATCCTGCTGCTGTGGATCTTCCTGTGCTGGGTGGCGGTGCTGCTGGGCGCGTCGCTGGCCTCGGGCATGGCCGCCTTCCGCTACCAGCCGGTGGCGCTGCGGCTGCCGCTGGGCTACGAGCTGTACGGGCTGCTGCGCATGCTGGGCCGCTTCGCGCAGGCGCGCGAGCACGGCAAGGGGCTGCACAGCGACCAGATCCTGGCGATGGAACCGATGCTGACCGATTCGCTGATCCAGCAGATGCTCGGCCAACTCGCCGAGATCAACCTGCTGCGCCGCGACGAGGAAGGCGAATGGCTGCTGGCGCGCGACCTGGACGACCTGACGCTGTGCGACCTGTACGAAGCCTGCCAACTGCGCATCCCGGTCGCCGAAGCGCACCTGCCGTTCCGCGACGATGCGCTGGGCCGTGCGGCGCGCGACGCACTGGACGACCTGCGCGTCCCCTTGCGCGAACTGCTGAAAAAGCGCGTCAGCGACCTGTTCACCGAATCCCCCCAGGAGCCTGCATGAAGCCCGTTACCTCCCTGTCGCTGGCCGTGGCGTTGTCGCTGGCCGCCTGCAATGCGGGTTCCGCCCCGGCCGAGGTGGCGGGGCCGGCCATCGAGGCGCACGTGCAGGATGTCGACCCCGACGCCGAGAAGCCGGCCGAGCGCACGGCGGAGGTCCCGACGCTGCAGGTGAAGACGCTGGAGGGCGCCGACTACACGCTCGCCGCGCACCGTGGCCGCTGGGTGGTGGTGAATTTCTGGGCTACCTGGTGTGCGCCCTGCCTGAAGGAAATGCCCGACCTGTCCGCGCTGGACAAGGACAACGACCATATCGAAGTGATCGGGTTGGCCTACGAAGAGATCGAGGCCGACGACCTCAAGGCCTTCCTGAAGGAACGGCCGGTGGTGTATCCCATCGCCATCCTCGATGTGTACAACCCGCCGGCCGATTTCGCCACGCCGCGCGGCCTGCCGCTCACCTATCTCATCGCGCCGGACGGCAAGGTGGCCAAGCAGTTCCTCGGCCCGGTGACGGGCAAGGAGATCGAGGCCGCCATCGCTGAGGCGGGCGGTCCGAAAGCGAAGGCGTGATGGCGGCGGCGCGCTTCCTGGTCAGCGGCAAGGTGCAGGGCGTGTTCTTCCGCGCGTCCACCCGCGAGCGTGCGCTGGACCTGGGGCTGTCGGGTCGTGCGACCAACCTGCCGGATGGCCGCGTGGAAGTGATCGCCGAGGGCGATGCCGATGCGCTCGATGCACTGGAGGCCTGGCTGCGGCACGGACCGCCCTCGGCCCGCGTGGACGGCGTGGCGCGCAGCGACTGGAACGGGCCCGTCAACGCCGGTTTCGTGACCGGCTGACGCCATCCTCGTGACGGGAGAAGAAAGGAAGCGGCCAACCGACCGCTTCCTCTCCATCCCGCGCGGTTACTCCAGTCCCGCACTCATCGTCTTGGCCAGGGTGCCCTGCGCATCGTCGCCGCTGAGCTCCCAGAAGAACGCACCGCCCAGCCCCTGCACCTTCGTGTAGTTCATTTTCTCGGTGATGATCGCCGGGTTGTCGAACGACCAGAACGTGGTGCCGTTGTAGATCCAGTGCGCGCGCGCGACGGGGTCGATGAAGCTGGGCCAGGCCAGGTTCTTCAGCACGCGGTAGTCCTCGTTGCCCGCTTCGTACGTACCCGCGGCGGCGCTGCCGCTCTGGTACAGGCCGTTGTTGACGTTGGGCACGTTGGTCCAGCCGCGGCCGTAGAAGCCGATACCCAGGTTCAACTTCGACGCCGGCACGCCGCGCTGCAGGAAGGCCTCGACCGCATCATTGCTGTTGTAGAAGCGCACGTCGCCGGTGGAAGGATCGTTGGGCGAATCGAACACCGCCGAATGATGGTTGGTCCGCGGTTCCCAGGTGCCGTGGAAGTCGTAGCTCATGAGGTTGATGAAATCCAGGTAGTGCGCGTACTGGCCCGGATCGGTGGCCGCGATCTTGTCGACACCGGCCCCCACCGCCACGGTGAGCAGCAGGCCGGGACGCACCGCGTCGAGCTGGCGGCGGAACTCGGCGAGCAGGGCGGTGAAGTTGGCGCGGTCCTCCGCCGACCCGCAGCTGAGGCCGCAGGCGTTGGGGTACTCCCAGTCCAGGTCGATGCCGTCGAACACACCCAGTGCCGCACCGGTGCCGCCCGCGCCGTCGGTGACGGGCAGGTTGCCGCGGATGTAGGCGTCGATGCACGAGGCCACGAACGCCTGCCGGTTGGCCGGCCTGGCCGCTTCGGAGAAGCCGCGCGACCAGGTCCAGCCGCCCAGCGAGATCAGCACCTTCAGGCCGGGATGCTTGGCCTTCAGTTCCTTCAGCTGGTTCCAGTTGCCGCGCAGCGGCTGGTCCCAGGTGTCGGCCACGCCATCGACGCTTTCGGCCGCGCTGAAGGCCTTGGTGTAGTCGGCGAACGCGTCGCCTCCCGCGCCGGTGGCCTCGTTGCTGGGCTGGGTCACGCCGACTTCGCAGCGGTTGTTGCGCACGTTGCCGAAGGCGTAGTTGATGTGGGTGAGCTTGGCGGCGGTACCGCTGGTGTCGATGTTCTTGACCCGGTAGTTGCGCGCGTAGATGCCCCACTGCACGAAGTAGCCGAGCAGCCGCTTGCTGCTGCCGCCTCCCGAGGTGGTGCTGCCGCTGATGGCGGCGCTCTGTGCCGAGGCGTTGCCTGCCACGTCGCGTGCGCGCACGGTGAAACTGTAGCTCGTGGCGGCGGCCAGGCCGGTCACGGTGTAGCGGGTGTTGCCGGACGACCCGGCGAGCATGCCGTTGCGGTAGATGTCGTAGCCGGACACGCCGCTGCCACCGCTGTTGTCGGTGGAGGCGTTCCACGCCAGCGAGATGCTGCTGCCGGTCTGGCCTACCACGGCCAGTCCGCTGGGCACCGAGGGGGCGACGGTATCGCTGATTGCCGAGGTCGTCACGCTGATGGCCCCGCTCTGCGCGGAGGCGTTGCCGGCATGGTCGCGCGCGCGGACGGTGAAGCTGTAGGCGGTGCTGGCCGACAGTCCCGTGCTGGTATAGGTGGTGCCGGTGGCCGAGCCCGCGAGCGAGCCGTTGCGGTAGACGTCGTAACCGGCCACGCCACTGCCGCCACTGTTGTCGGTGGACGCGTTCCATGCCAGCGACACGCTGGACGCGGTCTTCGATGGCGAGTTCAATCCGCTCGGCACGCTGGGCGCGACGGTATCCGACGCGGTGCCTACGCTGATCGTGGCCGTGGCCGACTGCGCGGTCGCGCCGCCGTTGTCGGTGGCGACCGCGCGGAAGGCGTGGCTGCCCGCGGCCGCATTGGTCCAGGTCACGCTGTAGGGCGCGGTCGTATCCACACCCAGCGACGTGGTGCCGCGGAAGAACTCCACGCGCGCGATGGTGCCGTCGCTGTCGCTGGCGGTCGCGCTGACGGTCACGGTGCTGCCGGTGGCGACGGACGCGCCGTTGGCGGGCGAGGTCAGGGTGACGCTGGGCGGCTGGTTGCCGCCGGTGCCGCACGCACCCAGGTCCTGGTACCAGCCGCAGCTCGTGCAGTGGGTGGGTGGGGCGTTCCAGATCTGGATCTTCGCTTCGTACAGGCGACTCTGGTACACCAGCCGGTCGCCGGGGTTGTAGATGGTGGACGATGTCCACGCGGGTATGCCGCTGCAGCTGACGGTCTGCGCATACGCGCTGCCGCTGGCGGTCATCGCCAGTGCACCGATCAGCCACCAGGTCCTGCCCAAGCTCCTCAACATGTTCACTCTCCCATGGCCTTGCGTAAGGTGAAGGTCGCGGTCTGCAGCGCAGTCCACGTCGTGCCGGGTAGTGCGTGTGGGGTGGACGGTCCGCATCGGATCCGCCGGATGCCGGTATGCCGGACGCATGCATGAACGGATGTGATGCAGTTGGGCTATCGCAATTGTTGGCGCGGCGATGGCTTGGCTGCTCTGGTAAGCGGACGGAACATGCAGGCGCGCGACACGCGGCGCGCCGATCAACGGGACGCGTGCGTGCGGCAGGCATCGTCGGCCACGCCGTCGGGCGCGCGGCGCTCGGACACACCGTGACCGCGCGATGTCCCGTGGCGACCTGCCGATGGCGTACGGGCTGCTTGCGCCGGTCGTTGTTGTCTGGCGGGGCACTCGACCGGGCCTTGGCGGACATGCCGGTTCGCCTTCGCTACCGGCGTAGCCGACAGTGCGTCCCGCACCGGTGTTCCGGACAGCGGGTCGAGCGGATCGCGACCGGCGTCAGGCGATCGGCGCACTGGCTTCGCAATGCAGCCGCGTCCAGGCTCCGTGCGCGGCACTGCGGCCGGTGATGCAGCCTCAGGGTTCGCCGGACTGCTGCAGGCGCAAGGCCCGCGCGGCCTGTTCCTCGTCCAGCGGCGGTGGGCGTGCGATCACCTCTTGCCGGGGTTCCTTCCAGCCGGGGATCTTGCGTGCGCCGGTTTGTATGCCTTTCGCCGCAAGTCCGGCCAGCACCGGCACGATGCCGCCGTTCTTGCCCAGTTGTTCCAGGCTGGTGGGCTCTTTCCAGCTGCGCTCGAACACCGTCGGTTCGACATCCACCGGATTCTCGAAGCGGTACAGATCCACCACTTCCTCCGGCTCGGGCCGGACGATGAGGGTGTCCAGCGTCGTCGCATCGGCGTCGTCGGATGCCGCAGTGGCGTCCTGGGCCATCGCGCGCGATGCGGCCAGCCACAGCGCGGCCATCAGCGGCAACCGCATGCGTCAGCCGCCGTGGTGCGGCTTGATCGGCTTCAGCACGCCGTAGCGTTCCCGGTGCAGCTTGCCCTTCAGTGGCGGCAGGCCCAGCGGCTCCAGCGGCACCTGCGTATCCGGCAGGCGATCCAGCAGGTCGCGGATCAGAGTGAGGCGACCGATGCGCTGGTCGTTGAAGTCGACCAGCGTCCATGGCGCGTGCTTCGTATGCGTCGCTTCCAGCATGGTTTCGCGCGCGGCGGTGTAGTCGGCGTACTTCTCGCGCGCCTTCAGGTCGATGGGCGACAGCTTCCAGCTCTTCAGCGGTTCTTCGGCGCGTTCTGCGAAGCGCTCTTCCTGCTGCGCCTGGTCCACGCACAGCCAGTACTTGAACAGCAGGATGCCGTCGTCGGTGATGCCGCGCTCGAACACCGGCGCCTGCTGCAGGAAGCGCGCGTGCTGTTCGTCGGTGCAGTAGCCCATGACCTTCTCCACGCCGGCGCGGTTGTACCAGCTGCGGTCGAACAGCACGATCTCGCCCGCCGCGGGCAGGTGCGCGATGTAGCGCTGGAAGTACCACTGCGTGGCTTCGCGCTCGCTGGGCTTGGGCAACGCCACCACCCGGCACTGGCGCGGGTTGAGGTGTTCGGTGATCGCGCCGATCGCGCCGCCCTTGCCCGCGGTGTCGCGGCCTTCCATCACCACCACGATGCGCGCGCCGGAGTGGGACGCCCAGCGCGCCATCGCGGCGAGTTCGAGCTGCAGCGGCTTGAGGCGGGCTTCGTAGTCCTTGCGCTTGAGGGATTTCATCACGACGTCCTGTGTGGCGGGGAATCAGCGTTTGCGGCGTACCTTGTGCCCGGCCATGCCGCGGGCGACTTCGAGCAGTGCGCCCTGCTGCCGTGTATTGAGTGCCCGGTAGGCGGCGAGCAGGTCGTGCTCGCCCTGGGTGCGCGCAGGGTCCAGCGTGGTCGCCAGTTCCGACAGCAGCGCCCCGGCGGGTACGCCGAAGGCGCGCGCGAGGGCGGCGAGCTGGTCGCCGCCGGGCATCTTCTCGCCGGCGAGCCAGGATTTCACCGTGGTCACGCCCGCACGCGGGATGGCGGCGGCGAGATCGGCGGCGGTCAGGCCGCTGGCCTTGGTGAGCAGACGCAGGGTGGCATCGAGTGACATCGCAGGCGCTCCTTGGCTCATTCCTTCAAACGGGGACGCAGCGTCGCCAGGTTGCACGGACGCGTGCGTGCGTCGAGTTGCGCGCGGATGATCTTCTCCCATGCCGTGCGGCAGGCCGAGGTGGAACCGGGCAGGCAGAAGAGGAAGGTCTGGTTGGCCAGGCCGGCGAACGCGCGCGACTGCAATGACGAGGTGCCGATCTCCTCGACGCTGACATGGCGGAACAGTTCGCCGAAGCCGGGCATTTCCTTGTCCAGCAGCGGCAGCAGCGCTTCGGGCGTGGAGTCGCGGCCGGTGAAACCGGTGCCGCCGGTCACCAGGATGCCATCGACAGCAGGGTCCGCGATCCACTGCGAGACGGTCGCGCGCAGGCGATAGCGGTCGTCGGGGAGCAGGGCGCGGTCGTGCAGGTGGTGGCCCGCCTGCGCGAGTGCCTCGACAAGGTAGTCGCCGGAGCGGTCCTCGGCGAGGGTACGGCTGTCGGACACGGTCAGCACGCAAAGGTGCAGGGGGATCAGGGCGTCGGCATGGCTCATGGCCGCAGGGTAGCGCACTCGCGGGTCAGTCGAGCGGCGCGGGTGGCAGGCCGTTGCGATGGCGTTCCGCCATGCGTCGGGCAACGCCGACGAACCCTTGCGCGAACTGCGTCATGTCGAACAGCGGCGCCTGCACGATAGCCGCCTGCAGGCGCGCGCGCAGGTCGGCACGCGCCGCCGCGTCGTGCCCCAGTCGGATCGCGGTGGCGACGAACGCGCCCTCGTCGGCCACGTTCATGTCGTCCAGCCCGAGATGGTGGTTGAGGCTGCCGGCCACGCGCGCGGCGAACGTCGTGCTGGGACAGGTCAGCACCGGGCACCCGGCCCACAACGCATCGGAGGCCGTCGTGTGCGCGTTGTAGGGATGCGTGTCGAGGAACAGGTCGACATGCCGGTAGCGCGCCAGATACGCCGCATGCGGCTGCTTGCGCATGAACACCAGCCGCGCCGGATCCAGGCCGCGGGCCTGCGCCACCGCACGCAGCCTGTCGTCGGCGCGGCCGGGCCCGGACAGCAGCCACAGCACGCTGCCGTCGACGTTCGCCAGCACGTCCAGCATCCTGCCCATGCTACGCGGGTTGAGCTTGTAGCTGTTGTTGAAGCAGGCGTAGACCATGCCGACGGCCGGCAGGCCGCAGGCTTCGCGCGATGGCGCTCGCTCGACCACGCGGCGCGTATCGGAAGGCTGGAAGGCATCGGGCAGCCAGGCGACGGCTTCGCTGTAGGCCGGCACGAGTGCTTCGGGCAGTGCAAAACGGTCCGCCAGCACGTAGTCGATCCAGGGCGCGCCGGAGGTGCCGGGATAGGCCAGCCAGTTCACCTGCACCGCTGCCGGTCGCATCGCCAGCACTTCCGGCGTGCCACCGCCGCCCCAGCCGCGCAGGTCGTACAGCACATCGATGCGCTGGTCGCGGATGGTCTGCGCGATGCGCGCGTGCGGCTGTCCGGCCACGTCATGCAACTGCGTCGCGGCTGCCAGCCTTTGCCGGATGGGACTGCCATCGTCGGGCGTCAGCGCGAACAGGTGGGCAGATGCGGTGTCCTGTGCCTGCAGGGCCTCGAAGAAGGCGACCGTCAGCAGGCCGGTAGGATGTGCACCGAAGCCGTTTGACAGGAAGCCGAGGCGCAGCGGCGCGTCCGCCGCTGCGCGCGGGGCCGGCGGCAGTGGCCGGATGACCGATGCCAGGGGCCGCGCACGCTGACGCGCGCACGCCAGCTGTTCGTCCGCGCTGGCGTCTTCGCTGAGGAAAGCGAACGGTTCCACGACGCCGTTGCCTTCGCGCACGGCACGACGCACCTGCGCCGACAGCGTATCGAGTTCGCGCCAGTCGCAGAGCTTGCGGCGCCAGTTGAGCAGATGGGCGGCGAACATCGGCTCGTTCGGCACCAGGCGATAGGCGTGTTCGTAGGCCTGCGCGGCGGCTTCCGCCTCGCCGGCGTCTTCCAGTGCGTGGCCCAGCCACAGCGCGATGCCGGGATGGTGCGGCGCCTGCGTGGCCGCTTCGCTCAACGCCTGCGCGGCCTGCATGTGCCGGCCCGCCAGCCAGTGACTACGGCCGAGCCGAGCGAGCGCTTCGGGATGGCGCGGGCGCAGAACCAGTGCGCGCTCGGCGGCGCGGCGTCCGGCGTCGGCATCACCGTGGTCGAGTTCGGCATCGGACAGCATTACCCAGGCGATGAAGTCCTGGGGGTTCTGCTGTACCTGCAGCCGCAGTTGTGCGCGCTCCTCGCGCGGGTTGTCAGCGGCCATCGCCCTTTCCGGGGCCAATGCCGCACGTGCTGTGTGCAGTGGAAGGGGGCGCGGTGATCATGCGTGCAGCCTAGCGATAGGCGAACCTGTGCGACAAGCCGCGGATGCGCGGATCTCCGACTGTGGGAGCGACGTCATTTGCGATCTCGATGCCTGTTCGCGACTGACGTCGCTCCCACGCCAGGGAAATCAGCGTTCACCGCCACGCTCAGAGCGGCAGCCGGAAGCGCAGGGTGCCGTCGTATGGTGTCCAGCCCATGGCGCGGTAAAGCGCCTGTGCGTTGGCGTTGTCGTGGTCGGTTTCCAGTTCCAGCCGCAGTGCGCCATCGGCGCGGGCGAAGTCAGCGGCGGCCGACAGCAGCGCGCGGGCGACGCCGTGGCGGCGCGCCTCCGGCAGCACCAGCAGATCGTTGAGGATCCAGACGTGTCCTGCGCTGACGGAAGAGAACGCGGGATAAAGCTGGACGAAACCGACCGCATCGCCTTCGAGTGACGCCGACAGGATGACCGATTCGCCGCGCGTCACGCGCGCCCGGATGAAGTCCCGCGCCAGTCCCGGGTCCGATGGCTTGCCGTAGAAGATGCGGTAGCGGTCGAACAGCGGCGCGATGGTGTCGACATCATCGACGGTGGCACGGGTGATCAGGAGGCTCATCGTGGATTCCTTGGGGTGCGTCGCCCGGGTTCGTGCTTGTGCGAGCTACGTGGCCCCGGCCTAGCTCGATATCGTCATCCCGGCCTGACCAGCCATTCGGCTGTTGAAAGCCGCCGGATGACGACACGGGAAGTGTCCGGGGACGGCGTTCGATCAGGCCGCTTCCGTCAGGCGCGCCAGTTCATCGGCCAGATGCTCGCGGCTCAGCCGGTCGATCAGCTCGTCCAGGTTGCCCTGGATGATATTGGGCAGGTCGTACAGCGTCAGGCCGTCGACCCGGTGGTCGGTGATGCGGCCCTGCGGGAAGTTGTAGGTGCGGATGCGCTGGCTGCGATCGCCACTGCCGACCTGCAGCTTGCGTGTCTCCGCCTGCGCGGCCTGCTGTTTGCTGCGCTCGGCATCGAGCAGCTGCGCCTTCAACCGCTTCATCGCCTTGTCGCGGTTGGCGTGCTGGCTGCGCTCGGTCTGGCATTCCACCACCACGCCGCTGGGCACGTGGGTGATGCGGATGGCGGACTCGGTCTTGTTGACGTGCTGGCCACCGGCGCCGGACGAACGGAACGTGTCCACCTTCAGGTCGGCCGGGTTGATGACGATGTCGTCCACTTCGTCCACGTCCGGGATGATCGCCACCGTCGCCGCCGAGGTGTGGATGCGGCCCTGCGATTCGGTTTCCGGCACGCGCTGCACGCGGTGGGTGCCGGACTCGAACTTGAGCTTGGAATAGGCACCGCGGCCGACCACGCGCGCCACGATCTCCTTGTAGCCGCCATGCTCGCCGGGACTGTCCGATTCGATCTCGACCTTCCAGCCCTGCCGTTCGGCATAACGCGCATACATGCGGAACAGGTCGCCGGCGAAGATCGCGGCCTCGTCGCCACCGGTGCCGGCGCGGACTTCGAGGAACAGGTTGCCGTCGTCGCGATGGTCCTTCGGCAGGAGCAGCAGCATCAGTTCTTCGTCGAGCTGCGCCAGCCGCTGTTCGGCGGCGGCGATCTCCTCGTCGGCCAGTTCTGCCAGCTCCGGATCGCCGCGCATCGCGCGCGCGGCGGCCAGGTCGGCCTGTGCACGCTTTTCCTCCGCCATGGCGGTGGCGACCGGCTCCAGTTGGGAGAACTCGCGCGAGAAGCTGCGGAAGCGATCGCTGTCGCCGATCACGTCGGGGTCGGCGAGCAGGCGTTCCAGTTCTTCCCGGCGTTCGGCCAGCGCTTCGAGCTTACGGCGCAGCGTCGGCGTCATCGTCTTTCTTCAGGTGGGAGTAGGGCGGCTGCGCCGGAAACAGGCGATCCGCCGCGCGGGTCAGTTCCGCATCGCCGCTCATCGCCGCCTCGCGCAGGGCGGCGGTCGGCGGATGCAGCAGGCGGTTGGTCAGCGTGTGCGCCAGGAATTCCAGCACCTGCTCCGGCTCGCGGCCGTTGGCGAGTTGCTGGCGTGCCTTCGCCAGCACGTCCTCGCGCGTGGACTCGCCCAGCGCGCGCAGGCGCTTGAGCGGCTCCTGGCGGGAACCGGCGAGCAGGCTTTCCATGAAGCGGCCGACCTGCACGTCGATGATCGCCTCGGCGGCGTCGGCGGCTTCGCGCCGGCTGCGGCGGTTGTCCTCGACGGCGCGTTCCAGGTCGTCGACGGTGTAGAGGTAGGCATCGCGCAGTTCGGCCACCGAGGCTTCGATGTCGCGCGGCACGGCCAGGTCGAACAGCAGCATGGGCTTGTGCTTGCGCTTGGCCAGTGCGGCGGCGACCTGCGCCTGCAGGACGACCGGTTCGCGCGCGGCGGTGGCCGAAAACACCACATCGGCTTCGGCCAGGTGGCGTTCCAGTTCGGTCAACGGCAGCGCGTAACCACCGTGGCGGGTGGCCAGTTCCTGCGCATGCGCCAGCGTGCGGTTGGCGACCAGCAGCCGGCGCACCTTGCCTTCGCTCAGGTGCTTGGCGGCCAGTTCGATGGTCTCGCCGGCGCCGACCAGCAGCACGGTCGACTCGCTGAGGCGGGCGAACGAGTTCTGCGCCAGCCGCACGGCAGTGGAGGCGACCGAGACCGGATTCGCGCCGACGCGGGTGTCGGTGCGTGCGCGCTTGGCCACGGCAAAGGTCTGCTGGAACAGGCGGTCCAGGCGGTTGCCCAGCGCGCCGTGTTCGCGCGCCGTGGCCCAGGCGTCCTTCACCTGGCCGAGGATCTGCGGCTCGCCGAGGACCATGGAATCCAGTCCTGTCGCGACCCGGAACAGGTGGCGCACGGCGTCGGCATCGCGGTGGCGGTAGAGGTAGCCCTCCAGGCCTTCCGCATGGGTCGCCAGCCAGCTTGCGAGCACGTCGCCATCCTCGGCCACCGCATACAGCTCGGTACGGTTGCAGGTGGAGAGCAGGGCGGCCTCCATCACGTCGGGCAGCGCCCGCAGCGACGACAACGCATGCGGCACCGTGCCGGCGTCGAATGCCACCCGTTCGCGCAGGTCGACCGGCGCGGTCTGGTGGTTCAGTCCGAGGACCCACAACGTCATCGTTCAGGCGCTTGCAGTAAGCTGCTGGCTCATATCAGGGCCGCCATTTTACGGCCGACGTGACGTTCATGCCCGAAATGATTCGCCGCTGGGTCGCCGTACTCGTTTTCGCGCTCGCCGCACCGTCCGCCATCGCCGCGACCGCCGCCCCGCCTGCGGACACGCGCGACGATGCGCTGGCCACCGTGATGGCGGGCGAATTCGCCCTGCAGGCCGGTCAGCTGCCGGAGGCCGCCCGCTGGTATCTGGATGCGGCGAAGCGGGGCGACGATGCGGGTCTGGCCGAGCGCGCCACCCGCATCGCCCTGCTGGCCAAGGACGATGCGCGCGCTGCCGAGGCGATCAAACTGTGGCGGGCCCGTTCGCCGCGTACGCTGGCCCTGCGTGGCGCCGAGGCGACGCTGGCATTGCGCCAGGGGCAGGGGCAGATCGCGCGCCGGGAACTGGCGGCGCTGATGAAGGAGTCCGATGACCTGGGCTGGCGCTATGCGCTGACAGCGCTGGGCAGCGGCGGCAAGGACCCGACGCTGGCCCCGAGGCTGCTGCGGGAGCTGGTGGACGAGGGCGCCATCCCCGACAAACTGCCGCCGTGGCTCGCCTTCACCGGGCTGGCCCAGCAACTGGACCAGCCTGCCCTGGTCGAGCGGATGGTCGGCGACGTGGTCAAGCGCTTTTCCGGAGAGCCGCTGGTCGACCTCCTGCAGGCCAGCCAGCTGCTGCAGGCCGACCGCAAGCAGGAGGCGCGCGCCGTGCTGGACAGCTTGCTGCCCAGGGCGGCGACCGATCCCGCCCTGCGCCTCAAGCTTGCCGAGGAGTACGACCGGCTGGGCGATCCCGTGGCCGCATCGCGCGCCATGGGGCAGGGGCCCCAGGACACCCTGACCTACGGGCTGCGTGCGCAGCTGCTGGCCAAGGCCGACGACAAGACGGCACTCGGCGCCCTCTACGAAGAACTGAAGCAGGCCGGCAAGGACCAGCCCACGCAGTACAGCCCCGACCGGCGCCTGCTGCTCGGCCAGATGGCCGAATTCCTGGATCGCCATGAAGAAGCCCTCGGCTGGTACCGCAGCGTGCCGGCAGGCGAACAGCGGGCCGAAGCCCGGCTGCGGGCGATCAAGACGCTGTTCGACCTGAAGCGAAAGGACGAGGCCTTCGCCGAAGCCCGGGCCCTGCAGGGCGACGCCAGCGTGGAGGACGGTACCCGCCGCGACGCCTACCTGATGGAAGCCGAACTGCGACAACAGGATGGACAGGATGCGGGCGAACTGGACGTGTTCGCGCGCGGTCTGGCGGCCTATCCGGACGATCTGGCGCTGCTGTATTCGCGCGGGCTGGCGTGGGAACGGCGCGACCGCATCGACCACGCGGAAGCCGACCTCCGGCGCATTCTGGTCATCGAACCGGACAACGTCGCCGCGCTGAACGCGCTGGGCTATACGCTCGCCGACCGCACCACGCGCTACCGGGAAGCGCTCGAGCTGATCGATCGCGCCCGCGCCGCGGCGCCGGACGATGCGGCCATCATCGACAGCTACGGCTGGGTGCTGTACCGGCTGGGCCGCAACGCGGAGGCGCTGGTCGAACTGCGGCGTGCGTTCACGCTGCAGAAGGATCCCGAAATCGCCGCCCACGTGGCCGAGGTGTTGTGGGTGATGGGACAGAAGGACGAGGCGCGCCGCTTTTTCGAGGAAGCGCGCAAGCTCGATCCCGACAACCGCTCGCTGCTGCGGGCGCTGGAGAAGACAGGCGCATGAAGGTTTCTGGATTTCTGCTGGCGGGGCTGGCGGCCCTGTCGATGGCCGGCTGCGCCACGCGTGGCCCGACGGCGGAATCGCCCGTCCTGCGCGACCCCGAAGCGCTGGCCGCGGCGCAGGCCGCGCAGGCCACCCGCTCGGCCTGGTTGGAGTCGCGGCCTGACTGGTCGTTCGCGGGTCGGGTCGCGGTCAATGCCAATGGCAAGGGTGGCAGCGGCCGCATCGACTGGCAGCAGACGGGCACCGGGTATCTCGTCGCGCTGAGCGCGCCGGTGACCCGGCAGAGCTGGCGCCTCGGCGGCGACCTGCAGACCCGGGCGGCTCGCTTGGACGGGTTGGAGGGTGGGCCGCGTGAAGGCGCCGATGCCGATCGCCTGCTGCGCGAGGCGACCGGCTGGGACATTCCGGTCGCCTCCATGGTGCACTGGGCCCGCGGCATTGCGGATCCCACCGCGCCGGCCACTGGCGTGGAGTACGACCTCGAGGGCAGGCTGCGGACCCTGACCCAGCATGGGTGGCGGGTGGATTATCTCGACTGGTTCCCGGCCGAAGGTGACCAGCCGGTCATGCCGCGCCGCATGGAGGCGCGCCGTCAGGGTGCGACGGTGAAGGTCGCCGTCGACCAGTGGCAACTGGCGCCGCAGTGACGGCCTTCCCCGCCGCGGAGGGCTGGTCGGACTGGCCGGCGCCGGCCAAGCTGAACCTGATGCTGCAGATCGTCGGGCGGCGCGCCGACGGCTACCACCTGCTGCAGACCGTCTTCCGGCTACTCGACTGGGGCGACACGATCCACCTGCGTCTGCGGTCTGATGGCGAGATCCGTCGGACGGGCGAGTCCGTCCCGGGAGTCTCCGAGGCGGACGATCTGGTTGTCCGTGCCGCCAGACTCCTGAGAAAAGAAGCCAATGTCGCCCAAGGTGTGGATATTGGCGTCGAAAAGCGCATTCCGGCCGGTGGCGGTTTCGGTGGCGGATCGTCGGACGCGGCGACCGTGCTGGTTGCCTTGGACCACCTGTGGGGCTGCGGTCTGGCACCAGGCCGGTTGGCGTCGCTGGGACTGCAGCTGGGAGCGGATGTGCCCGTCTTCATCCGCGGTGAGAATGCCTGGGCGGAAGGGGTGGGTGAGGAGCTGACGCCGCTGGCGCTCCCCGCCGCCTGGTATCTGCTGGTCGATCCGGGCGTCCACGTGCCGACGGCGGCCCTGTTCGGATCCCCGGATTTGACGCGTGATGCTGCACCCGCGAAAATATCGGACTTCGTTTCGGGATCACTTCTCGGCAACGCGTTCGAGCCGGTCGTGCGTCGCCGGGAGCCTGCCATCGAGGCGGTCTTCCAGGCCCTGTCGCAGATCGGTACGCCACGTTTGACGGGTTCCGGCGGCGGCTGCTTCGTGGAGTTCGCCGACCGGGCCTCTGCCGGGATCGCGCTGGCGTCACTGCCTGCCGGGCTTCGTGCCTGGGTGGTGGAGGGCGCGGCGCGCTCGCCGCTGCTGGATGCGCTGGCGCAGGCTCGCGGGACGGAGAAAAACGCCTAGGGGCGTCGCCAAGTGGTTAAGGCACCGGGTTTTGATCCCGGCATTCGTAGGTTCGAATCCTTCCGCCCCTGCCAATCCTGCAGTCCAGCCGCATCCGCCGAGACGACGCCATGCAAGACGAACGTAACCTGCTCGTGTTCTCCGGCAATGCCAACAAACCGTTGGCGAACAGCATCTGCCGGGAGCTGGGCGTGCGGCCGGGCAAGGCGCTGGTCTCCCGCTTCTCCGATGGCGAAGTGCAGGTCGAGATCCAGGAAAACGTCCGCCGGCAGGAAGTGTTCGTCGTGCAGCCCACCTGCGCGCCGAGTGCCGAGAACTTGGTGGAGCTGCTGGTCCTGATCGACGCGCTGAAGCGCGCATCGGCCAGCAGCGTCACCGCGGTGGTGCCGTACTTCGGCTACGCCCGCCAGGATCGCCGCATGCGCTCGTCGCGCGTGCCGATCACGGCGAAGGTGGCGGCGAAGATGTTCGGGGCCGTCAGTGCGGACCGCGTGCTGACGGTCGACCTGCACGCCGACCAGATCCAGGGCTTCTTCGACATCCCGGTCGACAACGTCTACGCGTCGCCGCTGCTGCTGGCCGACATCTGGCGCGCCTACGGCACGGAGAACCTGCTGGTGGTGTCGCCGGACGTGGGCGGCGTGGTCCGCGCCCGTGCGGTGGCCAAGCGCCTCGACGATGCCGACCTGGCGATCATCGACAAGCGCCGTCCGCGCGCCAACGTCGCCACGGTGATGAACATCATCGGTGACGTGGAAGGCAAGGACTGCGTGCTGGTGGACGACATCGTCGATACCGCCGGCACGCTCTGCGCCGCGGCGGCCGCGCTGAAGCAGCACGGCGCCAACAAGGTGGCGGCGTACTGCACCCACCCCGTGCTTTCGGGCCCGGCGGTGGACAATCTGAACAACTCGGTGCTCGACGAACTCGTCGTCACCGACACCATCCCGCTCTCGCCGCAGGCGCAGGGCTGCAGCAAGATCCGCCAGCTGTCGGTGGCGGAACTGCTGGCGGAAACGATCCGCCGCATCGCCTTCGGCGAGTCGGTCAGTTCGCTGTACGTGGATTGAGAGCCGGGATTCGTGATTGGGGATTCGTGATTCGCACAAGCCGATGCGCTTGCGAATCAAGAATCCCGAATGCCGGGTCCCGGCCTTCCCAGGACTCTTCTGGTCGCGGAAGAGTCGTCAAAGCCGCCGCGAGGCGGTTCATTCAACTTAGGTAGTGAAGAACATGGCTAAGACGCATCAAATCAAGGTCGAGCGTCGCGAGGACGAGGGTAAGGGTGCGAGCCGCCGCCTCCGTCACGCGGGCGCCGTGCCTGCCATCGTCTACGGTGGCGAACTGAAGCCGGTCAGCATCCAGCTGAACCACAACGAAGTCTGGCTGGCCTCCCAGCACGACTGGTTCTACTCGTCGATCCTGGACCTGAGCCTCAACGGCGACATCCAGAAGGTCCTGCTGCGTGACATGCAGCGCCATCCGTTCAAGCAGCAGATCATGCACCTGGACTTCCAGCGCGTGAATGAGAACGAGACGCTGCGCACCGCGGTGCCCCTGCACTTCCTCAACGAAGACAAGTCGCCGGCCGGCAAGTCCGCCGAGGTCGTGGTCACCCACGAGCTGAACGAAGTCGTCGTCGAGTGCCTGCCGAAGGACCTGCCGGAGTTCATCGAGATCGACCTGGCCGACCTGGCCATCGGCGCGGTGATCCACCTGTCCGACGTCAAGCTGCCGGCCGGCGTGGTCATCCCCGAGCTGAAGCTGGGCAAGGAACACGACGTCGCCGTCGTGATCGCCAAGCACGGCAAGGAAGAGGTCGAGGAAGCCCCGGCGGAGTCGGCCGACGTGCCGGCCGCCAAGGTCGCCAAGAAGGACGACAAGTAATCGCGTGAGCCTTCGCCCGCCTCGGCGGGCGAAGGCGCGCGATGCGTCTCCATGGCAGGCCTGCGCCTCATCGTCGGACTGGGCAATCCCGGTGCCGAACATGCCCGAACCCGGCACAACGCCGGGTTCCATTTTGTCGACGCCCTGGCGGAACGGCAGGGTGAGCGCTTCGGGCTGGACAGCAAACTGTTCGGCGAGACGGCCAAGGTCGTGGTCGCCGGCCAGCCGGTCTGGCTGCTGAAGCCGGCCACCTACATGAATCTCAGCGGCAAGTCGGTCGCGGCGGCGTTGCGTTTCTGGAAGATCGCCCCGGAAGAGGCGCTGCTGGCGCATGATGAGCTGGACCTGGCGCCCGGCGTGGCGCGGCTCAAGTTCGATGGCGGCCACGGCGGCCAGAACGGCCTGCGCGACACCATCCAGCACCTGGGTCACGGCAAGTTCCACCGGCTGCGCATCGGCATCGGCCATCCCGGGCACAAGGATCGGGTGACCGGCTGGGTGCTGGGCAAGCCGGGCAAGGACGACGAAATCCTGATCGCCCGCGCGATCGACGACGCCATCGACGTGCTGCCGCTCGCGGTCGCGGGCAACTTCATGGACGCGATGACGCGGTTGCATACGCCGAAGCCGTGATTGGTGATTGGTGATTTGCAGGCGCGCACCCGGCCGCGAATCACCAATCACGAATCACGAATCACGGATGTAGACATGGGCATCAAATGCGGCATCGTGGGCCTGCCGAACGTCGGCAAGTCCACCCTGTTCAACGCGCTGACCAAGGCGGGCATCGCCGCGGCCAACTTCCCGTTCTGCACCATCGAGCCGAACGTGGGCGTGGTGCCGGTGCCGGATCCGCGCCTCAACCAGCTGGCCGATATCGTCAAGCCGCAGAAGGTCATCCCGACGGCGGTGGAGTTCGTCGACATCGCCGGCCTGGTGGCGGGCGCCGCCAGCGGGGAGGGCCTGGGCAACAAGTTCCTGGCGCATATCCGCGAGGTGGATGCGATCACCCACGTGGTGCGCTGCTTCGAGAACGACGACGTCATCCACGTCAACAACCGGATCGACCCGATCTCGGACATCGACACCATCGACACCGAGCTGGCGCTGGCCGACCTGGAGAGCGTCGAGAAGGCCCTCAACCGGGCCGAGCGCTCCGCCAAGGCCGGCGAGAAGGACGCGATCGCCCGCAAGCCGGTGCTGCAGAAGCTGCAGGCCGGCCTCAACGACGGCAAGCCCGGTCGCGCGCTGGGCCTGGACGAGGAGGAGAAGGCGCTGGTTCGCGACCTGTTCCTGCTCACGCTGAAGCCGGTCATGTACGTGGCCAACGTGCTGGAGGACGGTTTCGAGAACAACCCGCACCTGGAGGCCGTGCGGGCGCGCGCCGCCACCGAGGGGGCGCAGGTGGTGCCGGTGTCGGCCGCCATCGAGGAAGAGCTGTCCCAGCTGGACGATGCCGACCGCGACGCGTTCCTGGCCGATCTGGGCCTGGACGAGCCGGGCCTGAACCGGGTGATCCGGGCGGCCTACACGTTGCTGGGCCTGCAGACCTATTTCACCGCCGGCGTGAAGGAAGTGCGGGCCTGGACCGTGAGGGCGGGCTCCACCGCGCCGCAGGCCGCGGCCGTGATCCACACCGATTTCGAGAAGGGCTTCATCCGCGCCGAGACCATCGCCTTCGACGACTTCCTCAAGTACAAGGGCGAGGCCGGTGCCCGCGATGCCGGTCGCCTGCGGCTGGAAGGCAAGGAATATCGCGTGCAGGAAGGCGACGTCCTGCATTTCCGGTTCAACGTCTGAGAAAAAAAATGTGTCCGGCGCGTTGACAGACGGGTCGGCACCCGCCAAAATCTCGGGCTGTTTCACCCTGGTTTGATTTGGCCCCGGCCCAGTCAGTCCGGTGATCCCGGAGGGATACCCAAGCGGCCAACGGGGGCAGACTGTAAATCTGCTGGCTTACGCCTTCGGTGGTTCGAATCCACCTCCCTCCACCAGTTTTCGTTGTTGCTTAGCGTTGTAGTGGTCTCCCGGTGCGGGAGTAGTTCAATGGTAGAACTGTAGCCTTCCAAGCTACTAGTGCGGGTTCGATTCCCGTCTCCCGCTCCACTGAACATCCGTGCAGGACCTGCGGCAATCCAGGCGACACAACCGGTTTCACGCTCACGTAGCTCAGTCGGTAGAGCACCTCCTTGGTAAGGAGGAGGTCGAAGGTTCGATTCCTTTCGTGAGCACCACTTCCATCCATTGATCCACTCGAGAACCAGCAGCCATGGCAAAGGGTAAGTTCGAACGCACCAAGCCCCACGTGAACGTGGGCACGATTGGTCACGTTGACCACGGCAAGACGACGCTGACGGCGGCGCTGACGAAGATCGGCGCGGAGCGTTTCGGTGGCGAGTTCAAGGCCT